>CAZWVG010000001.1:0-135892 GCA_964637355.1 uncultured Gemmatimonadaceae bacterium
GCCCACCCTCCCCAAGGCCGACGAGGGGAGCCGCCCGCAGGCAGCTCCCCTCGTCATGCACGTCGGCGTTCGCCAGCAACGCCACCGACTAGAGCGCGTTTGCCGTATAGCTCAGCCGCACTCGGCAATCGCCGCTCCCCAACTCGATGCTGCGCGGCCCCAGGGACGACCACGTCCCGTTGTTGAACTTGTGGGCGATGCCGTTGCGCGCGTTGTCGAGTCGCGAGTCGTTGTACGTCGTCCCGAAGACGTTCTTGTCCTTCTCGCTCGCCTCGAACTCGACGGTGACCTGCTGCCCGGAGGTTGCCGGAACCGTGTAGACCTTGCGCCCGATCGCGCTGGTACGCCCGCCTTCGCCCAGGCTGACCGACTTGCTGTACACCGTGCTGCTCCCGCCGCTGCTCACGTTCGTCGTCACCTTGAACGAGAAGTCACCGTCGCCTTCGATGCCGTCGCAGTCCTTGATCGCCTCGATCGAGCCGAAGTCGATTTGCAGCTGCGCGGTGCTCGGCCCCGGATCGATGACCGGTGCGGGCTCGGGAGCGGTGGATTCGACGCCGCAGGCGCCGAGCAGGGACGCGGCCACCAGCGTGGCGACCAGGCGGAACGGGGAGGTATGAGAGCGACGCATGACCAGCTCCTTGTATGTGGCGTGTGTGGGTGGAATGTGCTGCCACCCACAGGAGCGACGCTCGAACCCGAATCCCCTCAGCTCTCCAGAACTTTTTCTACGTCCCCTGCGTGAAATCGATGACGAATCGCCACGGCGCCGGGTGGTCGACCGCGCGAGCCACCCCCACCCCGATCGCCCCTCCAAAGATCCGCAGCCCCAGCGTCACCGTCGTGCGCACCCCGTCGGTCACGCGCGACACCGCCGCGGAATGCGGATCCGCCGGCTGCACGAGCCCGAGTTCGCGGAGCGCGACTTGCCCACCGCTCCCGCTCGCGCGCGTCCACCCGCTCTGCACTCCGACTGCGAGTGCTGGTGCGACGCCTGGAAGGAACCAGCGCCTGATGCGAATCGGGGCATCGAGGACACCCAGGCGGTACATCGCCAGCCCGCGCGCCGCAATCGCCTCGGTGCCGGCAAACGCCTTGTAGTCATAGCCGGCGAGATACTGGCTGCTCCCCAGCTCGAAGAGTTGCTGCGGCGGCGGGGAATCGCCGAGTACCGTGCCGGCATCTCCGCGCGCCGCGAGCGTGAACGCACCGAGGTTCTTGCGTGCCATGATGCGCCCCTCGAGCCGCGTGTAGTCCAGATCCCCGCGCGCCACCTCCGCGCTCAGCAACGCCCCAACTCCGGTGTGCACGAACTCCGCGCTCACGTCCGGATTCCACTCGAGCGCCGCCCAGTGCCTCCAGTATGTCCCCTCCCGCACTCCGCGGTTCTCGCGAAAGCCCGAGTCGCCGCGAAAGAGCCCGCGCGACAGCGTACGCTGCACCATGCGATCGCTCGCCGGTCCGCTTTCCACACGTAGTGTCAGCGCGCGCCCCTTCCCGATGCGACGCCACCATCCGACCGCCGCCATCCGCCGGTCCACATAGTCGTAGTTGTCGACCCCGAAGATCGCCGCCACCGAACTCCCGCTGTCGAACACGCTCCGGAAATCGTTGGTGATGTCGAGTGAGCGCCCCGCGCGCGCGACAAACGTCTGCCCGCCACGCGCCCATTCTGCACTCGCGCGCCCGCGCGCCGTGCCCTCGCTCCACGCCCACCCGCCGTTCGCACGAATCGCCAGCCCGGGGGCGGCGTCCCGCATCCGCAGCTCGGCGCCATACCCGGTGTAGAGCCCTTCCACTCGGTTCACGTGGAACAGGTCCATCAGCCGCTGCGTGCGCCACTGGAAGAGCGGCTCCCCGCTCGTGCGCCACGCGTCGGGGGCGATGTCGTCGAAGTCGTCGCTGTGCACCGCCGTCGTCACGCTCCCCAATTCGTCGTGCCACCCACTTTCTGTTGCTAGGCTGTCTGGCGGGGCGAAGCTCAGGTCGAAGGGGTGCGCCGAGAGCGAGTCCGAGATGTGTACGCCCGCCCCTTCGGGCCCTTCGATCTCGTGGTCACGAAAGCGCGTCACGATCCGGAAGATCGAGCGCGAGTCGGTCGTGCTGGTCAGCCCTACCTGCGCTTCGATGCGCTGATAGAGCGGGAGCCAGTAGCGCTCCTCGATCTCGCCGTTCTCCAGCTCCACGAACGCCACCGCCGTGAATCCCCCAAACGATGCAAGCCGGGCGAGCAGCGATGGCGCCGAAACGTTTCGCACGAAATACCCGCGCATCCGTACCAGCACGTGGCGCGACACGTCCAGGTCCAGCTCCCCGCGAAAGGCCACCGTGCTGTCGGGGGCGTCCTCGCGCGGCTCCACCATCAACCGCACGATCGGCACCGTGCGCCCGTTCACCCGGAGCGTCGCCAGCGTATCTCCCCCGCTGTAGCGATACACGCGCTCGCGGTCGTCGGCGAGCGGATGCACGGCCACCAGCTGACGCTCCCGAAGCACACGCCGCGAACGGCGAGAGCTTGTGTCACGCCCGAAGAGCAGCGTGAGACGGTTGCCGTACAGCATCGGAACCGTCCACGCCTGACGAAAGAAGGAGAGCGACGAGAACTGCAGCCCGATCGATTGCGCCCGATATCCCACCACGTGCTGCTCGTACTTCCCCGCGCGCGTCCAGTGCACCTCGTTCTGCGTCTGCTCGACCGAGACCGCTCCCTCCTGTCCTTCAGGACGCCGCGACACAATCGCGATTTCGCTCTCCGCGCGCGCCCGGTACCCGCCAAGCGACGCCGGCACCTCACGGTTGAGGCGCGCTGCATCCGCCACCAGTGCACGCACGCTCTCCGAGCTGTAGATGGAGTCGCGGCTGACGCTGCTGCGGTTGACGGAATTGCTGCTGACGGCGGCAGCGCCTGCAGAATCGACTGCGACGAGCTGCGCCGCCAGGAGAAACGCGAGCATGAGAGGGGGGAGCGAGAAGCGCAGGGCCGGCGGTCTCCACAGCATACGAAGGGCGTCGGCACAGGTTCCGCTATCTGAGCCAACGGTACGCAACCGTTGATGCGCACGCGTTTCTCGATCGGACGTGGGCGCTCGCGTCCGCGCGCTCGCCATTCGGACATTCACGTGCCAAACTTCCGATGCCACACGCTCCCCTCCTCCAGAGCGCGTGCCGCCGACTCCTCCAGACTCGCCGTCCCATGAAGCGTTTCTCTCGCGCGCTGGCCGCAGCGCTCCCGCTCGCCGCTCTCCTCGCCTCCCCGCTCGCTACCGCTGGCGCGCAGCGTTCCGACGTGCAGGCAATGCACGACTACATCGATCGCCGAGCGACAGAGCTCGAATCCAAGGTGGTCGCCTGGCGCGAAGACATTCACCAGCACCCCGAGCTCTCGTTTCAGGAGACGCGCACCGCCAAGCTCGTCGCCGACCACCTCAAGTCGCTCGGCCTCGAAGTGCAGACCGGCGTCGGCGGCAACGGCGTCGTCGGAATCCTGCGGGGCGGAAAGCCCGGGCCTGTCGTCGCCCTCCGCGCCGACATGGATGCCCTCCCCGTCGCCGAAATGGTCGATCTCCCGTTCAAGAGCACCGTTCGCGCGGTCTACAACGGGCAGGAGACCGGCGTCATGCACGCCTGCGGACACGACAACCACGTCGCGATCCTCATGGGGACGGCCGACCTCCTCACCGGAATGAAAGCCACCCTCCCGGGCACCGTGAAGTTCATCTTCCAGCCCGCCGAGGAAGCTCCCCCCATCGGTGGCGCCGGACCGATGATCGAAGCCGGAGTCCTCGAGAATCCCAAGGTCGACGCGATCTTCGGCCTGCACGTCGGCCCCGGCCCACTCGGCAGCGTCAGCTGGCGGGGGGGCGCGATGGCCGCCGCCGCTGACCAATTCCGCATTGTCGTACATGGGCGCCAGACTCACGGCGCTTTCCCCTCGGCGGGTGTCGACCCGATTGTCGTCGGCGCCCAGATCGTGCTCGGCATGCAGACCATCATCTCCCGCCAGTCCAACCTCGTCACCGCCCCGGCCGTCCTCACCGTCGGCGCGTTCCACGCCGGACTGCGCGAGAACATCATCCCCGACAGCGCCTGGATGATCGGGACCATCCGCACCCTCGACCCGGGGATGCGCACCGACATCCACGCCCGCCTCAAGCGCACTGCCGAATCGATCGCCCAGAGCACCGGCGCCACCGCCGATGTGAAGATCGAACTCGGCTACCCCGTCACAATGAACGACACCCCGCTCGCGGTGCGCATGGTGCCATCCCTGCAGCGCGTGGTTGGCGACGCGAAGGTCTCGGAGCAGCCTCCCGGCACTGCGGGCGAAGACTTCTCGCGCTACGCCGAGAAGGTCCCGGGCTTCTTCTTCGGGCTGGGGGTCACTCCCGCCGGGAAGGATCCGCGCACGGTTGCGCCTAACCATTCCCCGCTCTTCTTCGCCGACGAGGCCGCGCTCCCGATCGGCGTGCGCCTCATGTCCAGTGTCGCGGTCGACTTTCTCGCCGGCGGCGCGCGCGTACAGCCATGAGGCTCGCCGGAGCAGCGCGAGGCGCATGACATGCCCGTGACCGTACGCATGACACGAGGATGTCTGGAGTGACTGCCGGCGCCAACCTCGTCGCCCCCACGCTCGCGGCACGCTACGCCATCGAGTGCGAGCTGGGGCGCGGCGGGATGGCCACGGTTTACCTCGCCGAGGAGCGCAAGCACCTGCGCAAGGTGGCGATCAAGGTGCTTCGACAGGATCTCTCCGCCTCGCTCGGCACCGAACGATTCCTGCGGGAGATCGGAATCATCGCGCGCCTCACGCATCCGCATGTCGTCCCGCTGATCGACTCCGGCGAAGCGGATGGCCTGCTCTATTACGTCACTCCCTACATCAGCGGTGGATCGCTCCGCGACCGTCTCGCGCAGCATCGCACGCTCCTGCTGAGCGAGGCTCTGCGCATCGCCCACGACGTCGCGGCGGCACTCGACCATGCGCACCGCGCTGGCTTCGTCCATCGCGACGTGAAGCCCGAGAACGTCCTCTTCGCCGACGATATCGCCCTGCTTACCGACTTTGGAGTCGCACAAGCCTGCGCGTCGCTCGAGGCAGCGAGGAACGACACATTGCTCTCCGCCATTACCGCCGCCGGTACCGCGCTGGGCACGCCGAGCTACATGAGTCCCGAGCAGGCGGCCGGCGAACGTGATGTCGGCATCGCCAGCGATGTGTACAGCCTTGCCTGTGTCATCTACGAGATGCTGGCGGGCGAGCCGCCATTCAGCGGAACGGGCGTGCAGGCGACGATGGCGCGCCAGGTGACCGAAGCTCCACGCCCCATCCGTGTCCTGCGTCCCGAGGTCCCGCTGGGTGTCGAAGCGGCGCTCACTCGTGCGCTCGACAAGGTGCCGGAGCACCGCTTTCGTTCCGCCGGTGATTTCGTCGCGGCATTGGTGGAGGCGGCGAACCCCACGCCGCTCGGCGAGATCCGTCGCGGGCTCGCGAGGCGCGCTGCACAGGGCATCGCCGTCCTCCCGTTCGTCAACACCAGCTCCGACGCCGAGAACGAGTATCTGAGCGACGGCATCACCGACGAGTTGATCGACGCACTCAACAAGAGCGATGCGGTGCGCGTCGCTTCGCGCACGTCGGTCTTTGCCCTCAAGGGGCGCGCACTCGACGTGCGCGCGATCGGCGCCCTCCTCGATGTCTCGGTCGTCCTCGAAGGGAGCGTGCGGCGACAGGGCGATCGGTTGCGCGTTACCGCGCAGCTCACGGCCACCGACGACGGGCGCCTCCTCTGGTCGCAACGCTACGACCGCGAGCTGCAAGACGTCTTCGCCGTGCAGGACGAACTCGCGCGCACCATCACCAGCACGCTTCGCACCACCTGGCTGGCCGACTTCGACGATCCGGCGCCGGTCAAGCGCGGCACCGACAGCGTAGTTGCGTACGGGCATTACCTCCGCGGGCGCTGGGCGATGAACCAGCGCAGCGATGCCGCCACCAGCGAATCGATCACCTGGTTCGAGCGCGCGATCGCCGAGGACCCCAACTACGCGCTGGCATACACCGGTTTGTCGGATGCGTACGCCCTTCACGTCGACTATCGCAGCATGCGAGCCGGCGATGGGCTCGAGCGCGCGGCGCACTACGCACGCGAAGCGCTCAAGCTCGACGACATGCTCCCCGAGGCGCACACCTCACTGGCGTGGAGTCTCTTCATCTACTCGTGGGAATTCGATGAGGCGTGCCGGGAGTTCGAACGCGCCATGCAACTCGATCCGCGCTTTCCCACCGCGCACCAGTGGTATGCGTTTCAGCTGGCGGCCTTTGGCCGTCACGAGGAAGCACTCGTCGAGGCGCACACGGCGCTGGAGCTCGACGGTAGTTCGATCTCCATCCGACGCTCGGTCGGATGGCTCTACTACTTCTCGCGGCGCTACGAGCGCGCGCGCCATCACATGATGCGCGCTATCGAGATGAATCCCACCAGCGAGGAGAACTTCCGCCTCTTGGGGATGATTCTGGCGGTCGAGGGACAGCACCCCGAGGCAGCGATCGCCACGCTTCGGGAGGCGGTATCGCAATCGGGCGCGGGACCGCTCACGCAGGGAACGCTCGCCTATGCTCTCGCGCGCGGCGGCTGCGAAGACGAAGCTGCCGCCATTCGCCAATCGCTCGAGGAGCGCTCAACGCGTGAGTACATCTCACCGGTGGCGTTGGCGACTGCCTGGCTCGGGACGTCGGAGCCCGAGCGCGCGCTCGACTGGATCGAGAAGTCGCACGCGGATCGGCGCGGCTGGGTGGTCTACCTCAACGTGAATCCGATCTTCGACCCGCTGAGAGAGAACGATCGCTTTCAGTCGCTGGTGCGGCGCATGGGGCTTTCGCATGCCGGGCGCGGTTGATCGCCCGTCACGCTACGTGCCACTCCCCCGCTTCTCGTCGTGCCGCGCACGCAGCCACGACGCAAGCACTCCGGCGGCCAGGATCGACGCCACGATCGCCAGCAACCAGTAGTTGAAGTTCGGGCCCAGATAGTCCTTCAGCAGGTCGGCGAGCAGCATCTTCGCCCCTACCAACCCCAGGATCGCCGCGAGCGACACCTTGAGGTAGCGGAACTTCTCGATCGCTCCGGCCAGCGCGAAGTACAGCGAGCGCAGCCCGAGAATCGCGAAGACGTTGCTGGTGAAGATGATGAACGGATCGGTCGTGATCGCGAAGATCGCCGGGATCGAATCGACGGCGAAGATCAGGTCCGTCGTCTCCACCAGCACCAGTGCCACCGCCAGCGGCGTGAGGATCCACCGCCCGTGCTCCTTGATCGCGAAATGGTGCCCGCGATACGTGTTGGTGATCGGGAACGCGCGCCGCAATTGGCGCATCACGAACCCGTCGCCCGGTGATTCGTCCTCGTCCCCCGCCAGCAACATCTTCGCCGACGTGTACACGAGGAAGAGCCCAAACAGGTAAAGGATCCAGTGGTAGCGCGCGATGAGCGAAGCGCCCACCAGGATCATCGTCCCGCGCATCACCAGCGCGCCGAGAATCCCCCAGAACAGCACGCGGTGCTGGTACTGCGGGGGCACCTTCAGGTACTGGAAGATCAGCGCAATCACGAAGACGTTGTCGGCACTCAGCGAGAGCTCGATCACGTACCCCGTGATGAACTTCACCGCCGCCAGTCGTCCGTCGTTGGTCGCCCCATCCAGCTTGTCCACGTGCGACCCGAGCCCCAGCAGGTGGTGCTCGTACAGCATGTAGATGACGACGCTGAAGCACGCCGCCAGCACGACCAGCACCGCCGTGAAGCGCAGCGCTTCGCGGATCGACACCACGTGATCCTTCTTGTTCAGGACCCCGAGGTCGATCGCCAGCACCACGAGCACGAAGGCGATGAATCCGCCCCAGGCCCAGAATTCGGGATTGATGGGAGTAGCCCCGCTTCGTGTTGTTAGGACGCGTCCAGCGCGTCGGCGGCGGTGAGCGCCGCTTCCCACGTCGCCATCGCGCTCGCCAGTTCCTCGCGCACCTGCGCCAATTCGCGCGACAGCGCCGTGGCTTGCGCCACTCCGCTCGGCTGCGCGTAGAGCTCCGGGTCGGCGATCGCCTGGTCCAGCGCCGCCGCCTTCTCCTCCAGTTCGGTCACTCGCGCCTCGGCGCGCTCCGCGTTGCGACGGATCTCGCGCGCGTTCCCTCGCGACTTCGTGTCCTGATCGTTCCGCTTCCGCGCTTCGGCCTTCTCCCTCTCGCGGCGAACCGCCGCCTCCGCGGCTGCCTTCTCCTCGCGCGCCTTCTCCTCCCGGTCGCGCATCTCCTCGAACTCGGCAAACTCGCCGTCGAACACGCGGATCTTCCCGTCCCGGAGCTCCCACACGCGCGTCACCAGCTTGCGCAGGAGTTCGCGGTCGTGGCTCACCAGCACGACCGAGCCGGGAAAGCGCTCGATCGCGTCTTCCAGCTGCTCGATCGACTCCACGTCGAGGTGGTTCGTCGGCTCGTCAAAGACCAACAGGTTTGCCTCTTCGAGCATCATCATCGCCAGCGCTACGCGCGCGAGTTCGCCGCCCGAAAGTGACGAGGCCGATCGCATCACTTCATCCCCCGAGAACTGCACCAGACCGAGGTGCCCCTGTATCGCGCCACGCTCCCACATCGGACGCATGTCGCCGATGATGTCGTAGATCGACTTCTGGCGCGGCACGTTGGCGAAGTCCTGTCGGTACATCGTCGCCTGTACCCCACCCCCGAGCCGAATCTCCCCCGCCGCGAGTTCGCGCTCGCCGAAGAGCGCCTTGAGCAGCGTCGATTTCCCGGTCCCGTTCGGTCCGATCAACCCGACCACGTCGCCACGCCGCACCCACTCGGTGAAGTCGCGAAGGAGCGTCCGCTCCCCGATCTGCACCGTGGCGTGCTCGAAGATCGCGGCCAGGTCCCCGCCGCGCTCACCGGGCGCGAAGCGCACCGCCATCGCCGATTCGTCGTCGGGTGGCGGACTAAGCCTCGGCAGCCAGTCCAGCCGCTTGCGGCGCCCCTTCGCCTGCCGCGAGTTCACCCCGGCGATGTTGCGTCGCACGTAGTCCTCCTCGCGGGCGATCGCTTTCGCCTGTTTGTCGAATGCACGCGCTTGCGACAGCCGGCGCTCCGCGCGCTGCCGCACGAAGTGCGCATACCCGCCGTCGTACGGTACGGCCGAGCAGTCCTCCAGGTGCAACACGTGGTCGACCACGCGGTCCAGGAAGGCGCGATCGTGCGAGATCACCAGCACCGTCTCGCTCGTCTCGCGCAGGTACTCCTCCAGCCAGCGCGTCGTCTCCAGATCCAGGTGATTGGTCGGCTCGTCGAGCAGCATCACGTCGGCCGGCACGACCAGCTGCCGCGCCAGCGCCACGCGCCCGCGCTCCCCGCCGCTCAGGTGCGTGAGCGCCTCGTGGCGTGACTTGGCCGCGTCGAAGCCCAAACCCTGAAGTACCGCGTCCACCCGGGAGGCGTACGTGTACCCGCCCTCGTGCTCGAAGCGCTCAAGGTCGCGGGCATAGCGATTGAGCTGCTGCTCCGTCACCGCATCCCCCGCCTTGGCGAGTGCATCGGCCTGCCGCGCGAGATCAGCCTCCAGATCGATCAACTCGCGAAACGCATCCGCGACCGCTCCCCACACCGTCGTCACCCCCGGGAACTCGCGGTGCTGGTCGAGTACGGCAAAGCGGAGGTTGGGCGTCTTCGCCGTCGTCCCCGTCGTCGGCTGCATCTCGCCGGTGAGGAGCCGAAAGAGCGTCGTCTTCCCCGCGCCATTCCGCCCGATGACCCCCCACTTCTCCCCCGCGGCGACGGTAAACGTCACATCGCGCAGGATCGTCGTCGCGCCAAACGAAACGCCAACGCCGTTGAAGGAAAACTGGGTCATGAGGAGGGGAGCTGGACGGCGGGTATCGGGAGCGCGCACGCCCCAACCTCCCGTCTCCCGTCCCCCGTCTCCCGTCTCAACTCTTCCACTCCTTCCACACGTCCTCCGCCAGCCCGATCGTCAGCTTGTGCTGCCACCGAACCAGCGGAACGCGCAGGAGGAGCGGCTCGTCTGCCAGCTTCTCGAGCCAGCGGTCATCCGAATAGCGCGCCGGCCCCAGCCCCAGTTCCTGGAAGCGTTTGGAGCTGCGGTCCAGTAGCGCGTCCACCCCGAACTTCTGGGCAAAACGCCGCAACTCGCCGAGCGCGGCAGCGCGCTCGTTGAGGTCGACGAAATGCGTGCGGACGCGCCGCTCCGAAAAGAAGCGCAGCGCCTTCCGCGTCTCCGCGCTCTTCTTCGTACCGAAGATCTGGACTTCCATCATGCTGAGGAGTCTAACAGGGCCGCGTGCTGCTCCTCCAGCCAGCGTCTGGTGGGCGACGACCGTGTGAGCGACGCCGCCCGCAGCAGGTCGTCGCGCGCGCCATGTACGTCCCCGCACTCCGTTCGAAAGTGTGCGCGCACCGAGTAGAACCAGCGATACCCTTGGGCCGCAGGGTCCGTCGCGGCATCCGCCAGGGAGCGAAGCGCGGCCGCCGCTCCATGTACCTGTCCCACGACGACCGCCCGGTTCACCCGCACGACCACCGTTGGCTCCAGCTCCACCAGCGCATCGTACGCACGCAGGATTGCCGGCCAGTCCGTCAGCTCGAACCGCTCGGCCATCACGTGGCGCGACGCGATCTCTGCCTGCAGGTGGAACGACGTCGCCCGGTCTCCTCGCGCCGCGCGCGCGAGATGATGAAAACCGGCCGATATCAGCGACTGGTCCCAGGCGCTCCGGTCCTGCTCCTCGAGCAGCACCGGCCCCCCTTCGCTCGTGGCCCGCGCCGGCAGTCGCGCCAGCTGAAAGAGCAGCAACGCAGCCAGCGCGTCCGTCTCGGGAAGCGACGTCGCTGCGTGCTCCGAGAGCAGCACCGCGAGCCGAGCCCCCTCGCCACACATCGCCTCGCGCATGAGCGCATCGCCGTCGCTCGCCATGTACCCCTCGTTGAACATGAGGTATACCACGTCGAGTACGCGCGAGAGCCGCTCCGGCAATTCGTCTGTTGTTGGAATGGAGATCTGCGCGCCGCTCTCGCGCAGGCGCCGCTTGGCCCGCACCAGGCGCTGCGCCATCGCGGTCTCCGTCACGAGGAACGCCTGCGCCGCCTCGTGCGCCGTGAACCCCGCCACCACCGTCAGCGTCAACGCGATCGCGGTCTCGCGCCCTAGCGACGGCGTGCAACACGCGAAGAGCATCCCCAGCACGTCGTCCTGTAGCGCGAACGAATCCTCCATCGGCGTGCCGTCGCCCGGTGCGAGGAGCGCCCCGATCGACTCGGCAGCTGCAACTCCCTCGCTCGCGATCTTCTGCATCGTACGGTCGTGCATCGCCGAGCGGCGCAGCGCGTCCAGCGCCTTTCGCCGGGCCACCGTCTGCAGCCACGCCGCCGGCTCCCGCGGGATCCCCTCGAACGGCCAGCGACGCGTTGCCTCGAGCAGCGCATCCTGCACGGCATCCTCGACCAGCGCGAGCTGCGCGATGCCGAAGCGACGCGTCAACGACGCGATGATCGCTCCGGCCGATCGGCGGAACAGGTGCGCGACGAGTCGGTGCGCCGGCGTCTCGTCACCGCCGGCGCCCGCGTCTCGCTCCGCAGGCTGCTCGCTAGGCAATGTCGACCGCGCGAATCTCGATCCACCCGTGCTCCACATGCGGACACCCGCTGGCGATCTCCTGCGCCTCCGCCGCACTCTCGGCTTCGATGATGAACAGCCCGCCGATCACGTCCTTCGCCTCCGTGTACGGGCCGTCCGTGACCGAAACGCCGTTCCCCGAACGGCGCAGGTGCCACCCACCGTCATCGGCGAGTTTGACCCCTTGGTGCATGTGCCCCGCCGCATGCACCTTCTCTCTCCACGCCGAATACCGCTCGATCAGCGACTGCATCTCGGCGGGTGTGACGCCGGCGAAATCGGCCGGGTTCTCGTGCAGGAGCAGGATATACTTGGCCATCGGATCCTCGCGTGCTCAGGGTTCGGGACGCGCACCCATGCGCGCGCCTCCACCGTGATGACGGACGGCGCACCCACCACTCGACATCGTCGCGGCGCCGCGAGCGGCACTCACTTTTCGACGCGATTTTCCGCTGCTTCGATTCAGTCACTCCCGGTCGGCAACCACCGCACTGATGCCACACGAACCCTTCTCACCGGCATGGTGGCTCCGCAATCCGCATGGGAGCACCATGTGGGGGAAGTTCTTTCGCACGCCACCAACCGTCGAGACAAGCATCGAGCGGTGGGATACCCCCGACGGCGACTTCGTGGATGTCGTGCGCACTCCCGCCAGCAACGACGCTCGGCGTCCGATTTTCCTCCTGCTGCACGGACTCGAGGGATCGCTCCGTTCCCACTACACCGCCGGGCTCCTCCGTGCCGCACACGACGAAGGATGGCAAGCCAACCTCCTTCTCTTTCGCACCTGCAGCGGAGTCCTCAACCGCACGGCGCGCTCGTATCACTCCGGCGAGACCAGCGATCTCCACTTCGTCGTTGATCGACTCCTGAGTGAACGCCCGCACGCCCCTCTCATCGTCGCTGGCGTCTCGCTCGGCGCCAACGTCCTCCTCAAGTGGCTCGGCGAACAAGGGGACGCCGTCACCGGACGCGTCGCCTCGGCGGTCGCCGTCTCCACGCCATTCGACCTCGCGCGATCGTGCGCGCACATCGACCGAGGCTTCTCACGCCTCTACGCCTGGAATTTCCTGCGCTCGCTCAAGGCCAAGGCGCTCGCCAAGATCAGCCAGCATCCGCACATCGCCGACGCCGACCGGGTAGCGCGCGCATCGACGCTCTGGGACTTCGACGACGCCTTCACCTCCGTCGTCCACGGCTTCATCGACGCGGCCGACTACTACTGGCGCTCGTCGTCCATTCGCTTTCTCTCGCGCATTCGCGTCCCCACCCTCCTCCTCAGCTCGCGCGACGATCCATTCCATCCGCCGCAGGTCCTCGATGACGTCTCGCGAGTGGCGACCGCCAATGCTGCTCTTCACCTCGAGATCACCGCGCATGGCGGACACGGCGGCTTCGTGGAAGGGTCGGCGCCATGGCGCGCGCGATACTATGTCGAGCGTCGTGTCGTCTCTTTCGGCAAGGATCAGCTCGACGCGAAAAGTTCGCCGCGCGCTATGGAGCCTCCTGCCCTTTCGCGTTAGCATCAGGAAGTCGCCTCCCCACGGCCGCCGCCCCGCCCTTACCTAACGCTCGGCAGCCGCTTTGCACCTGGCGGCTTCCCCTCCGCCGTCCTTCGCTCCTTCGCGTTCGCATGTCCGACGCTGCGCTGTTCGTGCTGATCTTCGGGGCGCTCGCCATCGCCCGGATCCTCATCGCGACCGTCGCCTTCCTCTTCATCCTCCCCAAGGGCGACCGCTGTCCCAACTGCGATCACCCCACCCTGCGCATTGCCTCGATTCTCTTCGATCGCGTGATGCCCTGGTTCCGCAAGAGCTGGTGTCTCTCCTGTGGGTGGCACGGCCTCCTGCGGAGAGGCCCGCTCTCGGAACCCAAGCCGAGCCACCAGTACACGGAAAAGGGGTAGCGAGCGCGCCGCTACGCCTCGTCGCGGCGCGCCATCACGTACACGGCGAGCCATTCCGGCCAGTTCCCGGTCAACTCGAAGAAATCCTCGAAGTACGTCAGTCCTGCTTCCTCGAGATCGGCGATCAGGTCCTGGAGCGCATCGTCCTCGGGAATCGGGCCGATGCACACCAGCTCTCCCTCAACACGGAATTCCTCGGGTGTAAGCCCCAGTCGTTCGTCGAGCGCAGAGCGAGTCAGTCCGCTGCGCTCGAACGCGCCTTTCTGGATCACGAGCGCCGGCCGGCCGGCTGGAAGTGGAATGGGCATGCGAGAATCGGTGTGAGGTGAGTCGCGCGTCCGGCACGCTAACTACGCCGCTCGTTGGGAGTAAGGCACGACCGCCGTTAGCTTGGAGCACCTATGTCGGCCCATGAGCAGGACTTCGACGTCATCGTGGTCGGCGCCGGTCACGCGGGCACCGAAGCCGCCGTCGCCGCCGCCCGCGCCGGTGCGTCCGTTGCGCTCGTCACCAGCGCACTCGAAAGCATCGGGCAGATGTCGTGCAACCCGGCCATTGGGGGCGTCGCCAAGGGGACGGTCGCCCGCGAAGTCGATGCGCTGGGAGGGATCATGGCGCGAGCGACCGATCTCGCGATGCTCCAGTTCCGCATGCTCAACCGCGGAAAGGGCGCCGCCGTCTGGTCGCCCCGCGCCCAGTGCGATCGCGGTCTCTACCGCCGCGCCGTCCGGTCGCTCCTGGAGGAGCACCCGCGTATCCAGACGGTGCAGGGAACGGTCGCTCGGCTCCTGTTGGACGAGACTCGCGGCGCCGCGGTCGGCGTCGAAACCCTCGAAGGGCGCCGCTTCGGGGCGCGCGCCGTCGTCATCACCGCCGGCACTTTCCTGCGAGGAAAGATCCACATTGGGACCGACACACGCATCGCCGGCGGTCGCGCCGGCGAAGCCGCGTCGCTGCACCTCGCCGAACAGCTCGATCGTGCCGGTCTCGAGGTCGCTCGCTTCAAGACCGGAACTCCGCCGCGCATCGACGGCCGAAGCGTCGACTTCTCTTCGCTCGAAGTGCAGTCCAGCGAGGTCGAAACGTTCGACTATTCGTGGTCTCACTTCTGGGCGACACCTAGGCGCCAGCACCATGGTACCAGGCATCCCGAGCAGCTGAATTGCTGGATCACATACCTCGGTGAATCCGGCAAGCGGATCATCGGCGACAACATCGCCCGTTCCGCGATGTACGGTGGTGCGATCGCATCGCGGGGCCCGCGCTACTGCCCCTCTGTCGAAGACAAGATCGTCAAGTTCCCCAACGCCGACCGTCACCAGATCTTCCTCGAACCCGAAGGGCACGACACCGCCGAGTTGTACGTGAACGGCATGTCGACATCGCTCCCCGCTCCGGTTCAGTTGGAGATCCTCCGCACCATCCCTGGGCTCGAGCACGTGCGTATGACGCGCGCTGGCTACGCGATCGAGTACGACTACTTCCCGCCCACCCAGCTCGACGCATCGCTGCAAGTGAAGGCCCTTCCAGGTCTCTACTTCGCCGGACAGATCAACGGCACTACCGGCTACGAGGAGGCCGCGGGTCAGGGCGTCGTCGCCGGACTCAACGCCGCGCGCGCGTCGCTCGGCGAGTCTCCCGTGTATCTCGGCCGCGAGACCTCGTACATCGGAGTCCTCGTCGACGATCTCGTGCAACGAGGCGTCGACGAGCCATACCGGCTCTTCACCTCGCGCTCCGAGTTCCGCCTGACGGTCCGTCAGGACAACGCGCTTCGGCGCCTGTCGCCGATCGGACGCGAGCTCACCCTGTATTCTCCCGAGGAGGAGCGTACGATCGATCGTCGCCTCGCCGACGAGGGTGATGCGCTGCGGCTCGCCACGAGCGTGAGCATTCGCCCCGAGCGGGTGAACGCCCGTTTGCAGGAGGTGGGAAGCACTCCCATCCCCCATTCGCTCAAGATCGTGGAGCTCGCCAAGAGGCAGGGCGTCGAGCTGCGCGAACTGTTTGCCTTGGCCGAGGTCGGGGGCGAACTCGCCCCCGACGCCGTGGTCACCACGGAGCTTGAGATCAAGTACGCCGGCTACTTCGAACGCGAACGGGTCCAAGCCGACAAGATGCGCCGCATGGGCCACTTCGCGCTCGAGGCCGAACTCCCCTACGAGCGAATGCAGTCGGTCTCCTTCGAGGCTCGGCAGAAGCTCGCGTCGTTGCGACCGCGCTCGCTCGCCCAGGCGTCGCGCATTCCCGGCGTCTCGCCCAACGATCTGCAGAATCTCGTGCTCGAGGTCGAGCGCCATCGGCGCGTTGCGGGGGGCAGTCGCGAGGCGTCTTGATCCGACGCCCCGTGAGCCGGGCGCTCCATCGCCCATGCCCACCGAATCCACCCACGCGACGTCGACGCCACCCAAACGTGCGATTGCTGCCATGCGCGCCGCCGCGCTCCTCATGGCAGTCATGGGCGCGTTTCCGTTCGCCAACTGGATCGCCGGCGGACATGAGTTCGAGAACTACTCCCACGTCCTGAGCGAGTGGGGCACCGGCACGGTCATCGTGCTCGGGTGCGCGATCGTCCTCACCGTGCTCTCGCGCCGCCTCCCTATCTGGCGCCCCGGGTTCTTCGACGGAGTGGTACGCGCGGCGCATGCGCGCCCGCACCGCACCGCGATCACCCTCTTTGTCGCAGCCTTCGCCGCCTACGTCACGGTGGCGCGCACCGTCCTCGGCGCCCGCCCGCTCCTCATCGACGAGATCGGCCACGTCTTCCAGGCGCGCATCTTCTCGCAGGGTCACCTCTGGTTGCAGCCGCCGGCGTATCCGGAGTTCTTCAGCGCGCTTCACGTCATCGATTTCGGCGGCAAGTACTACACGCATTTCCCGCCGGGCGGACCGCTGGTCATGCTCCCGTTCGTCGTGCTCGGCGCCCCCTGGCTCGAAGGTCCGCTGTTCGGCGCGCTTTCCGCCGTCGTCTTTTGGGCGCTCGCCCGTCGCATCGAGCCGCGCCCCGCGGTGGCACTCGCCGCGACCCTTCTCTTCGCCTTCGGTCCCTTCGTCGCCTTCATGTCGGGCTCGCACATGAATCACGTGCCGATCCTGACGTGTCTCCTCGTGGCGATGTACGCGCTCGTTCGCCAGACCGAGGACGAGGCGATCCATCCCGTGTGGGCGGCGGTCTGCGGCTTGTCGTTAGGTATCGCAGCGAGCATTCGTCCGCTCGACGCCATCGCCTTCGCGCTTCCGGCTGGCGCATGGATGCTCTGGCGCACGGTGCGTGCCCCGCGACGTATTCCCGAACTCGTCGCAGCAGGCATCACCATCGCACTCCCGATCGCCGGGGTGCTCTGGTACAACTTGCAAGCCACTGGCCACCCGCTCCTCTTCCCCTACGAACTGCTCTGGGGGAAGAGCCACGGCCTTGGTTTCCATCGCGCTCCCTGGGGTGAGCCGCACACGCCGCTGCGCGGCTTCGAGCTCATCAACATCTACTTCCTGCGCCTGCAGTCGAACCTCTTCGAACTCCCGATCCCCTCACTCCTCGCACCGATCATTGCGCTCGCGGCAACGCGCCGAGTCGAGCGACTCGATCGCTACTTCCTCTGGACCGGTGCGTTGGTTGTTGCGCTCTACTTCTCCTACTGGGGCGACGGCGTCTTTCTGGGTGCGCGATTCTTTCTCGTGCTCACGCCAGCGCTCGCGCTCTGGAGTGCACGGTTGCTCCCTGCGGTACGCGAGCACGTGCGCCCTAACGAAACGGTGCATCGCGCTGTCTCGTACGCGGTGTTGAGCGCACTTGCGGTCAGCCTGGCGATGGGCATCCCATATCGCGCCTTCGTCTATCGGAACGGCTTTCTCACCATGCGGGTCGATTTCGAGGCGCTCGCCGAGCAGCACGGGGTGCGCAACGCGATTGTCTTCGTTCGCGAAGGATGGGGATCGCAACTGATCGCCCGCATGTGGGCTCTCGGTGTACCGCGTTCCGAGACCGAGTCGATCTACCGTTCGGTCGATGCCTGCGTTCTCGATCAAGCGCTGCAACGCCTCGAGGCGTCACCCGTGCGAGACTCGGCCGCGCTTCGTCAGCTGCAACCACTGATGCGCGACTCGCTGCGCCTCGAGAAGGGAGCGATCACCCCGGATCGCACGCTACGCTCGCTCCCAGGCTCGACCTACAATGCAGAGTGCACGGCCCGCGTGATGGAGGATCGTGCTGGATTCACCGTGGGAACGTCCGTGCTGGCACAGCCCCCTTCGAGCAACGTCTTCGCCCGCGACCTTCACGCGCGCGACACCGTGCTCGTGCAGCAATACCCGGGGCGTCCGCTCTACTTGCTGCGTCCGGAGTCGAGTGAGCTCGGTGCCCCGCTCCTCCTCGAGCCGCTCAACGCCGACTCGGTGGCGAGTGCATGGCACTCGTCCGCGCCGATCGCGACCGTCGCCGATTCGAATCTGGCCCGTCGCTAGACACACTCGCTCGTCCTTCCTGCCCGCCGGTCTCGCGGGGTGCCGTCGCACGCGAGTCGCGCCAGCCTCCGTGTGCTCGCTACAGCGCTGCTGTCCTCGCTCTACCCTCGCTCGAGGGCATCTGGGAGTCGGCTCGAGCGAGATTCACCTTTTCGGCTGATCGTTGTTTTTGCCTTAGTATTTGTAACTGAGGCTAAATGGCTTTTGACTGGCCTATGAATGGCGTGATACTAGTCCGAATCGGATCGAACGTAGAGTATGACGGTAAGATGCCTCAGCAACGTGCGTGTCCAGTCGTATCCCTCCATCAGCAGCTATATAGTTTCAATAGGAGACTAAATATGCCATACCTTCGTCGTCCAGCTCGAGCGTCTCTTGCCGTTCTGGCTGCACTCCTGCTCACCAATCCCGCCGCCCTCATGGCCCAGGATCAAGCATCTCCTCCCCCTCCTCAAATCATCACGAGTGCTACCGGAGAGGCGGCGGTCGTTCCAGACCGCGGCCACATCTATTTCTCCGTCGAGACACGGGCGAAGACGGCTGCGCAGGCCGGGGCAGACAATGCGCGCACCCAGACCGCGGTCATCGACGCGATCAAGGCGAAGGGAGTCTCGCCGCAGAACATCACCACGTCAGGCTATTCGGTCGGACCTGAGGAGGAGTACCCGAAAGGCGAGCGCAAGCTCATCGGCTATATCGCCCGCAACACGGTCGTCGTCGACGTTCAGAAGCTCGATCAGGTTGGCGGACTCATCGATGCGGCACTCGGCGCCGGCGCAAACAATATCGGTGGGATCAGCTACTACAGCACGCAGATCGAGAGTGTGCGTCGCAGTGCCCTCGAGCGAGCGGTGATGAGGGCCAAGGGCGATGCAGAAGTGCTGGCGCGCGCCGCCGGCGGCACGCTTGGCCCGCTCATTGAACTGTCCGTGGCGAACAACGGAATGCCTCGACCAATGATGGCGATGGTGGCGAGCGGCCGAGCAATGGCCGACACGCCAACACCGGTCGAAGTTGGCGAGCAGTCCGTGTCCGTGAGCGTAACCGCGCGATGGAGTTTTCTCGCTGCCAAGTAGCGCATCGGCCGGCCACGCGTCGATCCGTTTGGCAGATCAGGTGTCGAGACTCCGTTGAGATTTTCGGGGGCCACACGATCATCGGCTAGGCGCCGATTCAGTGATTCAGGCTGGATCGGCGCAAGTGTTTCATGTGAAACAGTGGTCGCCGCACAACCGCCTCGACCCGGATGTACTTGCCTGACGCGTCATGCTCCTCCACCAGCGCCCATCGCCTTGGCTCAGACTCGCAACGAGAGACAGAGGGAGGGGGGACGGTGGAGCGCTGGTCCGTGGAGCCGGACTGCGAGATCACGCCGTGCGGCAGTCTCAGCATTACGCCAATCGCCGTCGACCGTCACCAGCGCGAACCAGCACGAACTAGCGCGAACTAGCGCGACCCAGCACGCACGGACCGGCGCGCACCTACTCGTGCGCACATATCAGGTTTCGCGCCTTGGTAAGCGGCGTTGCCGGCTTCCCGCAGCCGCCCGAAGGTGCCCGGATGAGCCCCAGTCTCCGGGTCGGTCTGGGCACTCGTTTCACGTGAAACGCTGGCAGCCGCACTCGCGAGCGACGATATTGCCCCTCCCCCAACGCTCCGCACTTTCCTTCACTCCCCGTACGGAGTCTCCTCGCTCGTGGCCAGAATCATTGCCGTCGCAAACCAGAAAGGAGGAGTGGGGAAGACCACCAGCGCGGTGAACTTGGCAGCGGCGCTCGCGGCCGCCGAACAGCGAACCCTCCTGGTCGATGCAGATCCTCAGGGAAACGCCACGAGCGGGCTGGGGGTCGAAAAGGCCGACGTCTCGCGGACCACGTACGACGCACTCCTCGCGCTCGCACCGCCGTCGGAGTCCATCATTCGCGGCGTGCAGTTCCGCTCGCTCGACCTGATGCCAGCGTCGGCCGACCTCGCCGCCGCAGAGATTGAACTGGTGGAGGTCGAGTCACGTGAGCGTGCGATGCGCCGAGCCCTCGACGCCGTTCGGGATGACTACGACTTCATCCTGATCGACTGCCCGCCATCGCTCGGGCTCATCACGGTCAACATGCTCGCGGCAGCGGATGGCGTTCTCATTCCGCTTCAATGCGAGTACTACGCGCTCGAGGGACTCAGCCAGCTCCTCAACACCATTCAGCTCGTACAACGCGGCCTCAACACCGCCCTCTCGATCGACGGAGTTCTGTTGACGATGTACGACGCTCGCCTGAACTTGTCTCGGCAGGTCGCGTCCGACGCGCGCGACTACTTCGGCCCCAAAGTCTTCGACGCCGTGGTCCCGCGTAACGTGAGACTCGCGGAGGCGCCAAGCTTTGGAAAGCCGATCATTACGTACGATGTGTCATCAGTAGGCGCTATCGCGTACCTCAATGCAGCAAAAGAGGTTATCCGACGCCTTGGAACAGATGTTCCGCAAGAATCCCCCGCCGAACTCCCCTCCGCGTAAACACACGTTTGCCGCATCCGCGACACGATTCCACACGACATGACCGATAAACCGCGCCGACTCGGACGAGGGCTCGAAGCGCTCATCGCTGGCGCAGGTTCGTCGGTCCCGACCGCTGCTCGACCCGCCACCGAGCAGCCAGCTCCCGAATCGCCACTCCGCACCATCCCCATCGGCGACATCGCACCCAATCCGTTCCAACCCCGAAAAGAGTTTCTCCCAGAAGAACTCACCGAACTGGAAAACTCGATTCGCGCCTCAGGCCTCCTGCAGCCGGTCACGGTCCGTACGAACCCGACTGGCGGCTTCGAACTCGTCGCCGGTGAACGGCGCTTCCGCGCCGCGTCCCGCCTTGGCTGGACTGAAATTCCCGCGATCGTCAAGACACTCGACGATCGCGAAATGCTCACCCTCGCCCTCATCGAGAATCTCCAGCGCGCCGACCTCAATCCGCTGGATGAAGCGCTGGGCTATCAACGCCTCATCGACGACTTCGCCCTCACCCAGCAGCAGGTCGCCGACGCGGTCGGCAAGGATCGATCGACAATCGCCAACCTCCTCCGGGTGTTGCAGCTCCCGGATGGTATCCGTCGCCTCGTGCGCGATGGGACCATCTCCCTCGGACACGCCCGTGCACTCCTCGCCATCTCCAACGACGCACTGCGCCTCGACACCGCACGGCGCATCGCCGAGCGCGGACTCACGGTGCGCGACGTCGAGCGCATCGCCCAGGACGCCCGCCCGCAGGAAGGCCGCCCGCGCAAGATCCGCCCCGCCGAGCGACCACGTGACGCACAATCCGCAGAACTACGACGCATCACCGAAGCGCTGCGCCGTCACCTGCAAACCGACGTCAAGGTGAACGTCGAAGGTGACTCGAGGGGCGACATCGCGATTCGCTTCTATTCCGTCGATGACCTGCATCGACTGCTCGAGATGATACTCGGACATCCGATCGACGATGCCTGATCGTTAGGCAGCGCGCCACCACGCGAGCGCATTCGGCAGCTCCACGCGGCGCACGACGTCTTCCCCTCCCCTTCTTCCTCCTTCCGCGCGTTCCACATGGCCATCTTCAACAAGCCGTCCGCCGACCGAACGTCCACTCGTCTCGAGGGCGGCAGCGAGTCGTCCATGTCGGTCATCGGAAGCGGCATGCGCATCGTCGGCGACATCGAAAGCAATGGTGTCATCAAGGTCGAAGGCATCGTGGAGGGCGCCGTGCGCGGCGCCCGCCAACTCCTCCTCGGCAAGGGCGGCACGATCCACGGCGATATTCACGCGGTCGATGCCATACTTGGCGGTGTCGTCGTTGGAACCGTGATCGCCAGCGAACGTGTCGAGATTCAGGGATCCTCGAGCGTCGAGGGCGACATTCACACCAAGAGCATGGTCGTGCTCGAGGGAGGGATGATCAACGGCACTGTGAAAATGGGGGAACAACCCAAGCCGCCACGCCCTGCCGCCCAGGTCAGAGACGAACCGCCAGTCGAGACAAGCGCCCACTAGCGCTGGAGGTGGTGCGCGGCGCGGGGGAAGAGGAAGACTGCCGCGCTGTATTGACGTCGAACTCGCCCCACGCGACGCAATCGCCACCCAAGATCCGCTACGTAGACATACGTTTATCCACAACGCTCCAAGTCATTCCCCCTCAACGCGTTTTCGAGGCATTCCACGTCGTGTCGAAGCGATTCTCCACACTTTCCCACATCGCGCTTGCCGTCGCGCTGATGTCGGCGTGCGCGCCGTCCGATTCCGCGAAGGGGAGAGACGGCGGCGCCGCAACGGCATCCCCCTTCCGCGTCGCGCTCCTCACTCCCGGTCCCATCACCGACCAGTCGTGGAATGGAAGCGCCTACGAGGGTCTCCTTCGCATACGCGACTCCCTGCACGCCGAGATCAGTAACATCCAAACGAAGACCCCTGCGGAATTCGAGGAGAACTTCCGGCAGTATGGTGCCCAGGGATACCGCATCGTCTTCGGACATGGCTTCGAATTTCAGGACGCCGCCGCACGCGTCGCACCGGAATTCCCGAAGACCATGTACGTGACCACGTCGGGCAATACCAGCGGTCCCAACCTGGCCGGCATTCGCTTCGCCTTCGAGGAGCCCTCCTTCATGGCAGGCATGGTGGCCGGCGCCATGACGAAGACCAACGTGATCGGCGCGATTGGCGGGACAGAACTCCCACCGGTGCGCGACTCCTTCAAGGCCTTCACCGACGGCGCGCGCGCGACGAACCCCAACGTACAAGTCTTGGTCTCGTACATCGGCTCGTGGGAGGATGCGAGCGCGGGCAAGGAACAAGCGCTCGCCCAGATCTCCCGCAAGGCCGACATCATCTTCCAGAATGCCGATGCCGCGGGACTCGGTGTCTTTCAGGCGGCGCGCGAATCCGGAAAGGCGTTCGTCTTCGGATCCAACTCCAACCAGAACGCCGTCGCCCCCGAAGTCGTCATCGGGAGCGTCGTCGTTGACGTCCCGCACGCGTTTCTCTCGGTGGCCCGCGCGATCGTCGCCGACAGCTTCGTCCCGCGCGTAGTGGCGATGGGCTCCAACGAAGACGCGGTGCGCCTCGAACTCAACCCCGCGCTCGAGTCTCGAATTCCCGCCGCCGCGCTCAAGTCGGTCGACTCGGTGCGCGCTGGGATTGCTGCAGGCACGATCGTCATTCAACCCGGCCGCGCCTTTCCCAAGTCGAACTGAAGATGCCGCACGCGCGCGACGTCGCCGACTTTCTCGACACGCTGCTCGAGTCGAACGGATTTCCGGACTACCCAGGTGCGCTGAACGGCCTACAGTTGGATAGCAGGGGCGCCATTCGCCGTGTGGCGGCGGCTGTCGACTTCTCCGGGCGAACCATCGACGCCACCCTCGAGGCAGGGGCGAACTTCCTCATCCTCCACCACGGCATGTTCTGGGGTGGGGCGCAGTGCATCACCGGACAGGTGTACGAGCGCCTGCAGCGACTCTTCGCCAACGACGTCGCCGTCTACGCGTCGCATCTACCGCTGGACGCACACATGGAGTTGGGAAACAACGCGCGATTGGCCCGCGCACTCCATCTCGAGCCGAGCGCGCGATTCGGTACCTACCAAAACGTCGCCATCGGCGTCGCCGGCGAGGCAGAGCTACCCACCGCTGAACTCCTCGAGCGTACCGCGAGCTTTGCTCGCTCCTTCGGCGGAAGTGCGCGCGCCTCCTGGTTGCCCGACGGGCGCTTGACCCGCCGTTGGGCGATCATTACGGGCGCCGGTGCTGGCTCGAAGGAGATCCGCGATGCCCAAGCCAGGGGGATCGACACCCTGATCGTCGGCGAGGGGCCGCATCACACGACCGTCGAAGCCGCCGACGCCGGCGTCGTCATCATCTACGCCGGCCACTACGCCACCGAAACGCTCGGCGTCGCCGCACTTGCCGATGTGGTGCAGGAGCAATTCGGCGTTCCCGCGACCTTCCTGCTCCTCCCGACGGGGTCGTGACGCTCGCGCTCGAGCTGATCGACATTCGGAAGTCATTTGGTGCCGTCGACGCCCTTGCCGGGGCGTCGCTACGTGTGCGTGAGGGGAGCGTGCACGCCCTGCTCGGCGAAAACGGCGCGGGAAAGACCACCCTCATGCGCATCGTCTACGGCATGCATCGTCCCGATGCCGGGACGATGCGGCTCTACGGGAACCCGGCGAAGCTCCACTCCAGCGCCGACGCCATCGCCCGTGGCGTAGGCATGGTGCACCAGCATTTCACGCTTGTGCCGGCGATGACCGTCGCCGAGAACTTCGCGTTAGGCATGTCCGGCGTGTACGACTCGCGCGCCGCGGCGGCACAGGTCGCCGCCCTGGGTGCCCGCACCGGGTTGCGCGTCGATCCCGCCGCGACGGTTGCGACGCTCTCCGTCGGCGCCCAGCAGCGTCTCGAGATCCTCAAGGCGTTGGCGCGCGACGCACGTCTCCTCATTCTCGACGAACCTACCGCAGTGCTGGCGCCCGAGGAGGCAGACGAGCTTCTGCGATGGGTCCGGCGGTTCGCGGATGATGGCCGCAGCGTCGTGCTCATCACGCACAAACTCCGCGAAGCGATGTCCGTTTCAGATGAGGTCACGGTCCTTCGCCGGGGAAGCACGACGCTGAGCGGCATCGTCGAGTCACTCGATGAGGAGCGGCTCGTCTCGGCCCTCCTCGGCGGCGAGCAGCTCCGTGGCATCTCGTCCACGAGGGATCGCGACCAAGGCACAGCGGAACGCGCGGCAACGGTCGCACCGATGAGTTCTGTGCGTACCGGCCAGCCCGTGGCATCGCTGCGCGCAGTTGGGGTAACGGACGCGCGCAGCGTCACGACGCTGCGCGATGTCTCGCTCGACGTGCATGCCGGCGAAATTCTCGGAATCGCCGCAGTCGAGGGATCGGGACAGCACCAGCTCGTGCGTCTGCTCGCGGGGCGGATCGCCCCTACCGTCGGCGCCGTCCACCTCCCTCCGGCGGTCGCGTTCATTCCGGAGGATCGCCACCGCGATGCCATCGTGCTCGGGATGTCGCTCGCCGAGAACGTCGCACTCCGCGGGGCGGCAACGCGCCGTGGGCGCCTCGACTGGCGCGCGATGCAGCAGAAGACGGCGGACCTGATCGAGCGATTCGACGTCCGCACGTCTGGAACGTCGGCGCGCGTCCGCGAACTCTCTGGCGGAAACCAGCAGAAGCTCGTACTCGCTCGCGAGCTCGCCGAGCGCCCGGCGATGGTGGTCGCGGAGAATCCCACGCGCGGCCTCGACATCCGCGCAACCGCCGCCGTTCTGGACCACCTGCGCGCATCACGAGACGCAGGTAGCGCCGTCGTGCTCTACTCCAGCGACCTCGACGAAGTACTCGCCCTCGCCGATCGCCTGGTCGTGGTACACGCCGGCGTGGTAGTCCCCGTTTCACCCGCCGATCGCGATGCGGTCGGACGAGCCATGCTTGGCGCCACCTGACCCCGCGAACGATCTCTCGTCTTCTCGTCTTCTCACTTTCTTGGTACGTGCCATTCCTTGGCTCGTCCTGCGTTCAGTCGAGTAATATCCAGCGGAATGTCTCACCCCTCCTCGCCCCCGGTCGGATCACCAGCGCCTTCTCCTGCGGCTCAGCCGAGGAAGGCGCGGCGCGTGCGCCCGTGGATGCTCCTCCTTGCCGTGAGCGTCGGGTGGAAGGTCGTCGTGCTGACGCTGGGGTCCGCCGTCCCGCGCTGGGTGATTGGCGATGGACTCGATCACATTCCAGCAGCGTCGCGCGCCTACGCCGAAGAAGCCAAGCTCACGGCGATGTCGTTGTGGGACCATCCGCTCGAGCGACTCGGTATCGTGCGCGCCGTTCGCGTGACGCGAGTCGATAGCGTGGCGCTCCCCCAAACGACCGGCGACTCCACGCCGGGCGGCGTTGTGCCCGGCGCCGAGTGTTCCGGCCGGAGCGCCACGGTGGTCGCGTACACGTACTTCGCGATTCCCTACTCGCAGGCGCGCACCGCCTGCAACACCGGGGTAGTCGAGTACCGGGTCTTCCGGCGCCGATCCTGACGATGCGCACGCCGGCGCTCCTGCGCCCGACGGCGAGCATGGCCCCCGTTCTACTCGCCGTCGTTCTCGCCGTCACGGTTCTCGCGCTGCTCGCCACGATCCTCGCACTGAGCGGCTTCGCTGTCGGGCCAGCGCTCGGCGCGCTCGTGAGCGGCGCGATCGGGAGTCCGTACGCGATCTTCTCGGCAACCCTCGTCCGCGCCACGCCGCTCATTCTGACCGGGCTGGCGGTGGCGCTCGCCTTTCAGGGCGGAATTCTGAACATCGGTGCAGAAGGACAGCTGCTCGCCGGTGCCGCCGTCGCCGCGGCCGTCGCACTCGCCAGCGGGAATGCGCTTGGGGGCGGCGCGCTTGTCCTGGCGCTGTCCGCCTCCGCTGCGGGTGGTGCGGCGTGGGCAGCGATTCCCGCCTGGCTCCGTCGTCGATTCGGAGTGCTGGAAGTCATCAGCACGATCATGATGAATTTCGTGGCGCTCTATGCGGTCGGATATCTCGTGCGCGGTCCGCTGCAGGAACCTACGAAGGTGTATCCGCAGACCTCCGCGCTTCCGGCGGCCACTCACCTCCCGGTCCTGATTCCCGGCACTCGCCTGCACGTCGGCTTCGCCATCGCGGTGATTGCCGCTGCCGGCGCATGGTACGTCGTGCAGAACCTCGCCGCCGGCTTTCGGTTGCGCGTCGTTGGGGCAAACCCCGATGCCGCAGCGAGTGCCGCCGGCATTGACGTAGCCGCCGTGTCGATGCGCACGTTCCTGCTCAGCGGCGCGCTGGCGGGACTCGCAGGCGGCGTCGAGCTGACCGGCGTCACCTACGCACTCTACGAGAACATCTCGCCGGGATACGGCTATACCGCGATTGCAGTGGCACTCCTGGCTGGCTTGCATCCGGGCATGGTGATCGTGAGCGGGATCTTCCTGGGGGCGCTTGAAGCCGGTGCCGCCGCGATGCAACGCGAGGCGGGAGTGCCCCTTGTCGTGGTGAGCGTTGTCGAAGCCTCCATCATTCTCGCCATCGTCGGTGGACGCGCCCTCCTCACACGACAGCAGCGCCGCGCCGGAGCGCTCGTCCCGTGAGCGAAGCGGTAACTGCCTTTCTCGAAGCGACCGTGCGAACTGCGACCCCGCTGGCATTCGCCGCGCTCGGCGAGACCATCGCCGAGCGTGCGGGAGTGATCAACGTGGGGCTGGAGGGAGTGATCATCTCCGGGTGCTTTGGCGCCGTGGTGGGTGCGCAAGCCGGGAGCGTCAGTGCCGGACTCCTTGCCGGCATGCTCGCCGGCCTGGCGGCCGCCTTCGTCTTCGCGCTGTTCGTCGTTTGGCTTCGCACCGACCAGATCATCACCGGCACGGCACTCACGCTCGGCGCGCTCGGACTCACCGGCACGTTGTATCGCGCGGTCTTCGGCACGACTGGCGCGGCGCTCACCATACCGACCCTCAGCCCAGTCGCTATCCCGGGGCTCGTAAGCATTCCACTGGTAGGGCCGGCGCTCTTTCGCCAGCCGGTGCTCACGTATGCCCTGTACGCCTTCGTGGCATTGGCCTGGTGGATCACCTCGCGCACACACGCCGGACTCGAGCTGCGCGCCGTGGGCGAGGTTCCGGAGGCGGCAGAGGCGGCCGGGATCGATCCGCGGAGAGTGCAGGCGGTGGCAGTCCTCGTCTCCGGTGCGCTCGGCGGACTGGCCGGAGCCGCGCTCGTGCTCGCGCAGGTTGGAACATTCGCTGAAGGCATGTCTGCCGGACGGGGCTTTATCGCCATCGCCGTCGTGGCACTTGGTCGCTGGCGGCCCATCGGCGTAGCGCTGGCCGCGTTGCTCTTCGGCGGCGCGACTGCGCTGCAGTACCTGTTCCAGTCCACCGGGACACAGCTCCCGTACCAACTCTTCCTGGCGTTGCCCTACGTGCTGACACTCATCGTACTCGCGGCGGGAACTGCGCGGGTACGCCCTCCCGCTGCGTTGGGTCGCAGCGACATCGCGATCCACTGAGATGCCCGCCTCGACATCCTGTCGTTTGTCGTGAGTGCGTGGATGATGGCGCTCGTCGCGTTGGGAGTCGTTGCACTCTGTGTCTTTCTCTGGCGTGTCGTGATCGTCGCACCGGGCGATGTGCAGCTCACGATGCACGAGGTGGGCATCCCCGGCTTACCCGCCGCGTTCGACGGGTACCGACTCGCAATCCTCACCGACTTCCACCACGGACCGCAACAACCAGCGAGTCGCGCTCGGCGTGCCGTGGCGTACGCCAACGCGCAGTCACCGCATCTCGCGCTCCTCCTCGGAGACTACGGCACCTCCGAGTGGTGGGCGCGCGATGTGTGGCGACGGTGGTATCGTCGCACCTTTCGCCTGCTCGGTCCCGTCCTCTCCGGCCTGCGTGCGCGCGACGGCATCGTCGCCATCATCGGGAACCACGACTACTACGCCAGCGGCGACGAAACGTATGCCTGGCTCGAGTCGTTAGGTGCGCGCGTCCTTCGCAACGACACCATCGTGCTCCCGTCGCCCGACGGCCCGCTGCGCATCGTGGGGCTCGACGATCTCGAGGAAGGCGACATCAGTGCCGATCGCGCGGCCGAGCTGTTGTCGGGCGACACGCCCACCATCGTACTCTCGCATCACCCAGACGGCGTGCACCTGTGCGCTCATCCAAGCGTCCGCCTGGTCCTCTCAGGGCACACGCACGGTGGCCAGGTCGTCCTGCCGTGGCTCGGTGCGATGGTCACGCGATCCGTCGTGTGCACCAGGTCGCAGCCGGCCGGCTGGGTCGCCAACAGCGTGGCGCCGCTCTTCGTCTCGCGAGGGCTCGGGTCGCAGATCCCCGTGCGTATCGGTAGCTCCCCCGAAGTGGCCGTTCTCACGCTGCGAATCGCCGAGACTCCTGCGTCCGGCTGAGCGCTACGCCCGGCGAGATGGCGGTAGATGAAGTTGGGGAAGACGGACCTGCAGCATTCGGGAGTCCGCATCGACCGGGAAGTGAACGCCGCTCAGCACCCCACGTAGGGACTCGTCCAGCGCAACCGCCAACGTCGATTCCCGGTGCGTTCGAGAAGCGCGTACACCACGCCGTCCCCGACATATCGCGCCAGCAGGATCGACACGTCACGCGTCGGTGAAAAGCGGGCGATCGCCAGCACCTCGCTGGACTCGAGCGTCTCTTCGCCCCCCGCCGCACGTTCCGTGTAGACGATGTCTCCTCGCGGACCGGTCGCGCTATCGCGCTCGGTGATCATCAGGAGGTGCTCCTGCTTCGGGTTCGCCTCCTGATTCAGGATGCGCCACACCTCCGCGATCATCCCTTCTCCCCCGCTCGGGAGCGGAAAGCGATACGCCCGCCGCACCTGATACGGCAGCCCTCGCAGCTCGGGCACCGTATCCCCCGGCACACTGGACGCGAGTCGCGCGATCTCGATCGCGAGGCGCGACGAGTCCGCCGAAGAAAGCGCCGTGATCGAGTCGTACGCCACGGGCGTTGCTCTCCCGCGCGCCAGCCCGACCACCCACCCTCGCCCCGTTGAGTCGTCGCGCACGCCGGCAAGGCGCACCAGTGGCCACCCGGAACACTCCTCTGGCGACTCCACTGGTACGACGCCGTTGATCGTCGCATCGCCGACCACGCGCCCATTCGCCAACAAGTCGAATGCGCTTCCAGTGTACGGCGCTGCATTCAGGCGCCCCGATTCGACCTCCGAATCCGCAGTCACCGAAGGGATCACCACGCTCGCCGTCGTCGCGTTCGGGCCGATCGTCAGGAAGACCGGTCCCGCCGCGGAGTCCCACGGAGACTCGGCGGCGGCCACCACGCTGTCGGGTGCGATCGGTGGCGAGGCGATAACGCTCGCCGTATCGTTGCCTGGCGGCGGCGCGGGTTTGTCGCACGCCGAAACCGACAGCAGAATCGCGAGGGGAAGCCACTGCAGCACACGCCTGCCCATCGCCCTCTGCACTCCTTCGCGAGCCAACCCGCGCGCCGTTCGACGACTCATGGCGGATAATCTGTGCGCGGCGATGAGTGCGTCAACTCGCCGCACGACGCCTGACGAGTCGCTCTCCTTCCGTCTCCCCCTCCGTCCGTCCATCCCCTCGCGCGCAGCACGCGCACATCGGCGCCAGCTCACGCCCACGTCTCCCGCATGATGCTGTACCGTCTGCTGCGCGGCATCGCTACCCTAGCATTGCGATGGTATTACCGAAGTATCGAGGTGGTCGGCATCGAGCACGTTCCGCCCACAGGTCCGGTGCTGCTCGTCGCCAATCACTGGAATGCGCTCGTCGACGCGCTCGTGGTGGCCTGCGCGCTCGACCGTCGCGTGCGCCTGACGGCGAAGGCCACGCTTCTGGAAAATCCATTCACCCGCGTGGTGGTGCGCGCGGTCGGGATCATCCCACTGCGTCGCGCGAGCGATGAAAAGCGCGTGGGTAATGCACCCATCGATGAATCGCGCAATGCGGGCGCCTTCTCGGCAATCCTTGCGGCATTCGCCCATGATCAGGTCGTTCTGATCTTTCCAGAGGGGCGAAGTCATAGCGAGCTCGAGCTGGGTCGCTTGAGAACAGGCGCCGCTCGCCTGGCGATCATGGCGCGAGACGAGGGAGGTCTCTCCTCGCTCCCGATCGTCCCGGTGGGACTCACCTTTGAAGACAAGGGACGCCCGCGCTCCCGTGTCGTCGTCCGCGTCGGGACGCCGCTCTTCGCGTCAGCCGCAACGACCGCGGATTTCGACGAAGCGCACGCCCTCACCGCGCGGCTGGACCGCGCGATTCGCGAACTCACGCTCAACTTCGCCTCACGCGACGACGGCGTGCGCATCGTCGAACTGGCCTCGCTCCTGTCGGGCATTCTGGACCGGGTGCGCCCGCTCACGGCTCCCGATCCTCCCCTTCTCGAGTCGGTACGCCTGGCACAGCGACTCGAGGCTGCCCGCCAAGTGGTCTCCAGTGTGTCTCCGGCGTTGCAGCTCGAGATCAACGCGTTCCTCGACCGCGTCTGGGCGTTTGGCGCGCGGCTTCGCGATCACGAGATCCCGGTGAACGATCTCTGGATGCCGGTGACCGCGCTCTCGGGAACGTGGTTCGTGGTGCGTGAGCTTTCGCTGTCGCTGTTCGCCATCCCCATCACACTGTGGGGGCGCATCAACCACTGGATCCCGCTCCGAGTCGCACGCTGGATGGGGCGAGCGACGTCGAAGAATCCCGACGAACCAGCGATGCGAACGCTCGTCAGTGGTCTCGTCCTCGTTGTTGCATTCTATCTCGCGCTCGCGGCGATCGTCGCACGCACGGCAGGGTTAGGGTGGGCCGTGTTGTACCTCGCGGCCCTGCCACCGTCGGCGTCGCTCGACTTCTGGATGTCCGATCGACACCATCGCGCGCTCGCGCGGGCACGCGCGTACCTCACGCTGCGCCGCAACCCGGCGTTGCGCGCCGCATTGCGCCTCGAGGCGAGCGATATCAGGGCGTCGGCGCGCCAACTGGACGAACGCGTTCGCTGACGCACGCTCGGCAGCACTAGTGCGCGAAAGCCGCGTGTGCGGATCGCGCGTATCAGCCGTCGCGACGCCGAGGGAGAAAGTGCCCGACCAGGTCCCAATGCCAGGCTTCGCGTCGCTCCGTTGTGCGGGGATCCTTGAGCGGCTTGTACTGGAGTCGGTCGTCGGGAAGTCCCACGGCTCGACCGTACGCAAGCAGGCGCTCTCTGTCGGTCGATACAAGGTGCGCCATCGCGCGTCCCTTCCACACGTGCCGATGGAGCCAGAGCCCACCGTCCATCGCGTGGATCATTCCCTCGCGACGTCGCTCGAACTCGATGTAGATGAGATACTCGTCCCTGAGCTCCATGAAGCCCAAGGATAACCCGCGGCTACTGGCAGTTCACGACCCCTTCGACGGTTGCCGGCGCAGCCGCCGGAACGCCTCCCATGAAGAGCGCGCACGTGATGGGAAACGCCTGCGGATGCGTGGCGCTCGCCGCCCACCCTCCGGCGTTCACCGTCGCGAACGTGAAGCTCACACCCGGCGAGGGGTTCACGTTGAGCGACGCGAGGCTCGAGGTGTAGGTCCCGTTCGTGTAGAAATACGCCTCCTCGGCGGTGGCGAGGTTGCGGAGGTCCGACTTGATCGCGGCGAGGTTCGCTTTCCCCTTCGTGTTCTGGAACTTGGGGATCGCGATCGCCGCAAGAACCCCAATGATCACGACGACGATCAGGAGCTCGATGAGTGTGAAGCCGCTACGTCTCTGGCGCATGTTCGCACCTTGGCTGTCGGAAGACCTGCGGGGTGCCCCTCGCAATCGGGGCGTGACTGCCCCGACGAGAAAGCAATGCCGGGGCCGCTGCGCTTGGAGAAGCGTAAGCGCTTCTCACAACAAGACTTAGCGTTTCGATTCGAGTCGAAGAATGCGGCCGCTGCTCCTTCGAATCGCCCGAAGTCCGGCAGGTTGCAATGCGGCAGCGCTCGCCAAGCGGTGCCGGGCCTCGCATCGAATTGGTGATCCTTCCCCTATTTCGTCTCGACCCAGTTGTCTCCGACCCCCATCTCGACCACCAGCGGCACGTCCAGCGTTGCCGCCGATTCCATCTTGTTTCGCACCAGCGCCGACAGCGCATCGAGTTCGTCGGGGGGGCACTCGAACACGAGTTCGTCGTGCACCTGCAACAGCATGCGACCCGCCATCCCGGCACCGCGAATGGCGTCGTGGATGTGGATCATGGCGATCTTGATCAGGTCCGCCGCCGAGCCCTGAATTGGCGCGTTAGTCGCCACGCGCTCCCCAAACGCTCGAATGTTAAAGTTGCGCTCCTTCAGTTCGGGAATGTACCGACGGCGATGGAAGATGGTCTCCACGTAGCCGCGGGTCTTCGCCGTTTCCACCATGCTGTCCAGGTACTCGCGCACGCCGCGGAACCGTTCGAAGTACGTGCTGATGAACTCCTTCGCTTCGGCATTGCTGATCTTGAGCTGTCGCGAGAGCGCGTGCGCGCCCTGCCCGTAGATCGTCGCGAAGTTGATCGTCTTGGCTCGCGCGCGCATGTCCGAGGTCACGGAGTCCACGGGGACGCCGAAGATGATCGCGGCCGTCTCCTTGTGAATGTCACCTCCCGACTGGAAGGCGTGCACGAAGGCGGGGTCGTGCGAGAGGTGCGCGAGCAGCCGGAGTTCGATCTGTGAGTAGTCCGCGCCGAGGAACTTCCATCCGTTGCGAGGCACGAAACCACGCCGGATGTCGCGCCCAAGCTCCCGGCGAATCGGGATGTTCTGGAGGTTTGGATCGCTCGATGACAAACGCCCGGTAGCTGCTACCGTCTGGTTGAAGGACGTATGCAGCCGGTGATCCCGCGGATGAATCTGCGCCGGGAGCGTGTCCAAATAGGTCGACTCGAGCTTCGCCAGTTCGCGATACTCCATCAGCAGCGTCGGCAGCACATGCCCTTCCTCGGCGAGCTCCTGCAGCACGCTCGCGTCGGTCGACGGCCCCGTCGCGGTCTTCTTCTTGACCGGGAGCTGCAATTTCTCGAACAGCACCACCCGCAATTGCGGGTTGGAGTTGATGTTGAAGCGCTCGCCGGCCTCGACGTAGATCTCCTCTTCGACGCGCTCCCGCTCGCCCTGGAATCGCTCCTTGAGCGACCGGAACCACTCCTGGTCGATCGATACCCCGGTCCATTCCATTTCGGCGAGTACGTCGACCAGCGGCATCTCGATATCGCGAAACAGCGCCGACATTCCCGCCGCCTCGAGCTGCGGCTCGAACGTTTCGCGCAGCTGCCAGGTGATATCGGAATCCTCGCACGAGTAGTCGCGTGCGGCCTCGATCGGCACCACGTCGAACGGCAGCTCCGACTTTCCCTTGCCGCAGAGCGCGTCATACGACGTCATCGTATGCTTGAGAAACTCGAACGCCAGCACGTCGAGTCCGTGCGAGCGGCGTCCCGGGTCAAGCACGTAGCTCGCCAGCATCGTGTCGAACTCCACGCCACGAACCGCGACGCCCGCGCTTCGCAGGACGAGTACGTCGAATTTTGCGTTCTGCCCCGTCTTGGGAATCGACGCATCTTCGAGGAGCGCCCGAAAGTCGGCCAGTGGCTCAGAGGGGAGCGGCGGGAGGTTCTGCACCGGCGTCGCACCACGCGCGAGCGCTCGCGCAGCAATCGAGTCCCCTTCGGGCCCACTCTTCCCTCCCTTCGCACCCTTCCCCGGCTTCGACTTGGCGTCGGGATCGTCGAGTCCGAGTGCGAGCGAACCCTGCGGCGGTTCCCACGCTCGATGCGCGAACGGGAGGTAGTAACCCTGCCCTGCGCGCGTCGAGATCGAGATCGACACGAGCCGAGAGCGGAGCGGATCGACCTTGGTCGGACTCCCGGGTTCGGCCACCGTCTCAGTATCGAATGCGAATCGCCCTGCCGCACGCACCGAGGCGACCATGTCACGCAATCCCTCGACGCTGTCGATCACCCGATAATCGGTCTCGCGCGACACTTCCTGCGCTTCGGGGCGCGCTGTCTCCACGAGGTCCTTCACCAACGAGGTGAATTCGAGCTCGGTGTACAGCTGCCGCAGCCGATTGGTGTCCGGCGCGCCGCGCGCGAGCTTCGGGAGTTCGAGCGCGATCGGCACATCGTCGCGAATTGTTACCAATTGCTTCGACAGACGCGCCTGATCTTCATTCGCGAGCAGCGCCTCACGCGGGCGCTTCTTGGTAACCTCTGCTGCGTGCGACAGGATCGACTCGAGATCCCCGTACGCGTCCACCAGCTCCTTCGCCGTCTTCTCGCCGATCCCGGGAACCCCTGGCACATTATCCGAGGCATCGCCGACGAGCGCCAGATAGTCGGTGACGAAGCCGGGAGCCACGCCGAGGCGATCCGCCGCGTTCTCTTCTCCCACCCAGCTCTCATCGACCGACGCTGGTCCACCGCGTCCGGGGTTCAGGAGCCAGACGCCGGGACGCACAAGCTGCTGAAAGTCCTTGTCACCCGACACGATCACGACGTTCAAGCCCTCCGAAACTGCACGCGCGGCGAGCGTCCCGATTACGTCATCGGCTTCGAATCCATCGACGGCGAGGACTGGGATCTGAAATGCCTCGAGCAGCTGACGGATGCGCTCCAGCCCAGTGTCGAAGTCCGCCTGCAACTCCTCGGTGAGCTTTTCGCGCGTCGCCTTGTACGCCGGATAAACCTCATGCCGAAAGGTGCGTCCAGCGTCGTGCACCCACCCGATGTAGTCGGGGCGATGTTTTGCGACGAGACGCTGCAGGAAGTTCACGACCCCCCACGCGGCTGAGGTGTTCTCTCCACGCGACGTCGTGAGTGGGCGTGAGAGGAGGGCGAAGAACGCGCGATAGATCAGCGCGTAGCCATCGACGAGAAACAACGTCGGCGATGTGGGAGGAGAAGCACTCGGCACGCGAATATCTGGGAGAGAGGACGGGGCGGGCACCCGCTCGATGCGGATCGGCACCAGTGCGCAACCCGCATTCGCTGTCGAACAACTCTAGAGGTCATCCCACAATTAGTCGACGCCCTTCGGCAGGCACCGGGCGCCGGCGTGACCGGCGTTTTCTTGCAGGATGACCTGTATCCATGGTTCCGCCAGAACGAGAGGACCACAACGCAAAACCGCCTGCCGAGTGGCAGGCGGTTGCTGGTCCGTCGTTGAGGCCAACGGCGGTGTGTTGCCGAGTGGAATTCGCGTCAGGCGCGCGTCACGTTGCTGGCGTGCAGCCCCTTGGCACCGCTTGCGACGTCGAACTCCACCATCTGACCTTCGGCGAGCGTCTTGAACCCGTCCATCTGAATGGACGAGAAGTGCACGAAGACGTCCTCTCCGGTCTCTTGTTCGATGAAGCCAAAGCCCTTGGCGTCATTGAACCACTTCACCTTGCCCTTGGCCATACGATTCGCCTCCAACAGGAGATTCGGGACTGCACGCGACCGCCACAAGCCCGGCCATAAGCCGGCTATCGCGCGCCGGCCTATTTAGGACCGACGTTCCGATCTGTCAAGAGAAGGCTATGTCAAACAAGGGGATAAGTCGGTCCGTCAATATGGACTGACAAACGAAACTCCCCGTCTTGAGCGCCTACTGCGGGAGCACGCGCCGCACCACCGACTCGAACTCCGTCTCCGACGAAATGGTCATGCGCCAACGTCCGAAACCAGTCTGATCCACGAAGATGATTTGAAGGCGATACTGCCGATATTCCCACATCTGCGTGCGCCCGCGCTGATTGAGATCGCTGAGATTTGGCTCGATGACTTGGTCCGGCGCGCCGAGCGCGACGAATGCACGTCCTCGGTCTGTGAGCCAACCCGCGGCTGCATCTTCGCGAAAACGCGCGTTCGCCTGCGCAATGCGTGCGAAATAATCACGGAGCCCCTCGTGCTGAGGAGTCTGCGGAACGGGATCCGTCTCGCGCAGGAAATTCGCCCACAGCGCCGCTCGCGCATCGGGCGCAGCGTCGCGCAGCGCCTGGAGCCGAGACGCCGAGACGAAGTAGCGCAGGTAGTCCAGCATCTCGTTGAACGTCGCGACCGGAAGGTCTTCCCCAAACGCAACGAATAGAGGTGCGCGGAGTGTATCCGCGCTTCCTGCACGCGAAACGCCAATCGACATCACACCAACACCCAACTTTGCGATCGGCACGTTGAACGTGCCCGAGAACAGGTCGCCACGTCGCGGCAGCGAGAGCGTGTCGCTCCACAGAGCCCCGCTCCCTCCCTCAGGCTGCACGCTCACGCGAATCGGGAATGCAGGACCGCTCCCGTAGCCTTCCACGTACACGGGAAAGAGCGTGTCTCGACCGAAAACGACAGTTGACCGCGGCGTCGCCACGAAGCGGGGAAGAGAATCGCGCTCCTGACGCGGAGACGCTTCGTAGAACGCAATGGGAGAGGAGACCGTCCCGTCGGTGAACCGCGGAACGCCCACCGTTGCCTCGATCGCACTCCCTCTCGACACCGAGTCGTCGCGCACAGTCAGGCGCAGGTCATACGTCCCAGGAGCGAGCGTCAGCATCTGGCGAAACAGCACGCTTTCGTCGGTGCGCTGCGTCTCGCGGAACGCGAGTACCCGCACCTGCTCCTTGGAGTTGATCTCCTTCACCATCTCGGTACCGCGCTTGACCTCGAGACCGAGATTGTAGGTCGCCCGATATCGATCGCCGTCGCGCCCGAAGTGCAGGGCGCGATTTGCCATCGATACCGTCAGTACCATCACGGTCGAATCTGGCGAGCGCCCACCGACAAACGAAAGCGATCCGACGAACGGGGTCTCGCCCCCTTCCGCGAGGAGTCCGAGTCGGCGATAGAGCGCGATCACGTCGGGCTGCTGCGGAATCCGGCGATTGCTGACCGGCCCCGCGGCTCGTGCGGCGCTGGGCGCCTGACCGCCACCTGTTGTGGCGCCGCGGCCCGACGCGCATCCCGCCAGCAGAACAACGGCGGTTGCGGCAACAGCGAAAGTGCGCATACGAGGAGAACGAGAGCGTGACACTCCCGCGACCGAGGGAACGGAGGCGGGAAAGGGATTGTGAAGATACGGGCTGAGCCAATTCATGCGCATTGCTTGCTGCCCCTCTTGGCGGCCATTAGGTTCGGCGCCGTGTCCAAGGAAAATCTCGTCGGGCGAACCATCGCCGGCTATACGCTGAAGACGCTCGTCGGAGAGGGCGGTACCTCCGTCGTCTATCGCGCGGAGCATCCCACTCACGGTCAGGTCGCCTTCAAGGTCCTGCGTGACAAGCTCCGCGTGGAGAAGACCGCGGTCGCGCGCTTCAACCGCGAGGCAGAGTTCGGCAAGCGCGTCATCCACCCCAACGTCATCCGCACCATCGAGACTGGGGTCGCCGAAGGACTGCACTATCTCGTCATTGAATGGGCGCCCGGCGAGTTGCTGGAAAAGTATGCGAAGCAGAATGCGCCGCTCCCACGCGACGAAGTCGCCCGCATCATCCTGAGCATCGGCGAGGCAGTCAAGGCCGCGCATGACTCGGGGATCATTCATCGCGATCTAAAACCCGACAACGCGATGTACGATCCCGTGTCGCACGCCACCAAGCTGCTCGACTTCGGCATTGCGGCTGCAACGGATACTCGACAGGACGAGCGCCTGACGCGCGCTGGATACTTCGTCGGAACGCTGATGTACGTGGCGCCCGAGGCGCTTTCCGGCGAGTTGGTGACACCCGCAGCGGATCAGTACTCCCTGGCCACGATCGCCTATCTGCTGCTGACCGGTACGTTGCCGTACCTCGCGAAGAGTCCGCGCGAGATGTTCACACAGCTCCTCTCGCAGGCGCCCATCGCGCTGAACAAGGCTCGTCCCAATCTGGACTTTGGCCCGCGCGTCGAGGGCGTGGTCATGAAGGCCCTGTCTCGCCAGCCGAACGAGCGATACTCCGACATTCTGACCTTCGCGCGCGAACTGCATGATGCACTCCTCGTCCCGGAGGCGCCGCCCGAAGAATCCGGCCTGTTCTCGAAGGTGAAAGGCCTGTTCCGCCGGTAGCCCCCTCTATGGACACGCATCAGCAGCTTGTCACCCTACTAGCCCAGCGTTCTGCGCGGCGAGGCTCCTTCGTACTGTCGTCGGGCAGGACGTCCAACCTCTACATCGACGCTCGCCTAACGACCATGAGCGCCGCCGGCTTGCCGCTGATCGGCGCGCTCGGCCTGGCGGCGATTCGCGAGGCTTTCGATGTCCCGCCGATCGCCGCGGTTGGAGGACTCACCCTCGGCGCAGACCCAATTGCCTACGCGATTGCCTACGCGAGTGCGAAGTCGACTCGTCCCATCGAGGCCTTCACCGTGCGAAAGGAGCCCAAGGCGCACGGTGCAGGACGGCAGGTGGAGGGCCCTTTCAGTCCCGGTGATCGCGTGGTCGTGGTGGAGGACGTCATTACCACCGGTGGCTCAGCGCTGAAAGCCGTGGACGTCCTGCGCGCGCAGAACGCCGACGTCGCGGGGATCCTCGCGCTCGTCGATCGCGAAGAAGGAGGACGCGAGCACCTCGAGCAGGCAGGCTTGAAAGTCATCTCCCTCACGCGCGCCTCAGAAATCCTCCCTCTCCTTCCGAACCCCTGACACCGTTCCCGCACCGGCAGGCACCTGCGGTGTAGCCACCTCACTGGTCGGAGACGCCTCTACCGCTGTCGCTTCCATCGCGCGCGGCGCCAGCGCACGCCCACGAGGCTCGACGCGTCCGAACGGATCGAACGATTGCCAGCGTGTGCGATACGGAAAGATCAGCTGCTCGCGGAAATACTCGAGCATCCCCTCCCCGTCGTAGCGTGCGCGAAACTGCATCGCGCTCAGTTGCATGAGGGCACGGACATGCCGACTGAAACTCTGCGGTGACGAGTAATCCAGCTGATTCGCGACGCTGTTGATGGACACACCCGGGTTCTCGAACAAGTAAGCCGCACACGTCAGGCGCGCGTGCGCAAGAAATCGTTTGGGAGGTGGGAGTCGCGCCCGAAAGAACCGACTCATCAGCGTTCCAGGAAGAATGCCGACGGAACGGCAGAGTTGTCGAATGGTCGGAGTCTTCGCTGCCGTCGCGAAGAGCACCTCGAAGAAGCGAACAGTTCCGGCAGGACTCCCGCTGAGATCGAGGGCGAGGCGAGAGAGTGCGACGCGCCGCACGTCGGACGCCTGTTCGCTCAGCAGTACCGCCCGAAGCTCGCGCCAACCGGTCGGTTCGCGCACATCGATCAGCGTGCGAATGCCGCACTGACCTAACGACAAGACCGTGCGCGCCGTGGAGCGATCGAGCTGTGAAAGCAGCGCGACCGCTGGAATGCGGGGAAATTCGCGGACCATTCGTGCCATATTCGAAATGTTGGCCTGCTGGCACATGGCCGTGGAGAGAATCAGTGCGCGCACACGGTGAGAACGCAGGTCCTGCCACACGTCTTGCATCGATTCCCGATGGTATGCCTGAAGGAATCCCATACCGACAGCGTCGACGCGAAGGCGCTCATCCGGTGTGAGCATCGTCGTCACTCGAGTGACGCTAGCCAGCACCTGTCGACGCCATTCACCGGAGTGTCCCTCATCCATGGCATCGCCGGCAACGCTGAACGAAGGCGTGTGGGGTAGCACGAGATATCATCCGCTGAGAGTTGCGACCATCGTATCAGCACCCCGTCACGCATGCGTCACCGGAACACGCACGTGTACCATGCCGAGTCGCACTCGGATGATGTCGACGTCACGTTGAACGTCGTCGTTATATTGCAAGCGTCAGGTACGTGCTGGCTGGATGATCGCGTTGACATGCGAGGCAGCTCGTGTGTCAGCGAGGAAAGTCCGGGCTCCTTGGACAAACTGCCAGGTAACCCCTGGGCACGGCCTCGGCCGTGACGGAAAGTGCCACAGAAAACAGACCGCCAACGCAGGAATGTGCTGGTAAGGGTGAAAAGGTGGGGTAAGAGCCCACCGCATCGGCGGCAACGCCGGTGGCTCGGTAAACCCCAGTTGGAGCAAGGTCAAATAGGCGGCGAGAGACAGTCCTTCTCGACCAAGACGCCGCGGGTTGGCTGCTAGAGCGTGGTGGTGACATCACGCCCAGAGGAATGATCATCCGGATCGCAAGATCCGACAGAACCCGGCTTATAGGCCAGCATGCACCTGACACCTGGCTACTTGTCCGTTCGGACGATCTGGGAGAAGCGAGCAACTATCCTGAGCGCATTGTTGCTGGCGGCATGCGCACCTGCTTCAAAGCCGGTACCGACACCTCTCCCAGCTCCGCTCCCCGTACCACCGCCAGCACCGGTAACGATTCCCATTCCGGTACCGATTCTCGCGGAGGACTCAGCGGAATACCTCATCCGCACATTCGTTCTCACCACGCAGGACTCGCTCGGCGCGACGATTCGACGCGATTCATTGGTGGCGACAGAACGTGCAGATGCGTTCGTAACGTCAACCCGAGCGGGGACGTTTTCGCTGAGCGTGCGGTCCGACTCAGGCTTCCGCATCTCCACCGACAGAATGCCACCGCCGGAAACTGTACGGTCGGCTTTCTCGGCAGTTGAAGTGCATTCGGAGCTTCAACAGCCAAGACTCGTGACGCGCTTCAACACGGACACGCTCGCGCCTTGTTCGGCAGTTCCGAGTCTTGTTTCTCCACTCAGCGTCTCAATACTCGCGCGTTATCTCGCACCGGATACGGGTGCATCTGTACAAATCGACACGATCAGTTTCAACGTCTGTGATGCCGGCGTTTCGCGCCAATATGAGGTGGTGTTACGGTCGACTCGCGATGTCCAGAATCCTTTTGATTCCAAGCTTCTCGGGAATTTTCATGCGGATTCGTCTCGCGCATTGCCGATGAAGATCACCGGAAGTCTGATCGGTCGAGCAAGTATTTCTCCGAACACACGCAACCTTCCGCTGCCTGACTCTCTTCGAATTCATCTCACGATTCGACTGGTCGCAACGGCTGATCCTTCTGGTGCGCGCCGTGTCCAATCCTACGAGCAAGAAGTCGAGACCCTATTTCAGAGACTCGAGCGCTAGTCCACAAGCCGAAGTGGCATTACGAGACAGAGATAGTTCCCTGGCTCAGACCAGTTTTCTGGTTCCAGCGTGGCAGCTCGTTCAGGTTCCTTGAATGTGAATCGGATTTCTTCTGTAGGCATGTACCTGAGGATTTCGAGCAGATACATCCCGTTGAATCCGATATCGATCGGATCCCCGTCGTAGCGTACTGGAAGTTCGTCCTGTCCTTCACCCAAATCGGGTGTAGTTACAGAAAACTTCAGCAGTGCTGAGTTAAACGACAGCTTCACCCGATGCGTCTGGTCCGACGCAACCACCGCCATCCGCTTGAGCGCACTCTGTAGCGTTACACGATCGATGATTGCCACGCGGTTATTGTCCCGTGGAATTACCTGATCGTAGTTCGGGTATGGTCCCTCAATCAGACGCGTAAAAACCGATGTGAACGGCGATCGGAACGCGAGATGATTTTCTCCTTTTGCAACCTCGAGTTCTTCGTCTGCCGGAAACAGTCGTCGAACCTGTTCAAGAGCTTTCGGCGGGATGATATAGTCTCCCGTAATCAACCCAGGATACGGAATCTCCATCTTCGCCAAACGATGTCCATTCGTAGCAACCATGCGAGTTTCACTTTCGCGAACTTCCCACAGCACGCCATTCAAAATTGGACGGCTTTCCTCGTTTGATACCGCAAATGCAGTATGAGAAATCAGTCGCTGCAGATCAGCCGACTTTACCCGCCAAGCTTTTCCGAAATCGACTGATGGAAATGCAGGAAACTCATCACGCGGTAAACCAAGAAGTTTGAACCGGGATCTTCCACACTCGAGAGAAATTCGCTGCTCGCCTGTTGCACTGAGCCGAACCGGATTGGGAGGAAGTTCGCGAACGATTTCGACCAATTTCTTCGCCGGAATCGTAATCGCTCCCACGGCCTCAACATCTGCAAGGACCTCAGTGCTCACCCCAATATCCAGGTCAGTCCCAGAAAGACGAAGACCTTTTTCTGTTGCTTCAAGGAGAATATTGCCGAGTACCGGTAAGGTAGTCTTAGCCGGTACCGCAGCTGCAACAGCAGTAAGAGCTTCCTGGAGCTTCTCACGACTGATGGTGAGGCGCATATGCGAGAGATCCTGAGAAGGGAGAGTTGAGGGAAAGTAGGAGTTCTCTCTGTTGTTCTAGAGAATAGAAGAACTCTTAGTAGTATCAGCAGAGTCTGTGAACAAGTGGATAGAAACTATAACTGCAAGTCGGACAGCATCTTGCCATGCGGTCTTGCTGTGAAATAGAGATGGCTACTTCACATGTTTTCACATCAGGATGTCAGACGGCGCCGAGACTCGTTGAGATGAGTCTGGAAATGTTGGTCGTTCTGGAAAAGATCTTCTGCTCTCTCGAGGCTGTGGATAACTGTCGAGTGATCTCGTCCTCCAAAGCGCTGTCCGATTTCCACCAGTTGCAAGCCGAGTAATTCTCTGCAGAGAAACATTGCAGCTTGCCGCGGTATAGTCAGTGTCTTGGTCCGGGTCTTGGATCGAAGTCCTTCACTCGTCACTCCCCACTCAGAAGCAACAATCTCCTGGATTCGCTCAGGAGTAATGGCTGGTAACTCGCTCAACTTCCCGTTGTCATCACGACGGAGCTTGTCGCGCAGTGCTTCCTGGGCAAGTGCGATTGTGATGTCTCTCTTCTTGAGTGAGGAGAATGCTAGAAGTCTGATGATCGCACCTTCGAGTTCACGGACACTGGACCGAATGTGCTCTGCGAGGAAGCGTATGACCTCATCGGGTATCGTGCGTTGGAGCTGATCGACCTCGGATTTCTTGCGTAAGATGGCAATTCGTAACTCGAGATCAGGGAGTTCAATGTCTGCGACCATTCCCCATTGAAATCGAGTCACAAGCCGAGCTTCAATTCCTGGTATCTCCGACGGCGGCCGATCAGAGGTCATGATGATCTGGCGGCCGTTTTCGTACAGAGTGTTGAACGTGTGAAAGAACTCTTCCTGTGTGGCTTCTTTTCCCTTCAGAAAGTGCACATCGTCGATCAGCAACAGGTCGGTCTCTCGAAAACGCCGGCGAAAATCATTGGTGGTCCGGGTCTGAATCGCGTTTACGTATTCATTCGTGAACTGCTCGGCGCCGAGGTTCGAAATTCTTAGAGCAGGATTCCGCTCGAGGAGATCGTGCGCGACCGCTTGCATCAAGTGGGTCTTACCAACTCCTGTCGTCCCGTAAATGAAAAGCGGATTGTAGACCTTCCCTGGTGCCTGCGAGACTGCCGCGGCAGCTGCCGCGGCTACTTCATTGGACTTGCCGATCACGAACTGGTCGAACGTGTAACGAGCGCTGAGCACAGGCGGAGAGACAACGCGCGTGGCAGCAGCAGCTCGTGAAGTCGATGTGGTTGGCGTCGGTAACGAGAACAAATCCATTTGCGGACGGGTCTGGCGTTCTTCGTCCGCTCGAAACTCGACGTGACAGGGATGGCCGAGCACCTGCGGTGCTCCGCCGTCGATCAGCGCGCTGAACTTCGAGTCATTCCAGTCCGCGGCGAACTGGTCGGCGACGCGCACGACCAGTCTATTTCCCGTAAATTCAACAGGGATAGCAGGTTCCAGCCATGTGCGGAACGTTTGTTCCGCCATGTCTCGCTTAACATAATCAAGCAATCGTTGCCATACTTCGGCAGCAGTCAGGTCCATGCGACTGTGGAAAAAGTCAGGGCGGCCGAACGTAGACACGCGCTGTGGAAAAGTCAATTCCCTCGCGATTGCGAGCAACGCCTAACCCGTTGACATACAACGCGTAAGCCTCTATGCTTCGCCTTCTTTCGCCACGAAATTCAGTAGCTCTTGGAGAGTTGGAATGGGCAAGCCCACGTACCGTCCTCGGAACAAGCGACGCATTCGCACCCATGGGTTCCGAGCCCGGATGGAAACCCGCTGGGGGCGTGACGTCCTCAGCCGCCGCCGCAAGAAGGGTCGTAAGCGGCTCACGGTAAAGCTGCCGTCGAAGTACGCGGGCGCCTAGCAGTCTCCGGTTTCCGCGCCGGGCGCGGCTCACGCGACGCGCGGATCTCGAGCGCATCCGACTAGAGGGGAAGGCTTTACGCACGAACGCTCTACTCGTTCGCGTGAGCCCTTCCCCTCATGCGTACGTACGGGCTGGCGTCGTCGTCCCGCGTCACAAACACTCCGCCGTGGATCGGAACACGCTGAAACGCCGGTTACGGGAACTCGTACGTATTCATGTTCTCCCGTTAGGCATTCCCATGGACATGGTCATCTGGGCGCAGCGCGGAGCGTACGACGTGTCTTTTGAGCGGCTCCAGCAGCAGATGATCGAGCTGTTACCACGACTTGCTCGTGCCGAAACGTCCGGAGCATGATGCGGCACATCGCGATCGCGTTCGTGCGCGCATATCAGATGTTCGTCGGCCCTCTCCTCCCCGCGGTGTGCCGCTTCTATCCCTCGTGCTCGCAATACGCGATCGAAGCGCTCGAGAAGCATGGTGCACTGCGCGGTTCGTTCCTTGCTGCTCGACGCATCGCCCGATGCCATCCGCTGCATCCCGGCGGTTTCGATCCTGTGCCCTGACCAATTCTCGCTGAGATGGACAAACGCACCATCCTCGCTCTCGCACTGGTTGCGGTAGTCATCATCGTCACGCCGAAGCTCTTTCCATCGGCGTCGCCGCCCGTGACACCCGCAACCCCCGCTCAAACAAGCGACTCCGTCCCGTCCGGCGCGAAAAGTGAGGCAAATGCTCCCGCAGCACCCGTCGCGGGTGCGGCGCAGTCACCAGGAAGCCAGAGCACGTCGGCAACCGAGGGTGCCGCCGGTGCGCGCCCACTCGCCGAGGCTGCAGCCGACTCGTTAGGCGCGGCGCCGGTGCGCGCCGAATCGACATCGGTATCATCGAGCGCGGCAACGTTCGTCTTCTCGAACATGGGCGCCGCACCGCTGGACGTCGATCTTCCCGGATTTCGCGCGCTGGACAAGGTCCATTCGAATGTGACCATCAGTTCCGGTCCGCTCCCACTCATCGACTATCGAATACTCGGCGCCACAGATACCCTCGCGCTTTCGAGCATTCCATTTCAGGTCGAGCAGTCCACGCTGTCGAGCGGAGAGCAGCGTCTGGTGTATCGCGGAACCGGGCACGGTCGCCCGATCGAGATTCGATACACGGTTCGCCCGGATTCCTTCATCGCACACGTCGAAGGAACCATCGGAAATGATGCCAGTGGCAACCCTGCGCGATTTCTGTTGATCGACCTTCCGACCACATTCCATTCGTTCGAAGCCGACACAACGGACGACCGGAATCACTTCGCATACGCGATCAAACCGAAGACGCGGAACGCCGAAGGAATTCCATTCGGAAAACTGGATCCGGGGGAGCGCAAACTGGTGCCAGGCCCGCTCACCTGGGCCGCGGCGAAGTCCAAGTACTTCATCGTCGGAGTGCTCGCGCCCGAGGGTAACGACGCCTTCGCCGAAGCCATCGCGGTTGGAGGTGCGCGTACCACAAAGGTCGCCACCAAGGCGACCGGCACGATCGTCACGCGCCTCGAGAACGGAGCCTTCCGCTACGACCTGTACGTCGGCCCGCAGAGCTATAAGCGCCTGCAGGCTCTCGGGCGTGATTTCGAGAATTCCAATCCGTACGGTGGGTTCCTGCAGGGCGTCGTGCAGCCATTCGCGACGCTCGTCATGAAGATCCTGCTGTGGATGAAGGCGACACTCAAGCTCGACTATGGCTGGCTGCTGGTCATCTTTGGAGTCGCGGTGCGCCTCATCCTCTGGCCGTTGAATCACGGGGCGATGCGAACGAGCATGAAGATGCAGCGCATCCAACCCGAGCTGAACGATGTCCAGAAGCGCTACAAGTCGGATCCGCAGAAAATGCAGGCCGAGATGATGCGCATCTACAAAGAGCACGACATGAGTCCGTTCAGCACCTTCGCGGGGTGTTTGCCGCTTCTCCTCCCGATGCCCGTGCTGTTCGCGCTGTTCTTCGTCTTCCAGAATACGATTGAGTTCCGAGGCGTACCCTTTCTCTGGCTCGCCGACATCTCGATCAAGGATCCGTTCTACATCGTACCGCTCCTGATGGGAGTGTCGATGTTCGTGCTCTCATGGGTTGGCATGCGCAACTCACCGCCCAACCCGCAGGCGAAGATGATGCTGTACATCTTCCCGGTGATGATGACGTTCCTCTTCGCCAATTTTGCTTCGGGTCTCAACCTCTACTACGCGATCCAGAACATCGCGGCCATTCCGCAGCAATGGCTGATCGCGCACGAGCGAGCAAAGAATCCTCCGCCGAAGAAGGCGTAGCCTTCGTCGTCAGCAAATACAGGAGGTCAGGAGCGCCCGATGCTGGTCCGAGACGACACCATCGCAGCGCTGAGCACCCCCGCTGGCCGCGGCGCGATAGCAATCGTGCGGCTCAGCGGGGGTGCTGCACATCGGCTGGCGTCGAGGCTCATTCGTCCGTGGCCAGCGGAGCCGCGCCGCGTAGTACTCTGCACCGTGCGGGATCCGGACGACGACAGTGTGATAGATCAGGCGCTGGTGACACGCTTCGATGCGCCACAATCGTTCACTGGCGAAGAGATGGTGGAGATCGCCTGCCACGGCGGAGTGGCCTCGAGTAGCGCGATCCTGCAGTCACTCGCTCGCATCGGCATTCGCTCTGCGGAGGCTGGTGAATTCACGCAGCGCGCTGTGCTCAATGGAAAGCTCGACCTCCTGCAGGCGGAGGCGATAGGCGACCTGGTCGACGCGCGAACGCACGCCCTGCGTCGAGCCGCTGTTCGACAGCTTTCGGGGGGACTGACTCGCGTCATCACGGATCTTCGCGAGCGCATGCTGCACGTGGAGGCTCTGCTCGCCTACGACATCGACTTTCCAGAGGAAGACGATGGCCCAATCGCGCGTGACACGATCTCCCGCGCGGCGGTCGATGCACGCGCGATGCTCACGCAGCTCATCTCGACGATTCCCCTCGGTGAGGTGGCGCGCGACGGCGCGCTTGTCGTGATTGCGGGAGCTCCAAACGCCGGCAAATCGTCGTTGTTCAATGCGCTCCTGGGTGAAACGCGCTCGATTGTCACCAACGTCGCAGGGACGACGCGCGACGCAATCGAGGCGCGGGTTGAATCGGGACTATGGCCTCTGCGTCTCGTCGACACGGCGGGGTTGCGCGCGACGACGGATGTGGTGGAACGCCTCGGGATCGAGGTGAGCGAACGTCATGTGCGCAGTGCGCACCTGATTCTGGCATGTGCAGAATCGCCCGAAGCGCTGCAATCGGTTCTTGCGCAGATCAATCGTCTGGGGAGTGCACCGTCCATCGGCGTTCTGACCAAGTGTGACCTGAAGCCGCAACATCGCGATCGCGGGAGTGCACACACCGAGACGGAAGGCGATGACGGATCGCTATCCAGCGCACGCGACGGCGAGGCGACACATTCGACGCACACCACGGTGGCGGTAAGTGCCGAGACGCGCGAGGGGATAGACCGGCTTCTCGCCGAGATACACTCGGCGCTCGAGCGAGACTTGGGCGACCTCAATCCTGAGAGCCCGATCGTCACGCGCGCTCGACATCGGCGCGCCTTGGAACTCGCTGCGGCCGAGCTCGACGAGTTTCAGCAGCTATGGAGTTCGCGTGCTGTGCCAGCTTCGGTCGCGTCCGTGCACCTCAGAAGTGCCACGCATCATCTGGATGAGCTGATCGGAAGCGTGGACGTCGACGACGTGCTTGCCCGCGTATTTGCGTCGTTCTGCGTGGGCAAGTGACACAGACAGCGCCAGCGTTTCGTTAGGCCGAGGCGGCAGCGCCTCGGGTCGCGAGCGCGAGAAGGTCCTCGGCAGCGGCGCGGATCGCCCACGCTGCGCCACGCTGCTCGATGGCCGCTTCCACCATCTTGGCGCCAATGTAGTAGCCGGCGCGTTCGGGGATCACGGAGCGATCGACCGTGCGCGCCTCGTCGCTCGTGCCACCCATCAGGTATCGGAGCCGCAGACCGAGGGCGCGGTGGTCGAACTCCTGAGCGACAGCGCGCGCGATGTGCGTCTCGAGTTCGCGGACACGGGCGTATTGTCGGCGCCCGTATCCATAGTACTCCCATGCCGCGTGCCCCGGGCTTACCAGACGCGAGATGGACACGGCAAGCCCCTCATTGGCCAGCAGTTCGCGCACCGTCGCCCGGCGCCCAGTCTCCCAGTACGAGTAGTACCCGTCCGCCTCGTCGATGAGGTAGCGAAGCTCGCTGTGGCTCGTTGGGGACGTGTAGCGAACCGCGTGCGCTATCTCGTGGGCCAGCCAGAGAGGGAGGAGCTCCGGGTCGAGCCCGAGTCCCTGCGTCTCGGGGTTGGCGATCCCGGTGAAGTGCTCCAGGCACACGAAGGCCATCCCGCGTCCTGCGACCACGAGCTCACCCGCATTTGCCCCGCCGACGCCGACCATCAGCACGACGTCGAGATCCACATCGGTGCCTAACAACTCCGCGCACCGCGCCTCGGTCTCGCGAGCGAGTGACACGACGTCGGTTCGCTCGAGCATCGCACGCAGGTCCGAGCGGTCGGCCTGAGTCGTCATCCGCACGACGTCGAGAAAGTGCTCGCTGTCGGGGTCGAAGACGTAGTTGTGCCAGTAGGCCGACAGGCGGGCGCGGTGCGACTCGAAGTAGTGCTGGTAGGCTGCGACTCGATCGGTGCTGTTGAGGACTGCGAAGAAGTCCGGCAACAAATTGATGAGCATCAACGACCAAGGCGCGGGTGATCGGCGCGGGTGATCCCGGAATCGGGCGGAATGTAGTCCTGCTCGTGTTTGCGAACAAGAGAAGATTTCCCCAGTAGCCGTCAGCTGCTGTGAGACGAAGCAAGCGATGATGTGCGAAGCAATCAGCGCGCAGCTCGCGCCCGATAGTGTTCGATGCGCGCCTCTCGCCGACGCGCGACGCGCGGTGTGCGCGTCGGGGAGTGTGTGGTAGGCGCGCGGTCAGCGAGTGCCGAAGAGTCGGTCGCCGGCGTCGCCGAGTCCCGGCAGTATGTATCCGTGCTCGTTGAGCTCCCGATCGAGCGCCGCACAATAGATCGGAACATCGGGATGCGCAGCGTGCACGCGCTGAATCCCCTCGGGCGCAGCGACCAAGCAGAGAAAGCGGATGCGGGTGGCGCCAGTGCGCTTGAGCGAATCGATGGCGGAGACGGCGCTCCCGCCAGTCGCAAGCATCGGGTCGAGGAGAAAGAAGTCGCGCTCCGCTGCGTCGCCCGGGACCTTGAAGTAATAGTCCACCGGTTCGAGCGTATCGTGGTCGCGATACAGTCCGATGTGTCCGACACGTGCGGATGGCACGAGACGAAGGATTCCTTCGACCATGCCAAGACCTGCGCGCAGGATCGGGACGAGTGTGAGCTTTTTCCCGCGCACCTTCCATCCCGTCGTCTCTTCGAGCGGCGTCTGTACGGTCGTCTCATCGAGCGTAAGCGACGCGGTTGCCTCGTACGCCATGAGCATCGCGATCTCGTCGACGAGCTCCTTGAAGATTTTCTTCGGCGTACGTCGATCGCGCAGGAGCGTGAGCTTGTGCGCGATGAGCGGATGCCGCACAACCGTCACTGTGGATGGGAGAGGGGTGGTGTCCATGGCGGCCAAGGTACTAAGTTCGCGCGCTCGGCAGAATACCGATGATGCGTCACGGCACACGCCCCCGCATCGGGGGAATGAGGAGGGCAAGCACGCTTCCGTGGAGATTGAATTCGCAGGCGCTGCGCGCGAAGTGACAGGCTCGTGTCACCTGGTGCGAACGAACGGACGTACGATTGCCCTCGACTTCGGACTTTTTCAGGGGCGCCGATCAGAGTCCGACGTCAAGAATCGGCAGCTGCCAATCGATGTCGAGGAGTTGGACGCGGTGGTGCTCTCGCATGCACACATCGATCACGCGGGGCGGCTCCCGTTTCTGGTGCGCGAGGGGTATCGCAACAACATCTGGTGCACGGCGGCGACCCGCGATCTCTGCGCGATCATGCTGGCAGATTCGGCGCACATCCAGGAGAAGGATGCGGAGTACCTAAGCCGAAGAAGCAAGAGCCACGCGGATCCGCTCTACACCATGCGAGACGCGACAACGACGATCGAGAACATGATCGCCATTCCGTTCCGGAAGGCGGTGGAGATTCTCCCGGGCATTCGTCTCACGTACGTGGAGGCGGGTCACATTCTTGGCTCGGCATCGGTGATTCTCGAGTTCACCGAAGATGGGAATGCACGACGACTCGTCTTCTCGGGAGATATTGGTCGCTCCGGGTTACCAATTATCCGCGACCCGGATCCACCAGCGGGCGCCGATGTGGTGATCATGGAGTCGACCTACGGAAATCGAGACCATCCACCGCTCGAAGACGCACAGGGCCGCCTGGCTGAGATCATCTCCGCGACGGCGGCGCGTGGGGGAAAGGTGCTCATTCCGGCCTTCGCCGTTGGGCGAACGCAGGAACTCGTGTACGATCTCCATGCGCTCGCCCGCGCAGGTCGCATTCCGGCGATTCCGATCTTCATCGATTCGCCGCTGGCGATCGATGCGACGACGGTCTTCGAGTTACACCCCGACACATTCGATCAGTCCGAAGATCTCGTCCGTAGCGCGTCGGAGCTCTTTCGCTTCGACCTGGTGCGCTACACGCGCGACGTGAACGAATCGAAGAAGCTGAACTCGATGCATGGCCCGATGGTGATCATCGCGGCATCGGGGATGGCCGAGTCCGGTCGGATTCTGCATCACCTCGCCAATGGTGCCGGCGATCCGCGCAACACTATCCTGATCGTCGGCTTCATGGCCGAACACACCTTGGGGCGGCGCATTCTCGAGAGGGTTCCGGTGCTCAAGGTGTTCGGAGAGGAGGTTCCGTTGCGCGCAGAGGTTGAGGTACTGAACGGCTACAGCGCGCACGGTGACCGCCGAGACCTGCTCGAGTGGATCCTTCACGTGCGCGGAGCCGATCGCCCCGCTCCGTCCGTTTATCTGGTGCACGGCGAGGCCAGCGCGCAGGATGCGTTTGCGGCCACACTTCGCCAACACGGCTTTCACGTCACGGTCCCGTCGCGTGGTGACCGCGTGTCGGCCTAGTCTTCCGACACGAATGCCGACGAGTCGCCGCAGTCCGGCGCGGGCGATCGAAGCACGAGAGCGACTGCTGGCCGCGACGCTGCGATGTGCGCAACGCGACGGCGGAGGCGCAGTCTCCCTTCAATCGATCGCTGCCGAAGCGGACGTGTCGAAGGCACTTGTCCTCTACCACTACCGCGACAAGGAAGCGCTCCTGGCTACGACAATTCGCTGGCTGACGGACCGTGTCGTCGCTCGCGAATCGGCGGTGCTCGAGGCGAGCAACTCCGCGTCTGTATTGGAGGACTACTGGAAGTGGCTGGAGGAAGAGATCCGGTCAGGCGAACTGCGCGTTCTTCTCGAATTCGCGCAGGAGCGGGGGGAGGAATCGCGGCAGGCAATTACGGCATCCGCGCGTCAGCGTCAGGACGTGGCCGAGCAGACCGTCTCGCGCGTCTTCACGCTGCTCGGTCTGGCACCGCGCGTTTCGCCCGCGCTACTCGCCTCCTGCGAATTGGCATTTCGCGAAGGGCTCATGCTGTGGTCCTGGCAGCGTGCAGATCGCAATGCACGCGTGGCCTTCGACGTGTTCTGGCTCTCGCTGCTGAGTCTGGCGCGCTAAGACGTCGTAGGTGGGAGCTGCGGCATACGTGTGGAGTGCATGGGAGGTGGGTGCGAGCTCGGGGATGACCTATTCACTCCAATGAGTCCCGCTTTATTGTTCCAGCGATGGAGTCTTCATCTCGGTCGGTGCGGCGGCTGGTATTCGGCGGCATCCGGCTGCTGCTGGCGGCTTGGTTGCTGTCGCTGACCGGCGTGCTCGTGTGGGGGACGCGTGAAGGAGCGCGACCCTCAGACGCGATCGTCGTGCTGGGCGCCGCGCAGTACGACGGACGACCGTCACCGGTGTTGAAGGCCCGCCTCGACCACGCGCTCGATCTCTGGAACCGCAGACTCGCCCCGCACGTGATTCTCACGGGGGGACGGGGTGCCGGGGACACGACGACCGAAGCGGCCGTAGGGCGGGCGTATTTGCGGCGCAAAGGCGTTCCCGACAGCGCGATGCTTCTGGAGAACGCCGGGCGCAGCACGGACGAATCGCTGGCGAGTGTCGCGCACCTGATGGCAGCGCAACGGCTCGACGAAGCGATTCTCGTGAGCGACCCCTTTCATATGATGCGACTGCAGATTCTCGCGTGGCGCTACCGACTCAAGACCGTTCCGTCGCCCACGAAGACGAGTCCCATCTCGGCGAATCGAATGGAGTCGATCGGCTATATCCTGTCGGAATCGGTGAAGGTGCCACTCACCGCGCTGTTCTCGCTGCTCCCGCGCTCGACTACGTAGATGATGCAATGCGCGATCGCGGCTGGCCGACGCGGGGGTGCTGCTGCGCCGATCCCGCCACTATGCCGTCTGGTGGTCGGAGCGCTTCTCCTCGCACTTGCCGGCATCCCTCGACCGTTGGCAGCGCAGGACCGTGGTCCCGTGTTGCTGCTCCAACCGGGAATGCTAAGTGCCGATTTCATCTCGGCGAAGGAGGGATTCCCCGCGACGAGCGGGTTCAACCTGCGCTTCTCGACGCTGGTGCCTTCCTCGTCGAAGTGGTGGACCTTGATTGTCGGAGCGAGCGTGACGCCGTATGGGACGTCCGGGATCACGCCGCGCAGCACCAACACGCCATTGCTGTTCATCGGCAACGTCTTTCCCGGACTTGCGGCGCGACGGACCGGGGGATGGTTCGACGTTCAGTTTCCCGTGTACCTGACGTACGCGTACGGCGGTGGCGGGGAACACAATCGCGCGATCTACGGTCGCGACTTCGTGGGGGAAGTCGCCTTGCAATGGTTCGTTGGTCAGAAGGTACTGCGCGACCTCGGTCCTGCCTTTTCGCGCCTTCGCGTCTACGCCATGGTGAACCAGGTGCTGACGCCTAACGCAGACGTCGTCTCCGGCAAGGTCGATCGCTTCAATCCGGTCGCACTCTACGGCATCACCATTCCCATCGGCGGCCACGCGGCCGCATCTCGCCCCTGACGCATCTCGCCCCTGACGCTGGTCGCCTCATGCAATTGCCCATCGAGACCTTCACGTTGCCGAACGGCCTTCGCGTGACCGTGTCGGAGGATCACACCGCGCCGATCGTCGCGGTGAACCTCTGGTATCATGTCGGGAGCGCGAACGAGCCGCTGGACCGCACCGGTTTCGCGCATCTGTTCGAGCACATGCTCTTTCAGGGGTCGGAGCATGTCGCGGCCAATGAGCACTTCGAGCTGATCCAACGCGCTGGCGGGACGCTCAACGGTTCGACCTGGCTCGAGCGCACGAACTACTACGAGACCGTGCCGTCGAACCAGCTCGCACTTGCGTTGTGGCTCGAAGCGGATCGGATGGCGCGACTCGTTCCGGCGATGACGCAAGAGAAGCTCGACACGCAGCGCGATGTCGTGAAGAACGAACGTCGTTGGTCGGTTGACAACCAGCCGTATGGATCATGGTGGGAGAAACTCCCGGCTCTATGCTTCCCTCCGACGCACCCATTCCATCACTCGCTGATGGGATCGATGGAGCACTTGAGCGACGCGACGCTCGAGGATGTCGCCGCGTTCTTTCGCACCTACTACACCCCTGACAATGCGGTCCTTTCGATCGTGGGCGATGTGACGATCGACGAGGCGCGCCGACTGGTGGAAGAACACTTCGGTTCGATCCCGCGCGGGAGCGGGCGTCCGCCGCTCGCCGACATGTCCCTACCTCCCACCTTCGGCGAATGGCGGCGGGAAGTGGTCGTCGACGATGTGATGGTCCCGCGGCTCTACCTGGCCCTGCGTGCGCCGGTTCTCGGAAGCGCAGACTACTACCCCGTGTCGGTGGCAGGGGCAGTACTCGGGATGGGGCGCGGCTGCCGACTGCACCGGGAGTTGGTGCGCGAGCAGCAGCTGGCGTCTTCGGCGGTGGCGTTCACATTCGACCTCGCCAAGGGGAGCGATCTGCTCATCCTCGACGTCACCGCGCGTCCCGGCGTGACGGGGGATCAACTCGAGCAGGCTGTCGGGAGCATCCTCGATGCGATGCAGCGGGATGGGGTGAGGGACGAGGAGGTCGAGCGGGCCATCGCGGTGATCACGACAGAACTCACGACGTCACTTCAATCGGCACAATCGCGCGCCGATAAATTGTCACAGTTCGCTACTTATTTTGACAATCCAGCGCTGGTGAACACGCAAGTCACCGCGTTCGAGCGCGTTACGACCGAGGACGTGAACTGGGTGTCGCGGCAGCTCTTCGGCGCTGACAATCGCGCATCGCTGCTCTATGAGCCACGAGGCGAGGATGCTCTCGCAACGGTAGGAGCTGCTGAGGAGGGCGACGCGTGAATCGCGGAAATCGTCCGTCACCGAGCGCGGCGCGCCCGTACGCCTTTCCCGAAGCCAAGCGGGCGCGGCTCTCAAACGAGCTAGCCGTCCATGTCGTCCCCCTTCGGCGCCTCCCTGTGGTCACGACGCTGCTCATGTCAGACGCCGGCGCGGAGTGCGACGCGGTGGCGACGGCTGGAGTTGCTTCGCTGTCCGTCGACGCGCAGACGGAGGGGACAACGGAGCGCGATGGTACCGCCCTGGCGAATGCATTCGAGCAGCTGGGCGGATCGCTCGATACCGCCGCGACGTGGGCGTATAGCGAGTTGAGCACGACGGTTGCCGCGTCGCGCTTCGAAGGCGCGCTGTCGCTCCTCGCCGAGGCAACGCAATCCCCATCGTTTCCTGAGAGCGAGGTGCTGCGCCTGCGCGAGGAGCGCATGGCCGAGCTGCTGCAGCAAAGAACCGAACCGCGTGGGTTAGCGGATGACATGTTCGCGCGTGAGTGCTTTGCGGCCGGGAGTCGGTACGCCTCGCCCGAAGGGGGAGCGGAGGAGACTGTCGCAGCGATTTCTCGGGAGGACGTCCGCCGGCACCATGCAAACTTCGTGGTGCCGGCGCGAAGCACGCTCATCGTGGTAGGCGACATCGAGGTCGAGCGCGTGCTGCGTCACGCGGAGTCGGTGCTGGGAACGTGGTCTGGAAAAGGACACGAGTCTCCGGGAGTGGCTGTCGCGCCGACACATGCGGGGCGCGTCGTGCACCTCGTTGCCAAGCCCGACTCACCGCAGTCCGAGCTGCGCGTTGGTCACTCCGCGGTTGGGCGAAGACATCCGGACTTCCACGCCATCTCGGTGATGAACGCCATCCTGGGAGGGCTGTTCAACTCGCGCATCAACCTCAACCTGCGCGAGACACATGCCTACACATACGGAGCGTTCTCGCACTTCGACTGGCGCCGACACGGAAGCGCCTTCGAAGCGTCCACTGCTGTGCGAAGCGATGTGACTGGAGCAGCCGTGCGCGAGATCTTCGCGGAGATCGATCGGATGCGGAATGACGCGGTAAGTGCGGCGGAGCTCTCGCTGGCCATCGACTATCTCACGGGGGTGTTTCCCATCCGGTTCGAGACGACTGCCGCGATCGCAGATGCGATCGCGATGCGCGAGAGCTACGGCCTCCCCACCGACTACTTCGATCGCTATCGTGAGCAGATCGCCGCGGTGACGGCCGAGGATATCCTGCGCGTTGCGCAGACGCACCTGACACCGGAGCGTACGCAGGTTGTAGCCGTCGGCGACCCGGCTGTCGTTCGAGCGGAACTGGAAGCGCTCGACGCCGGACCCGTGTACCTCTACGACGCGACGGGAAGACGGACCGCCTAACGGGACGCTCGGCCGCATCGCGTCTCCAACCCTTCGACTCCTCGCGAGATGAGTAGCTCGGCGCGACTTGGCAGCGCGCGCGCCTACACGGGGCGCATCCTGAACCTCGACATCGATCGCGTTCGCTTCCCGGATGGAACCGAAGGGGAGCTCGAGATGATTCGGCATCCAGGGGCTTCGGCTGTCGTGCCGTTCGTCAGCGATCCCGACGGCGACGATCCGCAGCTTCTTCTGATTAGGCAGTACCGGTACGCGGCCGGCGATTTCATCTACGAGATTCCGGCTGGCAGGCTAGATCCAGGGGAATCGCCGCTGGAATGCGCGACGCGTGAACTGTTAGAGGAAACCGGATGCACGGCTGAGCGTGTCGAACCTTTGCTCGCCATCATGACGACACCCGGGTTCACCGATGAGAAGATCCACCTTTTCATGGCGAGCGGGCTCACCATGGGGGAGAGCCAGCGGGAGGCGGACGAGTTCATCGAGCTGGTCAAGCTTCCGTTGTCCGAAGTGCTGCAGATGATAGAGCGAGGAGAGATCGTCGACGGTAAAACGCTCATCGCGATCCTGTATTCGGCGGGCTACCGGCTCGGACGGTGATCGCCAATCCGAGAGCACGAATGTCGGCGTAGGGGAGATGGGTAACGATGACTGTCCGGAATTCTGGAACAGCAGCGTGTCATCGAAAGAGGACGACCGGGCGAGGCGGGAACCCACAGAACGTGACGTGGGACACGGTAAGTGATTGACTTTATTGCCTTTATGTGAGTAGCCGCAGCAGGGGTTCCATCGGGCACGTGGCGTGCCAAGTAGGCTTCCCGCAGCACGACGGAGAAAGGCTTCTTTCCCGGCGCGGCGTTCAACAGCGAGACCAGAGGATATCCACCATGGCTGACTCGGCACTCCAATCGGCGCAGATCCCGACGGGCACGACCGTCCGGGAGCAGCTCCGACAGGTTGAGGACAGCGCAGTGGTCAGCGCATTCCTTGCCGGTGAGGAGCGGGCCTTTCAGGAATTGGTCGACCGATACCAGACCCGCCTCCTGAACTTCATCTACCGCACAATCGGTGACCGCGAGCGCTCCGAAGACCTCGTTCAGGAAGTCTTCATTCGCGTATACCGGCACCTGCACCGCTTCGATCGCTCGAAAAAGTTCTCCACATGGATCTACACAATCGCCTCGAACCTGGCGAAGAACGAGCTGCGCAATCGTTCGAGAAATCCACTGGTGCTCTTTCAGGCGATCCGAAAGAACTGGCAGGATGACGATCGTCCGCTGCAATTCGAGGATCACACCTCCCGTCCCGACGACATGTACCGGAAGCGCCACCTGCGCGATCTGGTTGAGCAGTCGGTGGATCGATTGCCGGAGCACCACCGTCAGGTGTTCGTCCTGCGGGAGCTCGAGGGGAAGTCGTACGAAGAGATCGCCGAGATCACGTCATGCAACCTCGGAACGGTGAAGTCGCGTCTTAACCGGGCACGAAACGCATTCGCCTCCATCATCAGCCCCGGGCTGCGGTAAATCGACGGTATCGTGCGCACCATGAAAGGCCCTCCACGGAAACGGAATGGGGGGCCTTTCGTCATTTCAGAGAGCCGACGCTAGCGCTCGCTGTACGCCGTGTGCAAAATGGGAACCCCGCCTGTGGCACTGGGTACCCAACCTCGTCGTCACCCTCAGAGGCACCGCCCGTCATGGATTGCAGGACGTTTCGCCGACAGCATCTCGCCTTCGTCGATGATACCCTGCCGGGTATCGACGTCGTCCCGATGGAGCGGCATCGAGCGGAGTGTGCAGCGTGCGCACGCCTCGATGCGGATGTGCGTCGGAGCCTGCTCCTGATCCGGAACAACCTCCCCCGGATCGAGCCATCGGACGACTTCGCACGGCGGCTAGCGCGACGCCTCGAGCAGGAGCGTGTGCGCAGCCTGACGCCTCCACCACTGTTTCGCGGTCCCGGGCTGCGCGGATTTCTCTCCATGTCGATGGGAGTGGTCGCGCTCGGAGTGCTCTCTGTGGCTTTGACCCGGAAGCCGGAAGGACCAGAGACTGCGCGCCTTCCGGTACTGGTGATTCGGCCGAATGGAGCGCCGCTCGGCATGAACGCAGCGCTCCCTGTCGCGCCTCCCGCCTTCGTGGCATCCGTCTCCACGGGAATGGCCGTGTGGCCGGCGCTCCTCATGATGGAGGAGGCGCAGTCGCGGTATGCCGGTGAGCGTGCGCGCACTGCGGTGCAGCCGGTGAGCTACTCGGCGCCGGCAGAGCACTGATCGAGGCGGCACCCGCAGGCGGGGGCCGCCTTTGATGTATTCCGCGCGGCGAGAGGGGGGAGCGGAGGACGCTATATTGGCCAGCCATGAGTCTCCCCGCGCTCCGCGACCTGAGAAAATCCGTCGCCAGCCAACGATTCGACCCCGCGTACTACTTCCACGGGGCGGACGAATACCGCAAGGACGCAGCGGTACGTGAGCTGGTCGCGGGCGCGGTGGATCCTTCGACGAAGGATTTCAACTTCGATCTGCTACGTGGCGCTGATGTCTCGGACGAACAGCTCGAATCGGCGCTGAATACGCCTCCGATGATGGCGGCGCGCCGCGTGGTGGTGCTGCGAGACGTTGGAGGACTGAAGAAGGACGCGCGTACCGTGTTGGAGCGCTACCTCCAGCGTCCTGCACCCGACACGGTGCTCGCGCTGATTGCCGCGCCCGATTTTCCGGGTGGGACAAAAGCCGAGAAGGATCTCGACGCCGCGCTCAACCGACACGCCACGCCGCTCAACTTCTCGGTGCTCGCCGACAAGGCCATGCACGAGTGGCTCGTTCAGCATGCACACGACGAACACGGCGTGGAGGTCTCGGATGGTGCCGCGTCGTTGTTGCTGGCGCACGTGGGAGCGGATTCCGCGCAACTGGCGTCGGAGCTGGACAAGCTTACGAGCTTTACACAAGCGGGAACGATCGACGAGGAAGCGGTACGCGAGGTCGTAGGCATTCGACACGGGGCGTCGATGACCGACCTGTTCGATCGGATCGCGGAGCGCAACGCGCCGGCGGCACTCGCGCTCGTCGAACCGGTGCTTGCGCTCCCGAAGTCCGGACTGGTGCCGATCCTCATCGGGCTCACCGTGCAGATGATGGCGATCGCGTGGGGGCGTGACGCGAGGGATCGCGGGCTACCGGCGCAGCGACTCGAAAGCGACTACTTCGGCCTGCTGAAGGAGACGCGAGCGTACCCGATGCGACCGTGGGGTGAAGCCGCGAAATGTTGGGCGCGCAACGTATCGCGTTGGGACGCGCCGAGCCTCGAACGCGCGCTGGCCGCGCTGCTCTCGGCCGATCGCGCCGCGAAGGACACGCGGATTTCATCCGAGGAGCAGCAGCTCGCTTCGCTCGTCCTCACGCTGTGCGCGCCTGTGCAGCGTTCCGCCGCCTAACGAAGATGCCATGACTGATCCCCGTGCCGCCCTGGCCCGGCCGTTTTGCCCGCGCGCGCGCCGAATGGTGCTCGCGCTCACGCTGCTTGCACTCGCCCCGAGTATTACACGCCTGCACGCGCAAGGGACCGACTCGACGGTTGTCCAGGTGCAACGGTTGGTGAATGCGGGCGATCGCGCGGGGGCACGGCGACTGGCCGACTCCTTGTTGGCATTGAGTGCCGACGGCACGCCGGCGCATGCGGAGGCGCTGTATGCGCGCGCGTTCGCGGCAAGCAGCGCAGTGGAAGCGGAGCGCGACTACCTGCGCGTGAGCGTGGAGTATTCGCTCTCACCGCGCGCGGCCGACGCGACAATGATGGTTGCGCAGCTGAAGCTTGCGCGAAGCGATCGTATCGGAGCACGCCGCAATTTCGAGCGCCTGGTGCGAGAGCATCCGCTCAGCCCGCAGGTGGCGAAAGCGGCGTTCTGGGCCGGACGCCTGGCGATCGAGGACGGTGATGCGAGGGCCGGCTGCCCGTCGTTGGGGCGGGCGAAGCGCGCGGTGACCCCAGACGACGTGGAGCTGGTCAACCAGATCGACTATTACGCGCAGGGGTGTTCACCGAGCGCACTCGCCGGGATCGCAACGCCGACCGAGTCACTCCCGACGCCGGCGTCTCCTCCGACTGCCACCACAGCGCCGCCCACGACACGCGTACCGCCGAGTCGTACCACTCCTCCACGGCCGGCGCCGAAGCCCACTGCTCCGAAGCCGGTGCCGGTCGATACGGCGCCGCCGGTGGACAGCACCGCTTCGGTCACCGAACCGCCCGCGCCGCCAGGGAAGGAATACACGGTACAGGTGGCGATCTTTCCCAAACAGCGCGATGCAGACGCGCTTGCCGAGGTGCTGACGCAGCGTGGCTTCCCGGTCCGCGTGTGGGGAACGGCGCCGCCGTTCCGCGTACGCGTGGGGCGTTACCCGACGCGCGAGGAAGCCGAGGCGGCAAAGGTTGCGATGAAGGCCAAGCGCATCAACGGCGTGGTGGTGGAAGCCGAGAAGCCATGAGCCGCGACGGAACGCCGCTCATGCAGCAGTACCGCGACATCAAGTCGCGGCATCAGGACGCGATCCTGATGTTCCGGATGGGCGACTTCTACGAGATGTTCTTCGAGGACGCGGAGGTCGCGTCGCGGATCCTCGGACTAACACTCACCAGCAGGAACAACGGCGGGGCGTCGGACGTACCGCTGGCGGGGGTGCCCGTCAAAGCGGTGCATGACTACCTGCGTCGCCTGGTGCAACACGGCTTTCGCGTGGCGATCTGCGAGCAGGTGGAGGATCCCAAGCTGGCCAAGGGGATCGTGCGTCGAGAAGTCGTGGAGACGATCACGCCGGGGGCCGCATTCGCCGACGACTTGCTCGACGTGACGCGGAACAACTTCCTGTGCGCGCTGCATCGCGAAGGGGAGACGTTCGGGATCGCAGCGGCCGACGTGTCGACCGGAGCCTTTCACCTGGTCGTGGCGCCGACGCGCGACGCGGGCGCGGCGCTCGCGCGCTTCGCGCCGAGCGAAGTGCTCGTAGCGCGCGGAAGCTCGATGGTGGGGGCGTCGGCCGAGGTGCAGGCGGATGGTGCGCTGCTGACGGAGCGCGATGGATGGGAGTTCGATCCAGAGCTGGCGCGCGACGAGCTGGCGCGGCACTTCGGCGTGCACTCACTCGAGGGGCTGGGCGTGGGCGCGGATGCGCTGGCGGCGGTCGGGGCAGGGGGGGCCCTGCTTCGCTACGTCCGCGAGCTACAACCCGCGGGACTGCCACACCTCGCGCGTCCGACGCTCGAGCGCGCGGGTGGCGTGATGCCGCTCGACGAGATGACGCGTCGCAACCTCGAGTTGGTCGAGTCGCTCCGCGGTGCGGGCGATCATCTCAACGGACGTGCGTCGGCGGAGCGCGCCGGGACGCTGCTGGGGGTGTTCGATCGCACGCAGACGCCAATGGGGGCTCGGCTGCTGAGGCAGTGGCTCCTCGCTCCCTTGCTCGACAAGCGCGCGATCGACGCTCGGCTGGATGCCGTGGGGGCACTGGTGCACGACGGCCTCGCGCGCGGAGCGCTGCGCGAGGCGCTCGATCAGGTGCGCGACGTGGAGCGCCTCGCCAGCAAGGCGGCGGCGGGACGCGCGACGCCGCGCGAGCTCGGTGCGTTAGGCAGCTCGTTGGCACGCCTGCCGCAGGTGGCGGCGTCGATCGCTCACCTCGCCGACTATGGGGCATTGCAGGGGGTGATCGCCAGCTGGGATGCGTGCGCGGATCTCTCGGAGGCGATCGTGTCGACGCTGGTGGACCGGCCGCCAGCCGCAATCGGTGAGGAAGACGCGATTCGTCCGGGCGTGGACGCAGCGCTGGACGAGTTGCGCGCGCTGCGCGACGGGGGGCGCGACGCGATCGCCAACATCCAGGCGGCGGAGCGCGAGCGTACGGGGATCGCGTCGCTCAAGGTCGGCTACAACCGGGTGTTCGGCTATTACATCGAGATCACGAACGCCAATCGGCACCTGATTCCCGACGACTACCAGCGGCGGCAGACGCTGACCGGTGCCGAGCGGTACGTGACGCCGGCACTCAAGGAGTACGAGGAGAAGGTCCTCACTGCGACAGAGCAGATCGAAACGCGCGAGCGCGAACTGTTCGAGCGACTGCGCGCGAGCGCTGGCGCGGAGATCCGACGATTGCAGAGCGCGGCATCGCTCGTGGCGCAGCTCGACGTGCTCGGCACGCTGGCCGAGGTCGCGGCGACCGAGCGATACGTTCGCCCCGAGGTCACCGAGGGGTATGCGCTGGACATCGTGGGGGGGCGGCATCCGGTGGTGGAGCGGATGATGCCGCGCGACAAGTTCATTCCCAACGATGTGCAGCTGACGGAAGACGGCCGAGTGATCGTGCTGACCGGCCCGAACATGGCGGGGAAGTCGACGATCCTGCGCCAGATCGGGCTGATCGTGCTCATCGCACAGGTGGGATCGTTCGTGCCGGCGAGTCGCGCGACGATCGGGATCGTGGACCGGATCTTCACGCGCGTGGGGGCGAGCGACAACCTGGTGCGCGGGCAGTCGACCTTCATGGTCGAGATGGCGGAAACGAGCGCGATCCTCCACACGGCGACGCGGCGCAGCCTGGTGCTGCTGGATGAGATCGGGCGGGGGACGTCGACGTACGACGGTGTGTCGATCGCGTGGGCGGTGAGCGAGCACCTGCATGACCGCACCGGCGCAAAGACGGTGTTCGCCACCCACTACCACGAGCTCACGCAGCTGAGCGACGAGCTCTCCGGCGTGCGGAACTTCAACGTCGCGGTACGCGAGGTGGGGGAGCAGGTGTTGTTTCTACATCGTTTGCAGCCGGGGGGAGCCGATCGGTCCTATGGGATCGAGGTCGGACGCCTCGCAGGGCTCCCGCCGGAGGTCATCGGGCGCGCGCGCGAGGTGCTCACGCTGCTGGAAGGGGAGGAGTTGGTGGCGGGGCTCAACGGTGCATCGCCCCGTCGTGACATGTCGCGGCCGCAGACGCCACAGCTCTCGCTGTTCATGGTGGAGCCGCACCCTGCCGTGGAGCGACTCAAGCGACTCGACGCGAACCAGCTGACACCACTCGATGCTCTGCGGCTGCTGGACGAGCTGGCGCGATTGGCGCGCGAAGCGTAGGCGGCCCGGGTAGATTGCGCCGCATGGACATCCGGTCCCACTCCAGACGAACGAACCAACGAATGGCCCGACGAGCGATCGTGCGTGTGGCCTCGGGCGCAGTGCTGATTGCCCTGACGCCTGCGGCGTGTTCGCGAGGGGAGCGCGGCGCCATTGCGCAGGTTGGGGGGATCGACTCGCTCCCGGTGTACATCGGCGACTCGCTTCCCTTCCTGTATCCCCCGGGGCCGTACATCGAGCGCATCCAGGATGACGTGACGTTGCGCCTGTATCTCGACGAGTTCGGGCGACCGGTGCCCGATTCGACGCGCATCCAGGAACACGCGAAGCTCGCGGCCTTCGACAGTTCGGCGCTGCAGGGGGCGAAGGACCTGGTGTTCCGGCCGGCGATGCGGGGCGGGAAGGCGGTCCCGTATCCCGTGCTCTTTCCCATCAAGTTTCGCGTTCCGGACGGTCCGCCGATGCCTGGCGATACCGCGGCCGACAGCGCGAAGCGTTAGGCACGATCCTTCCCATGACCGAGACCCTCGCAGAACTCTCCGCCCGCGTACCGCGCAATCGGCAGCCGTACGCCTCGGTGCTGGAGACGATCGGATGGACACCGCTGATCCGGCTGACGCGCGTCACCAGCGGGTTGCGCACGCCCGTGTACGGCAAGGCGGAGTTCTTCAATCCCGGCGGTTCGGTCAAGGATCGCATCGGGCTTCCGATCATCGAAGAAGCAGAGCGGAACGGGTCGCTGCGTCCTGGCGGGGTCATCGTCGAGGGGACAAGCGGCAACACCGGTGTAGGGTTGGCGATCGCCGCGGCACTCAAGGGGTATCGCTGCATATTCACGATGCCCGACAAGATGTCGCAGGAGAAGGTGCGCCTGCTCAAGGCATTTGGAGCAGACGTCATCGTGACGCCGACCGCGGTCGCGCCCGATCATCCGGACAACTACGTGATGATGGCCAAGCGCATCGCTGCCGAGACGCCGAACGCGGTGCTGGCCAACCAGTTCTACAACGAGGCGAATCCGGCTGCGCACGAGGCATCGACCGGCCCCGAGTTGTGGGAGCAGACCGAGGGGCGCATCACGCATTTTGTCGGAGCAGCGGGAACCGGCGGGACGCTGACCGGTGTGGGGCGCTACCTCAAGTCGAAGAACCCGAAGATCCAGATCATCGCCGGGGATCCCCAGGGGTCGATCCTCGCCGAGCATTGGCGGAGCCACGGGGCCAACAAGGGACAGGGGGCGCCCTACAAGGTAGAAGGGATCGGGCAGGACAAGCTTCCCGGGACCCTCGACATGAGCGTCATCGACGAGTTCCAGACGGTGAGCGATCGCGACGCCTTCTCGATGGCGCGGCGACTGACGCGCGAGGAAGGGCTGTTCGTCGGCGGTTCGGCCGGGCTGATCACGCACGTGGCGCTCAACGTGGCGCGGCGCGTGAACGATCCCGATGCACTGGTGGTGACGTTTCTCTGCGATACCGGTGAGCGCTATCTGTCGAAGTTGTACAGCGATGAATGGATGCGCGAGAACCAGCTCCTCGAAGGCGACCGCGCGACGATTGCGCAGGTCATCTCACGGAAGGGGGGTGAAGCGCCGGTGATGGTGAGCACGGCACCTGGGGCACCGGTGCGCCAGGCGTTGCGGCTGATGACGCTGCACGACATCTCGCAGCTCCCGGTGATGGATGGCGCCGTATGCGTGGGCTCCGTGATCGAGTCGACGCTCGCGGCCAAGGCGCTGGAGAACCCCAAGCTGCTCGACGCCACGATCGGCGACGTGATGGAGCAACCGTTCCCGATCATCGATGAGACGACGCCGGCCGATGGCGTGGCCAAGCTCCTCTCCAAGACAAACCCGGCGGTGCTGGTGCAGTCAAACGGCACGGTGCAGGGGATCGTGACGCGCGGCGATCTGTTGCAGTACCTGATGGGCAGGTGATGAAGAGCGGACGGGAGACGGGAGACGGGAGACGGGAGATCGTTCCATGCGAGTGACGGTTCTGATGGGGGGGACGTCGGCGGAGCGGGATGTGTCGCTCGCGTCGGGGCTGCGTGTGGCCGGCGCGCTGCGCGCGGCGGGGCACGACGTGCGCGTGGTGGATACGGCCGTTGGGGTGCTGTCGGCGTCCGAGGAGCGGGCGATGCTTGCGTCCGGGCAGGTGGTCAAGACGATCCCGCCCGACGTGCAGGCACTGGTACGGCTCAACCGCCAGCTGCCGTCGACGCTCGATCATCTCGGCGATACCGACGCGATCTTCCTCGCGCTGCACGGTGGAACCGGCGAAGACGGGACGATCCAGGCGCTCCTCGACCTTACGGGGGTTCCCTACACGGGGAGCGGGCATCTGGCGAGCGCGCTGGCGATGGACAAGGACTTGTCCAAACACCTGTTCCGCACGGCTGGCGTTCCGACGGCGGACTGGCTGATGGCGCCCGCGACCGTGGATCAGGTGAAAGAGACGCTGGGCTTTCCGGTGATCGTGAAGCCCAGCAAGCAGGGCTCGACCGTCGGTTTGTCGCTGGTGCGCGAGCCGGCGCTGTTCGACGACGCGATCATCGAGGCCTTTCGTCACGACGACGAGGTCATGATCGAGGCCTTCATCCCGGGGCGCGAGCTCACGGTCGGGATCCTCGGCGGAGAAGCGCTCCCGGTTGGCGAGATCATTCCGGCGAAGGAGCTCTACGATTACGAGTGCAAGTACACGCCGGGAATGGCACGCGAGGTCTTTCCAGCCGATCTCACACCGGAACAGACGGTCGAGATCCAGCGTCTAGCGAAGCGGGCGTATCAGGCGTTAAAGCTTGGAGGATGCGCGCGCATCGACTTCCGCATGACGCCATCGGGGGCGTTCTTCTGCCTCGAAGCCAACACGTTGCCGGGAATGACGGAGCTGAGCCTGATCCCTCAGGCTGCGGCCGCCGCTGGAATGTCGTTTCCTGACCTCTGCGACCGAATCGTTCAACTCGCGCTCACGCCACCTACGCCGACGCCCGAGGGGCTCGGGTCTCGGGCGCACGCGCCATAAGCACGCCATACGCACGCCATAAGCATCGGAAAACATGAGTCTCACTCCAGTACTTGCCGCAGCGCTCGCGGGGATTCCGATCGGGATCCAGCGTCAGGGCGTGCTGGCGGGGCGGCGGCAGTTGCTGATCAAGTTTGCGGAACCGGCGGAGACGGCGACGATGTACACGTCGGAGTCGCTGGCGCGTGAGGTCACGCGCGCGCTGACGCGCTCGCCGGTGCATTCGGTGTGCATCAGCGGGCGCGATGCGCTGGGGAACGCCGAGTTCCTGGAGGCGGCGCTCAAGTCGCTGGCGACCGAGACGCCGGTCGTCGCGGACACGGACGGGCAACGCCCTGAAGCAATTGGGGCGCTTCATCCGTATCTACAGTTAGTACAGGTGTCGCTGGACGCGCCGGCCACGGAAGCGACGGTGGAGCGGGCGATGGAGACGGTGCGGGCGGCCGCGCGGACCGGAATCGCCCACGCCGTAGTGATCGCCGGGAGCGACGAGGCCAGTGACGCGGATTATTTGCAGATCGTCGAACAGGCACACCTGGCGAGTGCCGCTGTACAAGTCGTGATTCATCCCGGACCTGCCACCGAGCGCGGGGTCATGGACCGGCGATGGAGCGTGCTGGTCGAGCACGCCATGGGGCATCATGCCGACGTACGGGTTTCGCTGCGGCTGAGCGGTCCGGCGACGTTGCGATGACTGATTGAGCGGCGTGGGGTGCAATCGGAACAGTTGCCCCCGCGCGGCGATAGATATAGCTGTACCGTCTCCCGATCGCTTGGCTTGAGTCCATGGGCGTCCCCTACACCGACGACACCGATTATCCCCGCCTAACGAAGGCAGTGCAGTGGTTGATCGCGATCAACGTCGCGATCTACTTCCTGCAGCTCACGGTCGTCGGTTCCCAGAACATGCTGCCGGCGCTCGGCTTCCAGGCCGACAACCTGTCGCGCGCCTGGTGGACGATCGGGACGTACATGTTCGTACACGGCGGGTTCTGGCACCTCGCCCTGAACATGTATACGCTCTACATCTTTGGCCCGCGGGTAGAGCATGCGTGGAGCGCCGGCGAATTCACGCGCTTCTACCTGCTGTGCGGGCTTGGCGGGTGGTTCTTCCACCTGCTCTTCGCCCGCGATGCGCTCCTGATCGGTGCCTCGGCGGCGGTGCTCGGGGTGACGCTCGCGTATGCGACGCGCTGGCCGGACGACGAGGTGTACCTGTTCGGGGTGCTCCCGCTCAAGGTGAAGTGGATGGTGGTGGGGCTGGTGGTGATCAACATCATCGGTGGGATGGCGGAGAGTCACGGCGGTGTGGCGTATCTCGCGCACCTTGGCGGGCTGGCCGCTGGCTGGATCTACCTGCGGACGTCGTCGAGCGGCGGCGGCATCGACCGCTTCAAGCAGCGGGTTTCGCCTGCTCCAGACATCCCCGATACGACGCCGCGCGCCGTGCCGCGGTCGATGCCGCGCGCGCGGGAGAAGGGAAACGAGATCGACGAAATCATCGCGCGTAGCAACGCGGCGCTGGCGCGTCGGCAGGCCCCGCAAACTCCGCCGGTCGCGGTGAAGGCGCCGAACAAGATCAGCGAGCTCGATCTCGTCCTCGACAAGATCTCGCAGCACGGAATCGACAGCCTGACGCGCGAGGAGAAGCTCCTGCTCGAGGCGATGTCGCGGGAGCTGCGCGACGGGGGGTGAAGTGCGGACGGGAGACGGGAGACGGGGGACGGGAGAGGCTGCCGGTGCGGGCGGCCTCTTTTTGTTTCCGCCGTCTCGAGGCTCGCACTCGAGGGGAGCCGTGTCGTGTCGCTCGCCGCTGGGGCGACGCCGACGGGGCGCATTGCTCTGGAGACAAAAAAGAGCCCCCCGGCGTTACCGGGGGGCGGGGGCCGTCGCGCCGTTCTCGCGTCGGCCACGGCCGGCGCAACGAGCGCCAACCTGAAAAAGAACCTACGGGCGAGTACTCCGCCTGTCCATAGTTTTGACGTACCTATCCCGAGATGGTCACACCAATTTTCTGCTCATGCCACAGCCTGAACTGCTCGAGACATTTCTCAACCCGTATCCGGCCCGGAACTACGAGATTTTCATGACGACGCCGGAATTCACGTCGTTGTGTCCGATCGGCGGGATCGAGACGGATGCGGCGGAGCTTGAGCTGCTCAAGGGGGGAGCGCCAGACTTCGCGACGATCAACATCACGTACATCCCTGGCGAAGTGTGCCTGGAGCTCAAGAGCCTCAAGCTCTACCTCTGGAGCTTTCGCAACGACGGGATTTTCTACGAGCGCGTGGTGAACCGCATTCTCGATGATCTCTCAGCCAAGGCCGCGCCGAAATGGATGCGCGTGGTGGGCGACTTCAACGTGCGCGGGGGGCTCAAGTCGGTGATCACGGCCGACTATGGGGTGAGGCCGGCGTAGAGTCGTTTTTCCGCGGAGTTTCTGCGATGGGAGGGCGAACGGAGGGGCCTCTACGGGCATTCGAGACCACTCGAAAAGCCCTTCGAGGCCCCTCCGTTCGCCCTCTTCGGCTTTCGCGATTTCTCTTGGTATGGGGGCGAGGGGGGCGAACGAGGGGACCTCTTCGGGCATTCGAGACCGCTCGAAGAGCCCTTCGAGGTCCCCTCGTTCGCCCTCGGCACGACTCGTTGCGAGGTCGGGCTGCCAACGCGACCGCGAGGGTGGCGAAGTGGTCTCACTCGAGCGGTCAACGCGTGCTCTGCGGAGGCGTATGTTGGGAGGACTTCCACCTCGAATCGCTGTGGCCATGGATTCACGCATCAGACGCTCTCGCACCTCGCGCGCGCTCATTGCACTCGTCACATCGGTCGTCGGCCTCGCGAGCTGCGCGCGGCAGACGACGGTCAGCTCGACATCATCCTCGGGGCTCGTGGCGACAGGGCTCGTCGGCGTGAGCCCTGGCGTTGTGGGCGAGGCGCCGCGAGCGTCGCGTTCGGCGCAGGGGGTGCCGTCACTCGACGCGATTCGCGCGGAGGATCTCAAGCGCGACCTGTTCGCGATGGCCGGTGACGCGATGCGCGGGCGCGAGGCGGGGACGCTGGACGAGCTGCGGGCGAGCGGATGGCTGGTGGAGCAGATACGGGCGATCGGGCTCGAGCCGGCGGGCGAAGACGGGACGTACTACCAGTGGTGGCCGATCCGGCGGATTCGGCAGTCGGACGCGAGCACGGTCGCCGTTTCGGGCGAGCAACTCTCGCTTTGGCGCGATGTGGTGGTCGCGCAGGCGATTGACGCGACGGTCGATGCGCCGGTGGTGTTCGTGGGGCACGCGACGGATGCGGAACTCGCTGGCGTCGACCTCGCCGGGAAGGCGGTCGCTGCGCTGATCGTCCCGCCGCCAAATCCGCCGGGGCGCAATGTCTCGCTTTCGTCGTGGCGCTACACAGGGGCAGCAGTTCGCGCGCAGTCGGCGAAGCTCATGTCGAAAGGGGCGGCGGCGGTGGTGCTCGTCGCGGACTCCGTGGTTGAAGGGGCGATCGATTTCTACGGCGCCGTTGCAGCGCGCGGTTCGTACGGGCTCGACACCGCGGGTGCGCCGACACGTCCGCGGCGTTCGACGCCGGTTCTCCTCGTGCGGCAGCGTCTCGCGCCGCGGCTGCAGGCGAGCGGCGCGCGGCTCCAGGCGACGCTCACGAGCGAGAGCTTCACGTATCCGTCGGTAAACATCATCGGGAAGATCACGGGGAGCGATGCACGACTAAAGGACGAGTACGTGCTGTTCAGCGGACATCAGGACCACGACGGTGTGCGCTTTCCGGTGGATGGCGACTCGATCTGGAACGGTGCAGACGACAACGCGACGGTCAGCGTGGCGATGCTGGCGGCGGCGCGCGCGTGGAAGCGGCAGCCGAATCCGCGTTCCGCACTGTTTGTCTGGCACGGCGCAGAAGAGCGTGGGCTTCTCGGGTCGCGCTGGCACGTGATGCACCCGATGGTGCCGCGTTCGCAGATCGTTGCGGTGCTCAACGGCGACATGATGGGGCGCAACAACCCCGACTCAGCGTCGCTCCTCGGGATTCAGCCGCCGCACCGCAACTCGAGCGACCTGGTGTCGCTCGCGCTTCGCGCGAACGAACTCACGGGGCGCTTCAAGCTCGACTCGATCTGGGATCGCCCGACGCACCCCGAGGGGTGGTACTTTCGCAGCGATCACCTGCCGTACGCACGGGCGAACATCCCGGCGGTGATGTATTCGACGAACCTCCATCCCGATTACCACACGCCGCGCGACAATCCGGACCGAATCGACATCGCGAAGTTGCGGCGCATGACGCAGTGGATGTACGCAACGGGGTGGTTGGTGGGGATGGCACCGGAGCGTCCGCGGCTGGACGCGGGGTTCAAGCTCGAGCGTTAGGCACCGGCGCGGGCGCGGGGAGTCGCGACATTGACTCCCCGCCTGCAGTCATCGAGGAGCGCAGGTGCGCTACGCAGGTGCGCTCCCGCGCTCGCGCTATCGTGCCACGTCCTTCGCGTCGCGCGTCTCGACCGGTCCGAGCTTGAGGGCCTCGATCGGCGCGCGAATCTTGGCGAGGTCGCCCACCACCACGACGGTCGCACGATCGGGGGTGAGATACTTGCGTGCGACCCGCTGAACATCGGCGGCGGTGACGGCGCGAACGTTGGCGGCGAACGTCGAGAGATCCGTCAGCGGCAAGGAGAAGATCGCGAGCTGTGCGATACTGGCGGCAACCTGTGAGGTGCTCTCGAGCGAGCCCGGAAGACCCAGCTCGACGTACGACTTGGCGCGCTGCAATTCGTCATCGGGGATGAGCGCGTTGCGCACGCCGCGCAGCTCCTTGAAGAACTCGACGAGCGACGAATCGGTGACGTTGGTGCGCACCGAGGCGGAGGCGACGAACGGACCCGGAGCCTTGCGGAAGGAGAATCGCGAGCCCGCCCCGTATGTGTAACCGTGCGCCTCGCGCAGGTTCATGTTGAGACGGGACGTGAACGCCCCGCCGAGGAGGGAGTTCATGACCATGAGCGGCGCGTAGTCGGGGGAGAGTCGATCGACGCCGGGCCATCCGATGTCGATGACCGATTGGGCTGCATTCGGTTTGTCGACCAGATAGACATGGGTGCCGTCCTGCCGCAGCGGTTCCACGGTGACCGACGGAACCGTCGCAGGCGAACCGCCGACGCGCCAGTCACCGAAGCGCTGTGCCAAGGCCTGACGCGCGACGCTCTCGGTGAGATCTCCCACGACGACAACGCGCGCGTTCCCGGGGCGTATCGCCCGATCGTAGAAGCGCCGTACGGCAGCACTGTCGAGCGACGCGGTGGATGCGGAGTCGCCACCGGCACTCTGGTGGTAGGGGTGTCCGGCGGGGTACACGATGGAATAGAACGCAAGCTCCGCGAGCGCGTTGGGCTGGTCGCGCTGCTGCAGGAGGTTGGCGAGGCGCAAGTCGCGCTGACGCCGCACTTCCGCGTCGGCAAAGGTTGGCCGGCGGATGACGTCGGTCATGAGGTCGAGGGCAGGGGCCATGGAGCGCACGGGGACCTTGAGCGCCACATAGATCCGGTCCCACTCGGATGCCACCTGGAGCGATGCGCCGAGGTAGGCGAGTTCGGATTGCAGGGTACTGGCGTCGCGCCCTCCCGCGCCCTCGTCGAGCATGTTGGCGGTGAACGAGGCGATGCCGGGCGTGGTCCCGTCGAGGCGCGAACCGCCGGCAAAGGAGACGATGACCTGCACGAGCGGGAGTTCGTGCTGCTCGACGACGCTCACGTCGATGCCATTGGCGAGGCGCGTCTCGTGCACGACCGGCACGGTGAGGCGTGCCGGTGCGCCTAACGCAGGCGGGTGATCGCGGACGAAATCCTGCGCGGCGATGGGCGTCGCGAGAACGAGCGCGGCGAGCGTGACGGATGCGCGCGGGGTCGCGCGGGTGGCGCGCGCGTTGGAGCGAGTGGTCATTGGATGGGCCCCCGGGTGGCGGCGAGCTCCTTCTTCCCCTTGGGGACGATGCTCAGCATGACGCGTGGTGCGATGAGGTACTTGGCGACGACGCGCTTGATGTCGTCGGCGGTCACGGCACGATGGCGATCGAGGTCGCGCTGGAAGTAGTCTGCTGTCCCCGTGTAGTAGTAGTACTCGTTCAGTTGCTGCGCCTTGGCATTCACGAACTCGAGGCGATTCAGGAATCCCGACTCGATGGCGTTGCGCGCCTGTTCGAGTTCGCGGGGGGTCGGTCCGTCGGCGGCGAGGCGTGCGAGTTCCCGGTCGATGCTCGAGCGGACAGTATCGAGCGACATCCCCGGGCGGGCGGTGGAGACGATGCTGAAGTCGCCGGCCAGCTTCTTGGAGTCGTTGGAGGCGAAGACGTCCTTGGAGACTTCCTGGTCGTAGACGAGCGCGCTCGTGAGGCGAGCGTTGCGCGCGCCGGCCAGGAGATACCGCGTCACATTGAGCGCGGCATCGTCGCGATCGAACTGGGGAACACCGCGCCACGTGAGATACAAACGCGGAAGTTGCACCTGGTCCTCGGCGACCATGACCGTATCGCGGAGCGTGAATGCCGCGGGAGCGGGGCGCGTGATGGCGGGGCCGCGAGGAATGTCGGCGAAGACCTTTCGTACAGCAGCGCGCACCGAATCGCTGTGTACGTCACCAGCGATGACGATGACGGCGTTGTTGGGCGCGTAGTAGCGGCGGAAGAAGTCCTTCACGTCCTCGAGCGAGGCCGCCGAGAGGTCGGCCATCGAGCCGATGACCGGCCAGGAGTACGGGTGCCCTTCTGGATAGACGGCCGGAGAGAGCAGATCCTCGGCGATCCCGTAGGGGCGATTCTCGACTCCCTGGCGACGCTCGTTCTTCACGACTTCGCGTTGCGCATCGACCTTGGCGCTGTCCATCGTTGGGAGCAGCCATCCCATGCGATCGGCCTCGAGCCAAAGCATCAGCGGCAGCGCGTTGGCGGGACCCCACTCGTAGTACGATGTGCGATCGTTGTCGGTCGTTCCGTTGTTGCTGGCGCCGGCCGATTCGAGGAGGCGGTCGAACTGCGGATAAGGGGCATGCTCCGAGCCCATGAACATGAGGTGCTCGAAGAGGTGGGCGAAGCCGGTGCGTCCAGGCTTCTCGTCGCCCGAGCCCACATGGAACCACACGTTGGCAGCGACAGTTGGCACGGAGTGATCTTCATGCACGATCAGCGTCAGCCCGTTGGGGAGCGTATCGACAGTGACCGGGACGCGCAGTCCGGCGCTTGGTGATTGTGCTGGTGCTCGCGAGGGGAGCAGGAGCAACGCGCATGTCGCGACGGCCACGAAGGGGATCGCGCGCTTGAAAGGGGGAGCGGTGATGGCCACGGGAGTGCCGGTTGCGGGGCGAGAAGAGCGAACATGGCGGCGGAGCCTGAACGGTAGCCCCTGCGCGCGCTACAACTCCAAACGTTAGGAAATGTTTATCTCGCGCATCGTTGCTGACAACGGTTGGTCTGGACGGGGGGCTCGGGACCTCGCAGAATCTTCACATGGCGATCGCATCCGTTCCTGTGGTAGCCGATGACCAGTCCTGATCTCGCCTCATACGTCGACGAACTGGTCGAGGTGTCGCCCGTGGGGATGGCGATCTTCGACGAGGAGCTGCGATTCGTTCGCGTGAATCGCGTGCTGGCGGAGGTGAACGGACTTCCCGCCGAGGCGCACCTGGGGCGCACACTGCGAGAGGTTCTCCCGGGACTGGCCGCGGTGGTGGAGCCGATCATGGCGCGCGTTTTGGCGAGTGGTGTGGCGGAGCGCGACATCCAGGTGCGCGGAGAGACGTCACGCGCGCCCGGCGTCGCGCGCGAGTGGCGGGTGAGCTACGTGCCGCTCGTCGTTCAGGGAAAGTCTGCTATTGCGACGTACGTCGAGGAGCGCACTGAGGTGGTCGGCGCCGAGCGGGCACTGCGGGCGCACGAGCACGAATTTCACGCGATCGCCGACGCGCTCCCGATCGGCCTCATCCTGCGTGGTCCGGACGGCGAGATCGAGTATGCCAATCCTGCCTACGCACGGATCGCCGGACTGAGTGTCGACGAGGCACGTGGGAGCGGATGGACCACGGTCATTCATCCCGACGATGTGGCTCGCGTTGCAGCCGGCGTGCAACGGGCGGCGACGAGCGGAACGATGTTCGAGAGCGAGCATCGGCACGTCTATGCGGACGGGCGGATTGTGTGGGTGAGCACCCGGTCGTTCCCAGTCTATCTGGGACCGACCCTGCAGCGCATGGTGACGCTCCTCGAGGACACGACGAGCCGCCGTGCCGCCGCCGAGGCGCTTCGGGCAAGCGAGGAGCGCTTCCGGACGATCTGCGAGGTGGCGCCGTTAGGCATCTTCCTGTCCGATTCCGACGCGCGGGTCGCGTATTCGAACCCGGCGGCCGAGCGCATCCTCGGGCGTTCGACGGCGGAGATCCACGGCAAGGGGTGGGGGAGTGCGATACATCCGGATGACCGCGCCGAGGTGGAGCGCACGCTCGCCGAATCGAACAAGGGGCCGGGGGGAGGATTCTCGGTAAGCGCGCGGCTGGTGCATCCGGATGGCACGGTGATCTGGACGGAGACGCAGTCACGCAACGTGTATGACGGCGAGCAGTATCTGGGACGCGTGTCACTCACCAGCGACGTGACTGAGCGACGGCGGATGCTGCAAGCGGTTTACGAAAGCGAGGCGCTGTTTCGCGAGCTCTCGGAGAATGTGGCCGCGGTGTTCTACCTCACGCGTCCGGACGCGAGCGGGGTGGACTACGTGAGCAAGGGGTTCGAGAAGGTGTGGGGGAGAAGCATCGAGGAACTGCAGGCGAATCCCACGCTCTGGCTGGAGGCGATCCATCCCGAGGATCGAGACGGGGTGGAGACGAACTTCGCGCGCGATCGCGCGCACTTTCAGGCCGAGTATCGGGTGATCCGCCCCGACGGAACGCAGCGCTGGGTGTCGGACCGGAGCTTTCCGGTGCGCGATGCGGCGGGGGCAATTATCCGGATCGCCGGCGTTGCAACTGACGAGACGGAGCGGCGCACGCTGGAGGCGCAGCTGCTGCAGTCGCAGCGGTTGGAAAGCATCGGGCGACTCGCCGGCGGCGTCGCGCACGACTTCAACAACCTGCTCACGGTGATCATGAGTCATGCGGCGTTCGCGCGCCAGGACGCGCGAAACGCCGATGACGACCTGGAGTCGATCGAGCGTGCCGGGCGCCGGGCCGCCGAGCTGACCGCGCAACTCCTGGCGTTTGCGCGTCGCCAGGTGATCGAGCCGCGCGTGGTGGACCTCAACGCGCTCACCGGGCAGATCGATCGCATGCTGCAGCGGCTAATTGGAGCGTCGATCTCACTCAAGACGCAACTGGAGCCGTCGCTGTGGTCGGTGAAGGTGGATCCGGCACAGATGGAGCAGGTGCTGGTGAATCTTGCGGTGAACGCGCGCGATGCGATGCCCGACGGCGGAACGCTCACGATCGAGACGGCGAACGTGACGTTGGGGCCCGGCTATTCGGTGACGCACATGGACGTGAGTCCCGGTGAGTACGTCATGGTGGCGGTGAGCGACAGTGGTGCGGGGATCGATCCAGCGCTGTTGCCGATGATCTTCGAGCCGTTCTTCACGACCAAACTCGATGGTGCAGGGACCGGGCTCGGGTTGGCGACGTGTTACGGGATCGTGAAGCAGGCGGGGGGGCACATCTGGGCGTATTCCGAGCCCGGGCGCGGCGCGACGTTCAAGGTCTACCTGCCGCGGGTCGAGGGGGTGGCGATCGACGCGCCGTTCGTCGAGCCGGTGGTGACAGTGGGCGGGAACGAGACGGTGCTCCTCGTCGAGGATGACGCGGATGTGCGCGCGATCGGCGTGCGGGCGCTCCGCGCGCAGGGGTTCCACGTACTCGAGGCGGTCGACGGGATCGATGCGATGACCGTGGCGCGTGGCTTCAGCGGGGCGATCCACGTGCTGGTAACGGACGTGGTGATGCCGCGCATGGGAGGGAAGGAGCTGGCGGAGCGATTGTCGGCGGAGCGCCCGGAGATGCGGGTGCTGTTTGCGTCGGGCTACACGCGGAATGCGATCGTGCACCAGGGGGTGCTGGAGACGGGGACGAGCTTTTTGCAGAAGCCGTATGTGCCGGCGGTGCTGGTGGCGCGGGTGCGGGAGGTGTTGGATGAGGGGGGTGGGGACGCCTAGGTCAGCATCGCGCCGAGGCAGCGCGAGCGGGCACTCGCGACGGAAGTGAGCGCGGCGGACGAATGAGCGGGAATTCGGCGAGCCCCGGTTTGCCGCTGCCCGAGCTATTCAACTCGAGGGCGCTCTACGAGCTCACCCAGCCTGTCGGCGATCCTCTCGAGTGCCACAATCGCCCGGCGAACGGATTTCAGCACCGCGATCCAGAGCGCGAGCAGTACGAAATACGGCACCGATTGAAGCAGCCATTGCTCGATCGTCGGCGGCGTCTGCATAGGTCACCCCTCCTCCTCACCGTTTGTGCGAGGGGGAAGACTGCCGACGTAGTTCGCGCTCAGCAAGAGGAGGGGTGGCTAGTCGCCGATGATGGCGGGACGAGCGAAACTCGGGGTTCGACGCCGGCTCGTGGGCGCAGTGGTCAGGACACGACGGCCAGGCGTGATGGATTTCCTTCGCACGCGCGCGGCCTCCAAGTATTTGCAGGAAAACGGTTTAGCAGTACGACAGGTGTGCGGTAGGCGGTGTACGCTCTTGACCGGGGCTTCCACGATGGTTGTGCGCCGGGAATACCTATTGCACCGCGGAGTTGATACATTGCGCGACTGCCGACGGCTCTAGGTGTCGGGAGTACATGCGGCTAGGTAGCTCAGTTGGTAGAGCAGCGGACTGAAAATCCGCGTGTCGGCGGTTCGATTCCGTCCCTAGCCACTTCTTCTAGAAGACGAGTTTTCTGAAGACGAGAAGACGAGAGGGGCCGTCGGCGATGCCGGCGGCCCTTTCTTCGTATGAGAGGAGTCTGGCGAGCTTCCTCGAGTCGATACCTGCGGAGCCACTCCTTGGGTCACGCATGGTCACACGCCTGCGCTGTCCAGCTAGCGGTCCGCGAGTGGCCAATGGCGCGAAGCGAGTCGAGCAGCTGGTGGCAGAAGAACTGCCAATCCTTGATCGAAAACGTCCTGCGAAATTCGCGATAGTACTTGGGGCGCCGACCGGTCGGGCGGGAGTTGTCGCGCAGCCGCCAAGCGCGCGAAGAGCATTCGGGCTAGCCCACGCTGGCGATCCGCCCCATCATCGAGGCCACGATGCGACCGGTTCCGCTCCCTCCCCCCCGCCTCTTCCTCCTGCAGGCGCTACGTGCCCCCGTCGGCGTGCTCGTTCGCCGCGGGCCGTCGAAGCGACAGGCGCTCGTCCGATGGGACCAGCAAACCGACACGTTCGAGCGCGGACACTGGTTCAAGGGGCGCATCCGCGAGCATGCCTGCGACCTCTCGCCGGACGGAGCGCTCTTCGCGTACGTCGCTTCGAAGTACAACGGTCATGCCCCTCGCGACCCGGTGATCGGCCATCAGTGGACTGCGGTGTCGCGAGCGCCGTGGCTCACGGCGCTCGCTCTCTGGCCATCCTCCGCAGCCGGGAGCGGCGCGCTGTTCGTCGACGACCGCCGACTCGAACTCTGGGCTGACGGCGTGTTCACGAGGTCCGATGACCCACCGCAACACGTGAATCGACTCAGCGTCCTGCCACGTGAGGACGGCTTCTACTGCTTTGACTCCTCGGATGAACGGCTGCTCGATCGCCGACTCGCGCGCGACGGCTGGGAGCGGGACACCTCGCTCCTCGCGGAGTGGGATTTCGAGCAGGGTGCGATGGTCACGCGTCGTCCGGAACGGTGGCATCGGGCGCACCGCGAGTTTCCCTTCCGCGTCGTCTACGATCGCACGTGGGCGAACCCGCTGAACGCCGGCCGCGAACGCGTGGAGGGAGTGTACGATTGGGAGATGGAACTCGCGGAGTCGTTCCGCGTGCTGTCATCCGATGACACGCCGCTCCCTCTCCCGGAAGGACGCGTCGACTGGATCGACTGGGACACGCGTGGGCGGCTCGTGATACTGGTCGACGGTCGAGTCGACGTCGCGGCGGTGCGCGCCAACAGCATCGGCCCGTTTGCGACGCTCGCCGACTTCTCGGCAGACGAGCCGCGGTACGAAGCTGCGCCGCGGTGGGCGGCCACGTGGAAGGGGTTGTAGGGGAAAGACGGCGCTAGGCACTTCTTCGAGAAGACGAGTTTTCTGAAGACGAGAAGACGAGAGGGGGGCGCCGGCGTTGCCGGCGGCCCCCTCTCGCGTTCCGATCACCTTCTGGAGCGGCTACCTAACGCGCCCGCATCCGATTCCCGCGAGCCTGATGCTCCACCTCCGCCAACCCCATCGCCTCCATCAGCGGCGGGACGTACATCGCAAAGCGGCCGCGGAGCCCCTTCTTCTTCCCGTACCACCCACCGATGGGATTGTCCGGCGAGCGGGCCCAGGCCTCTACCGTTCCTTCCTTTGCCGGCTTCTGCTCGTCGGCGGAGCCGAGTTCCATCCAGTCGCCGTGGGCCGTGAGCATGGCGTGGAGATCGGCAATGCATCGGTAGTCGTAGTGCAGTACGGTCTTCCCCACCGTGCACACGAGCACGTCGGCGCCGCCGATGGTGGCGCGGTGCATGGTGAACTCGGACGTCTGCGGGGGCGTCTTGAGGCGCCAGGGGTCGGCGGCGGTACCAGTTCCAGCGGTGGACGACATGCGCGTGAGATCTCCGTGTCGTTTGTCAATCAGGCTGCGGCGACGAGGTCGGCGATCCCGGTGCGATGCTGCTCGCGCCGGATCGCGCCGATGCCGCCGATGTGATAGGCCTCGTGCCAGGCGAGGAAGAGGATACGGTCCAGCGCTCGCGTCTCGCCGTGCATTCCGCGCCCGGGAATCGATGCGGTGAGCCGTTCACCGGCGGCGCCGAGCGCATCGCGCACGTCGTCTTGGAGCGCGTTGTAGCTCGCGGCGAGTTCGTCGAGCGATGGATAGTCGTCCCCCTCGGTCGCGCCGGCGTCAGCGAAGCGAGGGGCGAAGGGATTCTCCCGCGACTGACCCAGAAGCTCGAGCATCTCCAGCTTGAAGTGGCAGAGATGTCCGATGGTCCAGGCGATCGATGGACCGGCGCCACCGCGCGAGCGGAGTTTCGCATCGGCGTCGGTCAGGTCGCCAATGGCGGTGGCGAGGATGTTTCTCGAGAGCTCCTGCAACCCGAGGATTGGTGCGGCGCGTGTGTCCATGTCGATTCTTCCGTAGTGTGGAGACATGAAGGCGACGGATGAACCGGGGGAAAGGATCCGGGTGGGACCCGCATCTTTTCGTCTGTCTCGTTCGTCGCATGAGGAGCGGGCGCCGAGCCGTTGCGCGGACGCGCGAGGCTGGGAGGAGTGGCAGCAGCATCCAGGTGACGAGGAGCAGGGGATGGACATCGAGGCGCTGACCAAGGCACGGGGAGAGTTCGATGCACTGGTCGCCGACCTACGCCCGCAGCTGTTGCGATACTGCGCGCGGATGGTGGGTTCCGCGGTCGACGGCGAGGACATCGTCCAGGATGCGCTGGCGAAGGTCTATTTTCGCCTTCCGCAGTTAGGGCACGTGGAAAACCTTCGCGCGTGGCTCTTTCGTGTGGCGCACAACCGCGCCCTCGATCACCTGCGTCGCCACGAGGTGCAGTTCGCCGAGCCGCTCGATGGCGAGCTCCCGGCGCGCACGGAGGATTCGCCGCTCGAGGCGGCGGAGCTGGCGGAGTGGGGGCTCGCGCGCTTCATGCGACTCACTGCCCTACAACGGAGCTGCGTGATCCTCAAGGATGTGCTGTCGTACACGCTCGAAGAGATCTCGGAGATCCTCGACGCCAGCGTTCCGTCGATCAAGGGGGCGCTTCACCGTGGGCGCGCGACCCTGCGGCGCCACGCCGATGCGGCCGGCGAAACTCCTGCAGCGAACTCAAACTCCGCTCTGCGGCTTCCACGGGAACAGGCGGTGCTCCTGCATCGATACGTCTCCCTCTTCAACGCGCGCGACTTCGATGCGTTGCGCGCAATGCTGGCGGAGGACGTGCGCCTCGAACTGGTGGGGATGACCGAGAAGAACGGGGCGGAGGAGGTGGGCGGGTACTTCAGCAACTACGAGCGCCTTGCAGCGGTGCGGATGGGACTCGGGATCGTGGATGGGCGCGTGGCGCTCCTGGTGCGCGATCATCCCGACGACAGCCCTACGTACTGCACGTTCGTGCGCTTTCGCGGCGAACGTATCAGCGCGATCCGTGACTATCGCTACGCGCGCGAGGTGTTCGCTGAGGCGGAGTGGAGGGAGGGCGTCGAGGCCGGGTGAGGGGCGAAGTGCAGCGTAGCGAGCGAGAAGACGAGTTTTGGAAAGACGAGAAGACGAGTGGGGCGGCCTCGCAGCGAGGGGAGTTTCAAGGGGCGTTCGCGGAAAGGTGCCATGCCGCTCCGGTTCACGGAGACGGATCGCATGGCGTCTTCTTCCAAATCACCGCTTGCCGGAGTCCTCCCACCGGTTGCGTGTAGCCCACGATATCGCCGCATCGGTTGACGCCTAACGCAAGCGAGGCGTCTCCCGCGCGAACGGCGGGAAGCGCGCTGACCCCCTCACCATGTCGCTGGGTGATGGCGACGGTCGACGGTTGACCGGACAGGTTGTGCCAGCCGATGATGCGCCGGCTATCGCTGATTCCCCGTGCGCCGCCCGGGGCCCACGGCAGTGGCGTGGGACGCTTGTCGCCGACGAACCAGCGATACGGCGTCGGTATGTAACTGCGACCGCCGGTGAACACGGCATCACCGATATTGTTCAACCCACCGCTCAAGTAATCCTCGAACGTACCCGGTACGATGGTGGGGGGCCCGCCGCACCACAGATCGGTGTCGCCGGGCCACGGCCAGACCGAGATGTTCCAGTCGGAACAGACGAGCATCTGCCCGCCATCGTTGATGTCAGACACCGTCTCCCAGTCGTACATCTTCTGGGTGGAGATGGGGGTAGCCTGTTGCGGATCGGTGGGGCTCCAGGTGAAATACTCGCCGCCCAATCCCGATCCCAGCGTGAAGCTGTGCCCCACGACGACATCGGCGTCGTTGATCGCGGCGACGTAGGTTCGGCCCAGTCGTCGGATGGCGATGGAGCCGAGCGACTCGCTCCACACGAAGCCAAACGTATCCTCGGCTTCATAATTCTCGTTGTAGATGATGCCGGTGACCGTGCCATCCTTGCTCACGTCCACGGCCCACGAGAAGCTGTAGCAGGGATCGAGGTGCAGGTCGCGCGCGAGCATGGCGTGCAGGACGAACAATTTTCCATCGCGCCAGATGGCAGCTCCGTACGCGATGCAGTGCACCTCGCCAGGCGGGTAGACGGTCGGGCCGGAATACGTGAATTCGGCCGCCCCCGCGACGACACCCGAATCGTTGATCCGGTAGGCAATCGACGTCCGTCCGCCTCGCCCGTTCGGGAGCACTTCGGCCCTATAGCGTGACGACGTCGGGATCACGACTCCATCGGAAACAACAGCGTTCGCCGGGGGTGAGTCGGCGACTGTATCGGGCGTGGCAATGGGATCGCTGCACGCAATTGCGCCGAGCGCGATGCAGATGGCGATCGTCGGAGGAAGGGTGGTGCGCATGATCGGGAGGGCGGTGGAGAATCCGCAGGATGAGCGAAGACGCCCATTCTCCGAACTCGCCGACATCGCAACGGTGTGCGTTCTCGAGCCGCGCAACCATCGGAGAATGCCCCAATCGCACGGTGCAAATCCCCTCTACGCGGCGAATGCGAGCGCGATCTCCGGCTTCTTGATAACGCACGTCCTTGCGCCGCACGAACGCCGCATGGCTCCTACTGTGAAGTCGCGCTTCATGCGACACGCAGGGAAACGGCATGGCTCGCCCGAGGTTCACCCGCTTGATTCCGTGATCGGACATCCAGTCGGAGCAGCAACGCACAGGAGAAGCCGCAATGCACATCACGCGTGTCGGAACCCAACCGTCCAACAGGGGACCGGCGGACTGGTTCACGGGGACGGTTCGCATCGACCCCCTCTTCAATGCCCCCGCACCCGCTCGTGTGGCAGGCGCGAGCGTGACGTTCGAGCCGGGGGCTCGCACGGCGTGGCACACGCACCCACTGGGGCAGACGCTGATCGTCGTCTCGGGCTGTGGGCTCGTGCAACGCGAGGGCGGCGCGATCGAAGAAATTCGCCCTGGGGACGTGGTCTGGTTCGCGCCTGGTGAACGACATTGGCATGGCGCATCGCCGACGACCGCGATGACGCACGTCGCCATCCAGGAAGGATTGGACGGCAAGGTGGTCGACTGGCTCGAGCAGGTAAGCGATGCGGAGTACGGCGGGATGCGCGCTACCTAACGAGACAGCGCAAGCCAACCGGAATTTCATCCACCGACGATCATGACCGATTCATCTCTGCGACGCCCGCGCGTCGTTTGCCACATGATGATGTCCATCGACGGGCGCATCGTCGTCGATGCCTGGCCGCTCGCCGCCGACGAGCGGCGCGAGTACGAGCAGGTGCACGCGTGGTACGACGCCGACGCGTGGATGGTCGGGCGTGTGACGATGGAGCGGCATTTCGCCGCGGGAGTACGCAGCAACGGAGAGATCGCCGACCAGCTCGCGGAGGGCGCTCGTGAGGACTGGGTTGCGCCTGGCGACCACGACTCGTTTGCGATCGCGCTCGATCCGCTCGGCAAGCTCCGCTGGGAGTCAGGTGACATCGAGGGTGATCACCTCATCGTGGTGCTCTCCAATCGCGTGTCGAACGCGTACCTGGCATCGCTGCGCGCGGCGGGAGTGTCGTACGTGCTCGCTGGCGCGCCCGATGTGGACCTCGCCCTCGCGGTGGAGAAGCTGGGGGCGCAGTTTGGAGTACGCACGCTGATGCTCGAGGGGGGTGGCGGGATCAACGGTTCGATGCTCGCCGCGGGGCTGGTGGATGAGATCAGCGTGCTCGTAGCACCGGTCACCGATGGACGCGTGGGCACCGCGACGCTCTTCGATATTGCCGGGGCGAGCGCTGAGCCGCGCCGACTCGCGCTCGAGCACGTCGAGCGACGGACGGGGGACGTACTCTGGCTGCGTTACCGCGTCGCGTCGTACTAGCAGTCATCGCACGAGTCGTCGACGGCGGTTAGGCGTCGCTGGGGCGCCAACGAGGCCGGCGACGCTTCGCGAGATGACCAGAAGTTGCAACGATCGGGACTTTCGACGCGACGCTTTGGCGTCGCTCCCTGCACACCACCGGCAACATCACCACAAGGCGACGCTCCATCATGCTCCGGCTCCCTGCGCTCCTCCTCTCGGCCCCTCTCCTGTTGACCATCCCACAGCCGACCGCCGCTCAGTCAGGCGCGCCGCGCGCCCAGACGACCGCCGGCGCAGTGCAGGGTCTCACCCTTGCGAGCGGCGTGCGCTCGTTCCGCGGCATTCCCTACGCCGCGCCGCCAGTGCGCGACTTGCGCTGGAGGGCGCCGCAACCGGTCAAACCGTGGACGGGGGTGCTGCGCGCCGACCGCTTCCAGTACCAGTGCATGCAGGCGCGAGTCTTCGGCGACATGATGTTCCGCAACGCGGGCCAGAGCGAGGATTGTCTCTACCTCAACGTCTGGAGCCCGGCATCGGCATCACCGAACGCAAAGCTGCCGGTTCTGTTCTACATCTACGGCGGCGGATGGGTGGCGGGAGATGGCTCGGAGCCCCGCTACGATGGGGAGAGCATGGCGAAACGCGGGATCGTGGTCGTCACGCTGAGCCACCGGCTGGGGATCTTTGGATGGTTCTCGCACCCGGAGCTGGCGAAGGAGTCGAAGGTCGGGGCGTCGGGGAACTACGGGATGATGGACCAGGCGGCGGCGATCAAGTGGGTGCACGACAACATCGCGGCGTTCGGTGGCGATCCACAGACGGTCACGATCGCCGGCGAATCGGCGGGATCGTTCGCGGTGAGCGCACAGATGGTCTCGCCGATGGCGCGCGGACTCTTCGCGCGGGCGATCGGCGAGAGCGGGGCGCATTTCGGGACGACGTTGCGCCTCCGCCCACACGCGGAGACCGAGCAGGACGGCGTCAAGTTCGGCGAGGCGATGGGGGCGAAGTCGCTGGCGGCGCTGCGCGCGCTCTCGGCGACCGAGCTACTCGAGGCGTCGGGACGTGCGGGATTGCCGCATTTCGAGCCCAATATCGACGGCGCATTCTTCCCGAAGTCGCCGGCCGAGATCTATGCAGCTGGCGAGCAGGCCAAGGTGCCGCTCCTCGCCGGGTGGAACTCCGAGGAGATGACCGGGAAGGTGCTGCTGCAGGAGGAAGCGACGCCGGAGAAGGCGCGGGAAGTCCTGGTCAAGCAGTTCGGCACTGACGCAGCCGAGGCGGAGAAGTTCTACCCGTTAGGCAGCGTGGCGCAGGCGACGCAGTCGCTGACCGACCTCGCGGGCGACCGATTCCTCGGCTACTCCACGTGGAAGTGGATCGAGGAACATGCGCGCACAGGCGGGAAGCCCGTCTACCGTTACTACTACGCGCGCCCGCGCCCGGCGCCGGTGGAATCGGGGGTCACGGCGAACCTTGCCGGTGGCATCACGCGCAACGCTCCTGGCGCGGCGCCCCCTCCGATCCCCACGGGCGCAGTGCACTCGGCGGAGATCGAGTACGCGTTAGGCAACCTGTCGCTCAACCCGGTCTTTGCGTGGACGCCCGACGACTACAAGGTCTCCGAGATCATGCAGGGGTACTTCGCCAACTTCATCAAGACGGGCGATCCCAACGGCGCGGGGTTGCCGGCGTGGCCGCGCGGCGAGGTGCACGATGGCGGGGCGCAGCGCATCCACATCGACGTCGTGACGCGCGCCGAGGCGGAGCCGCGGGCGCGGTATGTGTTTCTGGATAAGGGCGGTCGATAGAAGACGAGAAGACGAGAAGACGAGGGGGGACTCGGTTCTCGATCTGGTAACTCACGATCGGTCGCGACGGAGCACTCCGAAGGCAAAGCCACGACCGATTGGAGCCACTCCGGCGCCACCGAACGCCATCGAGATCCAGAGGACGGCGAGATGCTCCAGTTCCCGGGCACGCGAGAGCGGTCCGGCATCCACGGCGTCGAAGCCTAACGCGTCGGCGAGCGCGCGGGCGATCGACTTGGATGGTGCGTGATCGCCCGCGTAGAACATGGCGGCTCGTGCGCTCCCAAACGCGGGATCGCGCATGTTCTCGTATCCCGTCGTATTGAAGATCTTCACGACGTGCGCGTTCGGCGCCATCGCCTGTACGCGCTCGGCGCCCGACGAGCCGTCTGCGCCACTGTCGACGCGCAACCCAGGGGCGATGGGATTGGTGGCGTCGAGGAGAGCCAACCCAGTCAGCGCCTCGCCCAGTTCGCCAAGCGCCTGCGGAACGGCCGGCCAAGGTGTGGCGAGGAGGACGACGGCGGCGCCGCGCACCGCATCGCGCGGAGTCGTCACGCGCGCCCCGGAAGGAAGCGGAGCACTCGCGACGTCGCCGCCCTTGACGGCGCTTGCGCCGCGCGTCGGATCGCGGACGCCGAAGGCAACGTCATGCCCGAGCTCGGCCCATCGACGCCCGAGCGTTCCGCCCACATTTCCGCTGCCGATGACTGCGATCTTCATGAGAAGCCAGAAGTCGAGAAGACGAGAAGACGAGAGACCTCTCAAGTCGTGAGGGCGACAGATCGTTCCGCTTCTCAACTACTGACCATCTCGCTACGTCATTTCAGCTCCACCAATACTGTCGGGTCGATGGGGTAACGCCCGAACTTGGCGCCGTAGATAGCCAAACCACCCGGGAGCGCATCGCTCACCGCCATCCGAATCACGACCACGCCGCTCTTCGCCGACTCGGCGATCGCGTCGGCGCTGAGCGGGATGCGCAGGAGTTCACCGTACGAACCTGCCTCGGTGAGTGTGCCGTCGAATCGTTGCGCGTGCCAGCTGAGGATGCCGCGGGAGTCAGCGGGGTCATCGGGGAGTTCGCGAACGGTGGCGACGGTGCCGTTCACGCTGACGGTCACGGCGCTGGGGAATCGATAGGCGCTACTGGTCATCGGGTAGCTGTTGGGATTGCGGCTCCGGTCGTGAAAGCCACCACCGCGCATGTAGTCGCCCTCGCCAGTCGCCGTGGTATCGCGATCCTTTCCGTTGAGGCGCTTCGCTGAGGCCTCGACGAGAAAGGTCGCCCGGGCGACGTCGCTCGCGGCGACGCCCGAGGGCCAGGGAATGCGATACTCGACGTAGCCACTCCCGGCACCATCGAGTTTGGCATCGCCGAAGATGGCCCACTGCTTGAGCGACCACTTGGCGTCGCTCACGGCGGTGGCGGCGACGCGCGAGGCGCGCACACGTTCGCCGGTGGCCAGCGTCCCGCTCGTCGGCGCGTCGCCGCCGACCACGAAGGTGGTGAAGTTGCGATGCAGCACGTTCCCAGACCCGTCTTCGAGCCGAACAGCGAGCACGGAGACGCTCTTCTCGTCGGGCATGGTCACGGAGAGCGGCGGAAGCGACGCCGCCAACCATGGGCGATATGCGATGCGCTCGGAGTACTCGCCGTACTTCTTCCGCTCGCCGAAGGTGTTCCACCCATACAACTCGCCGCGTACGGTGAGCGAATCGCCAAACGCCGAACTGCCGGTGAGGAACGATGCGAAGAGCGGGACGCTCACGCGCTGACCAGCCTGCGCGTCGTGACTCCGCAGCGAATCTCCCACCGCGATGTACAGCGGGTTGTGCAGGTCGCGGAGCGACATCCCATCGACGAGCGAGCCGAATCCTGTCTCCTTGCCGGTACGGTCGAAGCGCCAGTACCCATTCCACTCGTTGATGACGTCGTGGTGCTCAGTGTAGAGCCACCCGGAGAGCTTGGGATTGCTGCGGAACGCATCGATGGCGCGGAGATAGTCCCAGCTCCAGTCCACATCGCCGGTGCTGCCGCGATACCCCCACACGTTTCCGAACTCGGAGTTGAGCATGGGCTGGTGCCCCTGCGTGTACCCCTTCTCGAAGTGAAAGGGCGAGCCGGTGAAGGTGCTGTCGCTCAAGCGCGCGACGTGCGTAGACCAGCGCCAGCCGGGGAGGTACTCGTGCCAGCTATTGAGGTCCGTCTCGGTGTGGCCGGCGCCGCAGCAGATCGAATTGTCCTCGACGAGTCGCGTGGGATCGAGCGACTTCGCCAGGCGATAGACGCTGGCGACCTTGCGCTGCGTCTCGGGGAGATAGCGCTCGCGCACGCCGTCTTTGGTGCTGTCGCGCGTCTGCAGTCCCCACGTCTCGTTGAACATGACCCACGAGAAGACGGCGGGGTGATTGTAGTCGCGGGCGATCATCCCGCGCATCGCGGTCTCGTGCTCACGGAATGCCGCCGAGTCGGGCGGTCCCCACCAGTTAGGGACGTCGGCCATGATGAGGACGCCGAGCCGGTCGGCCCAGTAGAGCTTGCGCGGTGCCTCGATCTTGATGTGTTCGCGGAGGCCGTTGAGGCCGATCTGCCGCGCCATCAGGATCTCGTTGCGCAGCGCGCTGTCGGTGGGAAAGGTGTAGAAACCGCCCTCGTGATACGCCTGGTCGAGCGCCAGCTGCAAGAAGACCGGGACGCCGTTGATGGCGACGTACGGAAAATCGGTCCCGGGGAGGTCGACGACGGAAATCGTGCGCATCCCGAAGTAGGTCTTCACCACGTCGGGTTGTGCGCCGTCACCCGAGACGGTCGCCGTCACCTCATGGATGAACGGATCGTCCAGCGACCAGCGATGGGCTGCCGGCAGGTCGACCTCGAGGTGTGCGGTGGTGTCCCCGCGCGAGATGCGTGCGGAGGCGTCGGGCGTTCCCGGGCGATTGGTGAAGGCGAGCGAGACGGTGAGATCGCGGTGAGCGGGTTCGCGCAGGCGCACGTCGACGCCCACGCCGGCGAGATCGGCACGTGGTGTGTAGTGCACGTACTCGAGCGGGTCGCTCCCCCGGGCCTCGAGGTACACGGTCTGCCACATGCCACGCGCTTTTCCGTATCCCTGCTTTCCCTCGAGCTTGAAGGCGTGCGGCGAATCATCGACGCGGACGGCGAGGCGTTGTGCGCTGCCCGCTCGCAGAAGCGCCGTCACCTCGAATGAGAACGGCGTGTAGCCCCCCTGATGCTCGCCGAGCTTGCGGCCGTCGAGCCAGGCGGTCGTGCGCCAGTCGGAGGCACCGAAAACGAGAAAGACGCGCTTTCCCTTCCACGCAGGCGGAATGGTGACGCTGCGCGCGTACCAGCCGATGTCGGCGCTGTCGGGGACGCCGGAGAGCGCGGAACCCCACGAGAAGGGGACGAGGATCTCGCGCGTCCCCGGTAGCGTTCCGGCGCTCCACCCCGCGCGTACGCCGCGATCGGCGCGATCGAAGGCGAATCGCCAAGTGCCGTTGAGATTGAGCCACTCGGCGCGCTCGAAGTCGGGGCGGGGGTGCTCGGGGAGCGGGATGCGGGGAGAAGACGGACGCTGGGCGTTGACTGGCGCGCCAACGGAAGCGGTGCAGCTGAAAGCGATTACGAGTGCGAGCGACCGGGTACGGCGATGCATTGAGCGATTCTCCTGGGGACGCGAGCACGCGCTTGTCGGCGCAATGCCGAGCTGCAATGCGGACGAAACTCGCACGGGGCGAGCGGGGACGTCAACTTGGCGGATTTCCGTGCGTCGGCACGTGTCGCAGCACGACGAAGTTCGTTGCGTCGAGTGGTTACCGATCACGCGAGCGCCTAACGGTCGATCCGCGTGAAGCCTGCCGTGGAGAAGTGGTGATCCAGTGCCAGCGCTTCAGAAATTCCGCGCTCCATCATGACCGAGAAGCTGACCGCGTCCGTGAGCGAAAACGGCTGATCGTCGTAGCGCGAGATCCACGAGTCGAGGGCGAGTTCCTCTAAATTCGCCGTGCTCGCGACGACGATGTTCGGCGGCTGTCGTACGCGGCGCACGAATGCGAGCGCCGCGCCGATCCCCGCTCGTCGCAGCACGAGCGCGTGCGTTTCGGCGATGACGAGATTGGTGGTCACCACCCGAACCCTGGCCGTGACCCGGGCGCGCAGCGCATCGCTCAGACGCTGATGATCAGGATGTGATCGGACGACCAGCGGATACCAGGCGCTCGTGTCCACGAAGAGTTCATTCACCTTCGTCGCTCCCAGCGGTCTCGGTGATGCTCTTCTCGCGATTCTCGGTTGAACGCGCGCGCTCCGACGCGGTCGAACTTCCAGCGCCTGCGTTCCACGACGCCTCCTCTCCAAGCGCGAGATAGCGATCGTGCTCGCGAGCGACGTCGATCGCATCGGACAGCGGTTCGGCGTCGTCGACCAATCCGATGACTTGAAGCGCCGGGTGCGACTCGGGCACCGTGAGCTGGGCCTCGAGCGCCTCAAGCCCTTTTCTCAGAACGTCCGACTTGCTCAAGGACAGCTCGGCGGTGAGACGCTCGAGCCGCGCCTGTTCCGGCGGTGCCAGATAGACCTGTACCGGTTCGGAGACTCGCTTCGGCCGCTTGTCATGAGGAGGTTTCATGACAGACAATACTGAAACCCTCGCGCGAGGCGCAAGACACGATCGCCGAGCATGTCCTCGTGAACATCTTCTGCGCGATGACAGGTTGACCGCGTTCGCATCGTCCGATAGAACCTGCGCCAACGCAATTCCTTTTACGCGCGCGCTCTCGAGCCGAGCTCCGATGATGATTCCCCGCCTCTCGACGGGAGGCGCCGCCAAGGCGACGCTCGTTGCCCTGTTGGCGTTCCCTCCCGCAACTCTGCAGGCGCAAGTCGGCGCCGCCGCCCCCCACGCCGACGCCATCACCGCCGCGCGCATGCGCGCCGACCTGATGTTCCTGGCGGGCGATGACTTTCGTGGGCGCCTCACCGACACGCCGGAGAATGCGCTGGCACTCGAGTGGATCAAGGCGCGCTTCGAATGGCTGGGACTCGCGCCGAAGGGCGACGGTGGCTCGTACTTCGCGCCGTACCTCCTGATGACCAGCACGTTAGGCAGCGGAAACGAACTCGCGATCGATTGGGGGAATGCGACGTCGCGATACGACGTCGGTGGAGACTTTCATCCGCGATTCCATTCGGGAACGGGGAGTGCCAACGGAGCGGTCGCGTTCGTCGGGTTCGGGATCAGCGCGCCGGAGCTCGGTCATGACGACCTGGCGGGCGACGTGCGTGGCAAAATCCTCCTCATGCTCGACAACGAACCGGGGGCGAACGACTCGGCGAGCGTGTTCGACGGAGTCGTGAGCTCGGAGCACGCGAACCAGCTGCGCAAGACACTCGATGCGCAGGCGAAAGGCGCCGCGGGGGTGCTCTTCGTGGCCGACGTGCACAACCGACGGGGAACGGAAAACTTCGCCGCTGCCACGTCGGCGTACTGGCCGGTGCCCGTGGCGCGGATCCCGCGCTACTCGCTCGCCGCGTGGGTGCAGCAGGTGCACATCCCCGCCGGACAGGTCAGTATCGCCCTCGCCGAGCAGTTGGTGAGTGGGAGCGGACAATCGCTCATGGCACTGGCGCGCGCATCGGAGCGCAGTCGCCCGCCACTCGCCCTCCCGGGCGCCCGCGTGACGATCACCACGAACGTCAACCGCATCACGGTCCCCGATCGCAACGTGATAGCGGTCCTCGAGGGGAGCGACGCGCGGCTCAAGGACGAGTACGTGATCGTCGCGGCGCACCCCGATCACAACGGCGCCGATGGCGCGCAGATCTTCAACGGCGCCGATGACAACGGGTCGGGAACGGTGGGGCTGCTGGCGATCGCCGACGCCTACGCGCGCGCTGCCGCCGATGGGAAGCGTCCGAAGCGATCGATCCTCTTCGTCGCCCTCAATTCCGAAGAGCGTGGTCCGCTGATGGGCGCATGGGGATACGTCGAGTCACCGGTGGTGCCGCTCGACCGGACGGTCGCGATGCTCAACATGGACATGATCGGGCGCAACGAGGAGGTGCCGCCGAACGGTGGCGCGCGCTTCCGTGGGCTCCCGGTGCAGAGCGCCGAATCGAACCGGAACAGCGTGAACCTCTACGGCTACAGCCGCAGCCGGTCGCTCACGCAGGCGATAGACCGCGCCAACGCCCCGATCGGGCTCACGCTGGAGAAGCGCTACGACAACAACACGTCGCAGCTCCTGCGGCGGACGGACATGTGGGCGTTCCAGCAGCGTGGCGTTCCCGCCGTGACGTTCGCCACCGGGCTACATCCGGACTACCATACCACGAACGATCGCCCCGAGCGGATCGAGTACGACAAGATGGAGCGCATCGTGCGCCTCGTTTACCAGGCGAGCTGGGAGCTGGCAAATTCGCCGGAACGCCCAACGCTCGACCGACGTTAGGCGCGCAGGTCGAACCGAGTCGGATTCACAGGAAATTTCACGAGAAGGACCGATGGCAGCAACGGAATGGTGGCAACGCGGACCGGTGGAGGGAGTTCCTCCGCTCCTGCAACCGGTCGCGCACATTCTCCTGCAGGTGCAGGAGAGTGTGGAAGAATTCGTCGCGCAGTATCCTGGCATCGACTGGAATGCGCGCCCGGGCGGAGTCGCATCGCCGGCGTTTCACCTCATGCACATCCCCGGGGTGATCGATCGATTGTTCACCTACGCACGCGGTGAATCGCTCACCGAGGAGCAGTTCGCCGCGCTGCGGCGCGAGCGCGAGCCGCTCGATCGTGACGACGTCCCGTCGGCAGTGGACGCACTCGGCGCGCGCGTCGATGCTGCGGTCGCCGAGTTGCGCACGATCGACGTGGACACGCTCGGGGACTTTCGCGCGGTGGGGCGCGCGAAACTCCCGTCGACGGTGATCGGGTGCCTGGTGCATGGCGCGGAGCACGCCATGCGGCACGTGGGGCAGCTCTCGGTGACGATGCGCGTGGTGAGGGGGGCGTCGGCCGAGACGCCTGCCTAACGCCGCGTCGGCACCGGCCCTACTTCGGAACGATCCCCAGCGATCCAAGGAGCTCGCGACTCCGGTACACGCGCCCCGCCCGCACCACGATCTCGGTCTTGCGCAGGTCGGTGATGTGCTCGGCGGGGCGCCCGGCGACGATGGCGAGATCGGCCACCTTCCCCACGGCCACGCTCCCGTAGTCCTTGTCCATCTTCATCACGCGCGCCGGCGTGATCGTGGCGATCTGCAGCACGTTAGGCGCGGGGATTCCCGCGCGTTCGTAGATCTCGAGCTCTCCGTGGTACGAGAGGCCGGCGACATTGTCGGTCCCGGGGACGAGCGTCACGCCGGCGTCGAAGAGGCGCTTGAGCATGCGGCGATACGCGGCCGCAGACGCCTGAGCACGAGCCGTTGCCTCGGACGATCCACCGCCGCCGGCGCGCAGCCCGCGCTGCTCGAGCGGCGGGAGCCAATCGATCGTGGGACCGAAGACGGCGTCCGTGCCGTCGGGGAGGAGGCGCGAGCGATCCTGCCAGATGTTGAACGTTCCGTCGATCACGGTCCCGCGCTCGCGAAGGAAGATGATGAGCGCGGTCACCTCGGGCGAATCGACGTTGAACGTGGGCGCCACGATGCTCGCCACCTCGGAGTAGGCGCGCATGCGGGGGAAGTAGAGCGAATCCTGGAAGAAGGTCGAGAAGAGGAATGCCGCGTGCTGCACCTCGTCGTAGCCGATGCGCACGGCCGCGACGAGCGAAAGCCCGCGCGGGATGTGTCCGCTCAGCCGCATCCCGCGCGCGTGCGCTTCGGCGGCGATCACCGGGACGAGGTCGGGGTGGACCAGGTTGTACAGCTTGATCTGCTTGTAGCCGAGCGAGTCGTAGCGGGCGACCCAGGCACGCGCTTCGCCCTCGGTGCGCACGAGCACTTCGGAGGGACCGGCCCATTTGCCTGGCCCCTCGATGAATCCGGCAAGGACGAGGCGCGGGCTCAGGAGGGTGCCGGCATCGGCGCGCGTGCGGCGCGAGACCGCGACGTCGAGGTCCGACGCCATGTCGCGCACGGTGGTGATTCCGCTCGCCAGCTGCAACATTCCATCCGCGCTCCCCTGCGAGGCGTGGGTGTGCATGTCCCACAGCCCGGGGACGATCGTCTTGCCGGTAGCGTCGATGAGCGTGGCGCCGGCCGGCACCTTCACCGAATCGGTAGGGCCAACCGCAACGATGCGATCGTTGGCGATGACGACGGTCGTGTGTGGTCGAAGCTTCCCGGTCTCGCTGTCGAAGAGGTCACCGTTGCGGATGACGAGGGAGCCGGAGGTCCTGGGTGCGAACTGCGAGGCAAGCTTTGCGTCGCGCGCCTCGAGGAGCTTGAGCTCGTGCGCCCGCAGTGCCGGGAGCACTCCCTCGGCGCCGCGCCGAGCGGCGACGAACCAGCCGGCGTTCGAGGCGAAGAGCTGCCCGCGGTCATCGAGCCAGACCAGCGTCGGCGTCATTCCCGCGCCATCGATCACCGCCAGGCGCAGGTGCTCGGCGCGCCCACCGATCGTCACCGAGGTGTCGACGGCGATGTCGACCTGTGCGCTTCCCTTCGGTACGATGGGTGCGCGGCGTTGCGGCTGACGGAGGAGGTACGCCGCGAGCGCGGCGTCGTCGAATGGCGTGGCGGTGCCGGCCATGTAGAAGGCACCGTCGGGGAGCGGAGTGGTGGTGGTGTCGTCGTCGGACCAGGTGCGCACGACACCGTTCTTCAACTCGAAGAACTCCGACGACAGCTGGACCGGCTTTCCGGAGATATCGGCGGCGGCGGCCTGCGCGCCACCGCTCTGCACCTCCCCCCAGACCGGGCGCCCGGCATTCAGTCGGTAGTACCCTTCGATGCGTGGACCGCGCTGGCGGTCGACGTGCAGGTAATGCACGCGGACCGAGTCGCCCGTTGTGACGATGTACATGTCGCCCGCAGTGCGCCCGTGGTTCCAGACGAGGAAGTCGAGCGAATCGCGGGCCGGGGCCTGCAGCAGGAGCAGGGCAAGCGAGGCGAGCAGCATGAGTGCCGGAGTTGTAGGAGAAGTCGGGAGACGCCAGCTGCGTTGCGGACCTCGCTAGGCGTGGAGATCGTCGCAGTCCGTTGCAGCTGCAGGCGGACCTCGTCGCGCGCGCATCAGGATGATCCGCGCTCAGACTCGCGCGTCATCTCGATCATGGTGCGACGAAAGCCGGCGCGCTCGAAGAGGCGGTGCGCGACCTCGTTGGACTGCGCGGTGGACAGCACGACGCGCGCGGCGCCGCGCGATTCGAGTTCGGCCAGCGTGGCCTCGAGGAGGAGGCGCCCCACGCCACGTTCGCGGTACTCGGTGTCGACGACGATGTCGTAGAGCGCGCCGGCCGGCCCACGCAGCGCCATGTAGTCGTAGCCTTCGATGGCGCCGTACGAGTAGCCGATCACGTCGCCGTGATCATCGGCGACGAGAATGACCACGCGCGGGTCCTCGAGCTGGCGCACGAGAAAGCCGGCGTAGTCGGCAGGGGTGCGATCGCGCGCGGCGAGGAAGCGCCGTGGGTCGAAGGCGTGGTGGGTCTCGACCAGCAGCGCGCCGAGTCGCCCGAGGCGAGGGAGATCGGCCGTGGTCGCCGGACGGATGACGGGGTCGTTCGCAGCGTCGGTGCTCATCGGGAACTCCGGAAATCGGCGGGATGCTTGCTGGCGAATCAATTTCTCTAGAAGACGAGAAGACGAGAAGACGGGGAGACGGGAAGTGATTGCTGGGCGCACTTGAGTGCGACTAGCGTATCTGCAAACTCTCACGCAGCTGGAGGCGCCGATGGAGGTGTTCGAGGTCGTCATCGCGATGCTCGTGGGTGGGGCGGCGCTGGCGGCGGTGGCGCGACGGATTGGGGCGCCGTATCCGGCGTTGGTGGCGCTCGCCGGGGCGGCGATCGCGCTCGTGCCGGGGATGCCGACGCTGGTGATGGATCCGGAGCTGGCGTTGGCGCTCTTCGTTGCGCCGGTCCTCGTCGACGCGGCCTTCGATTCGTCGCCGCGCGACATGCGTGCCAATTGGCGTCCGATCGCCAGTCTCGCGCTGGGGGCGGTGGCGTTGACGATCGTCGTGGTGGCAGTCGTCGCACGGCTCCTCGTCCCCGAGATGCCGTGGGCTGCGGCAATCGCGCTCGGCGCCATCGTCGCGCCCCCCGACGCCGCGGCGGCGACGACGGTCCTCAAGCAGCTGCGCCCGCCGCACCGTCTCCTGGTGATCCTCGAAGGGGAGAGCCTGTTCAACGATGCGAGCGCGCTCCTGGTCTACCGACTGGCAGTGGGCGCGACGATGACGGGATTTCTGTCGGGGTGGAGCGTGCTTCCGACGCTGCTCATCGTCACGGTCGGGAGCGTGGTGCTGGGGCTCGTACTGTCGCGCCTGACCGTCGTGGTGAACCGGCGGATCGAGGACATGTCGACCGCGGTCGTCTTCCAGTTCTGTACGACCTTCCTCGTCTGGATCCTCGCCGAGCGGTTGCACCTGTCGGGGATCATCACGATGGTGGTGTTCGCGATGGCCGCGTCGCGCAGCGCGCCCGCGGTGGTGCCGGCGCGACTCCGCGTGCAGTCGTGGGCGGTGTGGGAGCTCGCCGTGTTCGTGCTCAACGTGCTGGCGTTCGTCCTCGTGGGATTCCAGCTCAAGTCGATCGTGTTGCGGGCGAGCGGGGCGACGGGATTGTATTACGCGCAGGTCGCGGCAGCGGTCTGCGTGGCGGTGATCGTCGCGCGGATCGCCTGGGTGACGGGGGCGGCGGCGATCAGCAGGCGGCGGCACCAGAAGTGCGACATGCACGATCGCACGCCGCGCAACGCGGTCGCGCTCTCCGGCGCTGGCGCGGCCGTCGTGGGATGGTGCGGGATGCGTGGGACCGTCACGCTGGCGACAGCGCTCGCGCTTCCGACCGACTTCCCGTTTCGCGACCTGATCCTCGCCACGGCGTTCGGGGTCACGTTAGGCACGCTGGTGCTGCAGGGATTGACGCTGCGTCCGCTCCTTCTGCGCCTTGGGCTCGAGGACGACGGCGCGGTGGAGCGCGAGGTGCTGCACGCGCGGGTGGAAACGATGCGCGCGGCGGTCGCAGCCGCCTCGGAGTCACCGGGGGCGGCCACCACGTCGCTGGTGCGTCATCGCTTCGAATTGCAGCTGCGTCGCGCCGAAGCGGCGTTCGAGCGAGCCAGCGTGAGCGCGTCGACCGAAGACATGGTCACGACACACGACGACGCGTCACTCGGCAATCCCGCAGATGAAGCGCGGGTGGTGAGCGCGGCGACGATCGCGCAGCGCGAACGCCTGATGGCGCTCCGTGCCGACCGCACGATCGGTGATGCCGCGTTTCAGCAGGTGCAGGAGGAGCTGGATTGGCTGGAGATGGGGTGGCGGCAGGTCACGGGACAATAGAAGGCGAGAAGACGAGAAGACGAGAAGACGAGAAGACGAGAAGACGAGGGGCGCGCTCGCTGGGTGCGTCGGTTTAGCTTGTGGTAGCTATTGGTGCGCGAGGATCGATCTCCTCGACTCGCATCCTCCTATTCACTTCTCTCCCGCTTCAATGACTGATCCGCAGTCTCTCGCGGCGAACGCTGCCGCACTTCCCGCGCTCGTTCCGTATGCCGACCGGCATCAGGGGTGTGGAGGCGTCTTCACCGCGACCACGGTCGACAAGACCGAATCGATGGTCGGCCTCAGCGTCACCGTGCAGCGCAAGGTGATGCGGTGCAGCAAGTGCGATGCGCAGCGGCGTTCGCCAGAGCATGTGGAGGGAGACTACTTCGCGACGATGGCGGCGATCCGGGAGACGCACGGGCTCCTCACGCATCAGGAGATCCGCCGCACGCGCGAGGCACTCGGTGTCACCCCCGACGAGTTCGATCAGCTCCTCGGGCTTCCGAGCGGGATCTCCAAGGGGTGGGAGACGCAGCGGCACCTGCAGAACGCGGCGGCCGATGCGCGCATTCGCGCGCTGCAGGACGTGGAGTATGCGCAGGGCGTCGCGGTCGTGGCGCGGGTGACGTTGCGCCTGACGGAAGAAGAGCGCGCCGCGATCAAGCCGCCACCGTTCGGGCGCCGGAAGAGCGGTCCGGCGATCGAGCAGGAAGTGACGATCGAGCGGATCGAGGAAAGCGAAGCGGCCGACTGATCATCGGCCGCGTGGCGGCCGAGTGATCATCGGTCGCCACAGGCAACAGATGAATCAGCATCGGCGCCGGATGCAACCGATACGCAGTCGGCGCGCGATCAGCGATCGATCATCCGCTGCGAGCCTTCGGAGTAGCGCGCTCCCTGCGGAGTGATCCCGGCAACGCCCTGTGCGATCGCCTCGAGGTCGCTCGCGTCGAGCGCGACGTTTGCGGCGCCGCAGTTCTCGTCCAGCCGTTCCAACTTGCGCGTGCCGGGAATCGGGACGATCCACGGCTTCTGCGCGAGCAACCAGGCGAGCGCGACCTGCGCCGGCGTGGCTCCCTTGCGCTCGGCGATCGACACCAGGAGGTCGACAAACGGACGGTTCGCCTTGCGGTTCTCGGCCGTGAGGCGCGGAACGGTGCTGCGGAAGTCGGTGCTCCCGAACGAGACGCTGTCGTCGACGCGCCCGGTGAGAAAGCCCTTGCCTAACGGCGAGAACGGGACGAGACCGATTCCCAGTTCCTCGAGGGTGGGGATGATCTCGTCCTCAGGCTCGCGCCACCAGAGCGAGTATTCGCTCTGCAGGGCGGCGACCGGTTGGACCGCGTGTGCACGGCGAATGTTGCGCACCCCTGCCTCCGACAGGCCGAAGTGTCTCACCTTCCCCTCGGCGATGAGATCCCTGATGGCGCCGGCCACGTCTTCCATTGGGACGTTAGGGTCGACGCGGTGCTGGTAGTAGAGGTCGATCGTGTCGATGCGGAGGCGCTCGAGTGAAGCGTCCGTCTGGCGCCGGATGTACTCCGGGCGCGAGTTGAGTCCGGCCGCGGCCCCCGATTCGTCGAAGTTGAAGCCGAACTTGGTGGCGATCACCACCTGGTCGCGCATCGGCGCCAGTGCCTCGCCGACCACGTCCTCGTTGGTGAATGGGCCGTAGACCTGCGCCGTATCGAAGAAGGTGACGCCGCGCTCGAAGGCGCCGCGGATCACCTTGATAGCCTCGGCGCGATCGGTCGCCGGACCGTACCCGAAGTTGAGTCCCATGCAGCCGAAGCCGATTTCCGAGACCTCGAGCCCGCTCGTTCCCAGCATGCGCGTCTTCATCGTTCCTCCAGTGAGTCCTACCGTGCGCGCGTCGCCAACCGCCGACGCTGCCGTCGCCGAATGCGACGTACGTTAGCACGCACCGGAATAGACCCAGCGTGGCGCGAGGCATCTACCGCGTAACGCTTTCCAGTCTGGATAGCGTTGCTACCCAATGGCAGCCTCACGAGGAGGAACGGCGGACGGCAGACAGGCGACGGGAGCGCTGTCCCCGAGGAAGGGCACGCTGGAGACCAGGCCCTGCGCGCCCCCCGCGGCGCGACAACGTCGCGCCGCACTCCCGTCCCCCGTCTCCCGTCCCCCGTCCCTACTTCACCTCGACGCCGGCGGCACCCTCCCGTTCAGCCGGAAGTACACGGTCAATGCGCCGTAGTGCTCCGCATTATGCCCGAGATACGAGACCACGGTATCTACCTTCTGCAGATCGTTGGCCACTCCGTTCCCGGCAATGTCGGCGCCGACCGCCTCGAACGACTCGCGGAGCGCGGAGACGATCTTTCCCTTCGTGGCATGCGCGGCGCGCGGAATCTCGTTCGCTGAGCCGTCCGGGCTCTCGCCACGGAGCGACGCGCGCAGGTACTGGTTCCAGAAGGCCACATGGCGCAGCTGCTCGGCGAACGACCGCGTCCCGTCGGCGGGGTGCGCGTCGTAGTGGTCTGCCGGAAACTCCTCGGCCAGCGCGATCACCTTGTCACCGATCTCCTTCCAGCGCGCGGCCAGCATCTCTCGTGTCACGTTGCTTTCCTCCGTTGGTCAGTGCGTCCAGGCCGGCGATGATCGCTCGGCGTGGGGAGGACAAGCTAGGAACGGCTGTAACGAGCGCGCTTGCGGATTCGTGCGCTCGTGAGCGAATGCCTCGGGGCCCCGTTTCGCGCCGGCGGGACGGTGCGACTCGCCGCCGCTAGCCGGCCGCGCGCTGCCAGGTTGGTGTCGCGAGAGCGGCGCGCAACGGGGCGACGGCGCCGCCTCGCTTCACCTGCGACGGGCTCACGCCAAAGCGGAGCCGAAAAGCATTGATGAAGTGGCTCAACGATCCGAAGCCGACGGCATAGCACGTTTCGGTGACCGAGGCGCCTGCGGCGAGTCGCTTGACCGCGTGGCGCAGGCGCACGGCGGTGAGGTAGCGGTGCGGCGGCAATCCAACGAGCGCGCGAAAGACACGAGCGAAGTGGAAGCTGCTCAACCCCGCCGCGCGCGCGAGTTCGTCGAGCGTGAGCGCACGTGCGTAGTCGCTCTCGATGAGCTGCGCGGCGCGATCGATCCGGCGCATGAGCGGCGTTACGCTCCCGGGTGCTCGCATACTGCGCGTCGCCGGCACCCCTGCAAGCGACTCATAGAGTGCACCGGCGAGCAACTCCACGCGCACCTCGTCGCCCGCAGTGCAGCCGGCGAGGCGGTGCCGCAAGTAGTTCTGTTGCGCCGAGAGCTTCGCGAAGGGAGGGCGAAGTGCGGGGACGTCGGCAGAGCTCAGCTCCTCGACGGCGCGATCAGTGAAGGCCACCGAGAGGCAGCGATCCACCGGGAGGTGGCAGTCGTGCGTGCAGCTGTACTGCATCCCCGTGCTGGCGACGAAGATCGCCCCGCGGGCAAAGTGCCAGCGCCCGCCGTCCATGGCGATATCGAACGAGCCCGCCTCGACGATGCTGATCGAGAACGACTGCGACGTCTCCCATGCCGGATCGACGTGCTCGTGATCGGGGGGATGGTCGAATCGCCGGAGCGTCACGGCGTTCGTCGCCAGGAGATTGTCGACGCGGTTCATGGCCGGAGCATACCGGAGACGTGCCCCCCGCGAAAGGCGCAGGAAATCGCAACTCGCTCCCTCGCAAGGACGGCGCTCGCGTGCGCTCTTGGCCTCTCCGCCGTACACTATCGGCATGCCCTCTCCGCTCAACGTCGCCCTCGTCGGCTTCGGATACGTCGGCAAGACCTTCCACGCGCCGCTCATCGCCGCGGTCGACGGCCTGGCGCTCCACACGATCGTCTCGAGCCGCCCCGCCGACGTGCATGCCGACTGGCCCAGCGCACGCGTCGTCGCTGACTTGTCCGACGCACTGACTGACCCCGCGGTGCACCTCGTCGTGCTGGCGACACCGAACGACCTGCACGCACCGCAGGCGCACGCCGCGCTCGATGCCGGCAAGCACGTGGTGATCGACAAGCCGTTCACCGTCACCGTGCGCGAGGCCGAAGCGCTGGCGGCACACGCTGAACGCACAGGCCTTCTCCTCTCGGCCTTCCACAACCGGCGCTGGGACAGCGACTTCCTCACCATTCGTTCGCTGATCGCCGCCGGCGAAATGGGCGAGATCGTCGCCTTCGAAAGTCACTTCGACCGGTTCCGCCCAAATATTCGCAACCGGTGGCGCGAGCGCGCCGGTCCGGGCTCCGGGCTCTGGATCGACCTCGGCCCTCACCTCCTCGACCAGGTGCTGCAGCTCTTTGGACCTCCGGTCGGGATCCGCCTTGACCTGGCGATCCAGCGCGAGGGGGCGGAGACCGACGACTACTTCCACGCGGTGCTGCGCTACGACGGGTGGCGTGCGATCGTGCACGGCTCGGCGCTCGTTCCATCGCACGACCTGCGCTTCGCGGTGCACGGGCGGCGCGGGAGCTTCATGAAGGACGGACTCGACGCCCAGGAAGATGCGTTCAAGGCGGGGCGCACCCCTGGCGATGCGGGATGGGGACACGACCCGCGCCCCGGCACACTCACGTTAGTCGACGGCGAGGCGTTCCAGACGCGCGTGGTCGAAGGGATTCCCGGCGACTGGCGGGCGTACTACGCGCAGGTGCGCGACGCGATCAACGGCGTTGGACGCAATCCCGTGTCGGCCGCCGACGCGGTCGCGGTCATGCGCCTGATAGAGATGGGTGTCGAGAGCGATCGCACTCGGCGCGAGCTGCTGTTCGACGCCTGGAGCCCAACGTAATTCGAACGGTTGCGCCAATGACTGGCGTGACGCCCTCTGTCCGCAGAGACTGCGTGATGCACTTCGAACGCCGCGACCTCCGATCGATCGCCGCGAGCGCGTTGCTCCTGGCGGCGCTCCTCACGCCTCGCGACGCGGTCTTCGCGCAGGCGGCCGCGCGCCCTGCGCCTCCCACGCGCGACCCACACACACCCGGCTACGTCACCGCGAAGGAACTCCCCGACGGCGCCGTGCCCCCGGTGAATGTGGACGGCAACTTCATCCTCGGCCCCACACACACGCCAGCGCCGGAGATGACGGTCGACTCCACCGTGCCGCACGGGACGGTCTACACCTTCACCATGCGCTCGGAGGATTCGCGCATCTACCCCGGGATCGCCCGCGATTCGGGGACGTTCGGGACGCCCAGCCCTACCGACCCGGCGACGCTCATTGTGACGACGAGCCGCCCGAAGCCGTACGTGCGCAAGGTGTCGGTGTACGTGCCGGCGCAGTACGTCGCCGGGACCGAGGCGCCGTTCATCGTCGGCGCCGACGGACCCGACCCGCTCCTCTTCACCGCGCTCGACAACCTCATCGCCCAGCGCCGAGTCCCGGTGATGATCGCCATCTCCATCGGGAACGGGAGTGGCGATGCGCAGGGGAGCCAGCGCGGGCTCGAGTACGATACGATGTCGGGGCTGTACGCCGAGTTCGTGGAAGCGGAGGTGCTCCCGCTGGTAGAGCGGCAGTACGGCGTTAGGCTGACGAAGGACCCCGACGGGCGCGCGACGATGGGGGGGAGCTCGGGGGGATCGGCGGCGTTCATCATGGCGTGGTATCGTCCCGATCTGTATCACCGCGTGCTCGCCTACTCGATCACGGCGATCAACCAGCAGTGGCCGCATAACGACGAGACGCCACACGGTGCGTGGGGGCTGCACGAGACGCTCATCCCCAACTCCCCGGTGAAGCCGATTCGCACCTGGCTCGCGGTGGGAGATCGCGACCTCTTCAACCCGAATGTCATGCGCGACGAGATGCACGACTGGGTGCTGGCGAGCGAGCGCATGGCCGCTGCACTCGCAGCGAAGGGGTACCACTACCAGTTCTCGTTCGTGCGGAACGCGGCGCACGTCGATCGCGCGATGCGGATGCAGACGTTGCCGCAGGCGCTGGAGTGGTTGTGGCAGGGGTATCGCCCGCCGCGCTGATGCGGGAGAGTTGCGCGAGGACGCCTAACGCTGATACACGCGCACGTAGTCGACGAGCATGGGTTCTCCCGAAACCGTGGAGGAGGTCGGCCCGCCACCGAACGCCGCCGGAAAGCCTCCGCCGATCGCCACGTTGAGGATGATCATGTAGCCGTGGTAGAGCGCCGCGTTCCACGCCGCAGCGTCGACCTGGTCCTGCGTGAGCCTGAAGTAGCGATTGCCGTCGAGGTACCAGCGCAGCTGCTGCGGTGAGGTGCTGCGGTCCCACTCCATGCGATAGGTGTGGAAGCCGGTGAGGCATCCCGGGCAGGGCTGTTCGCCGCTCCCCTTCCCGGTGGGCTCGTTGCAGGTGCCGGGAATGGACGGCCCGCAGTGGAAGGTGGAGAAGACGGTGCTCCGCGCGTTGATGCTCTCGAGGATGTCGATCTCCCCGACCGACGGCCAGTTGGTGTAGTTGCCGCGGAACGGGCCACCCAACATCCAGAAAGCAGGCCAGTAGCCGAGCCCATTGGCCGGCGTGACGTTCGGCTGCCAGATCGACGCCTCGACGGCGAGCATCCCGTTTCCCGACGGCTGGAAGTCGTTGCGCTCGGTCTCGATGCGCCCCGATGTCCAGCGACCGTCCGTACTGCGGAGCGGCGTGATGCGGAGGTGACCGCTCCCGTCGAGCGAGACATTCGCCGGGTCGCTGGTCATCGTCTCGATCTCACCCGTCCCCCAATTGGCGGCTCCACCGGGGTAGCTCGTTCCCAGGTCGTATCGCCACTTGGCTGGATCGAGAGCCGAGCCGGCGCCCCCGTCGAAGTCATCGCTCCAAATGAGTTGCCAGTCGCGGGCGATGACGTTGACGCTCGCCGAGGCGCGCTTGGTGGTGTCGGCGGTCGCAATCGCCAGGATGTTCGCGGTTCCGGGGGCGACGGCAGTCACGACGCCCGCGCTGTTCACCGTGGCCACCGCTGTCGCCGAGCTACGCCAACTGACGGTTGCCACCGTTCCGCCGGAGACGGTCGCGGTGAGCGTTGCCGTTTCGCCGGTCGCGAGCGCGACCGACGTTGGTTGCAGGATGACGCTAACGTTCGAGACCGTACCTGTGGAGCCGCCAGCACCGCCGCCGCAGGCGAGCATGGCGGCAGACAGCAGCGTGAGGACGGCGGAGCGCGGGGCGAGCGATCGGGGGAGTATTCTCATCGCTCCCACGATGCGTCGAACACCACCGCTCGCGCTACTGGCGAGTCCTCGCGAACCGAGAGACGAGCCCTCCTACGGAAGCGCGTTCCACATCTGGCGGCTCACCTTCCATCGTCCGTCCGCATCCTTCTTGTAGACGATGAAGTCGGTCGATCGGCTGCTCTGCGACGTCGCGGGCGCGGCGCCCTTGGCATACGTCCAGGCGAGCGCGCCCGTACCCCGCAGATAGGCCAGTGCGCTGGTTCCGTTCAGCTCGTCGATGGTGCGGGTGAATCGGGTAATGCGGGTGTGCGAACCATCCGCGGGCCACCAAAACCTTCGAATCGCCTCGAGTCCCCGGACCGCTTGTGCACCTGGCGGAAGGAGCTCGGCGTCGGGCGCAAAGAGCGAAAGCACCTTGGTGGTATCGTCGGCGAGCCACGCTGCGACGAATGTCGAGTCGATGGCGAGGATGGCGACGCGGTCGGCAGCCGAGAGCGGGACCATCGCCGGTCGCTTCCCCTCCGCCCCTGCACGCCGGACGTAGAGCAGGTTGTAGGCGGTGCTCCAGGTGCGCCCGCTGTCGTTCGACACCTCGGAGAACTGGCGCACCGAGTCGTCGGAGATGCGGAAGAAGGTGAGTTTCGTGGGGAGGCGACCCAGTGCGCCGTTAGGCATCGGCGTATCCCCCTCGAACGCCATGTCGCGCCCGACGAGCTCCCCGCGGTAGTCGTGCTGCCCGCCGACGTTGTCGACCCACGTCTGGCGCCACTTCCCGAGCGAGCGATCGTACAGGTTGAAGCTCTGACCCTCGCTTCCGCCAGGTGCAACCCAATGCTCGACGATGGTGCAGCCGTTGTTCTCCAGCGTGACGGTGTTGCGCGCCGGCGGGCCGACGGGTGGCGCGCCGACCGGGCGCACGTCCCAGTCGCCGATCCAGAAGTCGAAATCGCGCGCGTGCGGGTCGTGCATGCACGGGCGGACGATCGCGTCGAAGGCGTCGAGCACCTGCGCCCACCTGGGGTGCGACGTGAGCGAGGCAAAATGCGCGTCCGATTCGATCGCTGCCGGTCCGATGAAGTTGCCCGGTGCGGCGGCGCGCTCAAGCTCCGCGATGGCCTCATCGCGCTTTCCCTGTTCGGCGAACGACTCGGCGAGTCGAAAGCGGACGGTCGGCGCGGGAATCCCCAACCGCTCGCCCTCGCGCAGGCTCGCTTCGCCCTCGGAGAATTGCCGTAACTCCACCAGGGCGACACCTATCCTGAAGCGCGAGAGCGCATGCGCAGGGTACTTCCGGGCGATGGCAGAATACGCGGCGAGCGCCCCCTTCCAGTCGCTGCGGGCGAAGGCCGCGGCCGCCGGTTGCAATTCGTCGGGAGTGGGAGTGGCGACGGTGGAGGCGGCTTGCCCCTGCACTTTGCACGGAACGGCGCCGGTCAGCGCGATGAGCATCGTCGCGAGGAGCGAGACGATTCCCCGTGTCTGCAGGTGAGATTGGAGGCAACGAAAGAGGCGCATGCAAGTCGGTCCGATACGGTGGTCACCGGAAATCAACGCATGAACGCGATCGGCGCGCTTCCACGCCATTGCTCGCCCGTGCCGCTCCCGCTTGGCGGGAACCCGGCCGCGGGAGGTGCTGCGTCGGCATCCCGCGTTCCAGCCGACTCCGTGCTGTTCGACAGCGGCGCGGTCTCGATCGGGCGGTTCCGCTGTCCGGTTGGCGACCCGCACTTCCGAGACAGCGGGGCGATCCGCGAGGCGGCCGTCGTCGTCTTTCCGCGTACGAGCGTCTGGATACGCCACGACGGAGCGCGCCCGTTCGTCGCCGACCCGAACGTGGTCACGTTGTACAATCGCTCGCAGCGCTACGAGCGCTTCGCGATCGATCCCGCGGGCGACCGCTGCGACTGGTTTGCGGTGGCCGAACCCATTGCCCGAGCGCTCGCCGGGAGTGATGCCCCCGACGCGCACCCCTTCCGCGCGCCGCGCGCCCCGAACACTGCGGCGCTCTTTTCGCGACAACGCGCCCTGTACAATCGTGCCCGGGCCGGGACACTCGGTGCGCTCGAAGGCGAGGAGGAAGTGATGGCGATCGTCGCCGAGGTGTTGCGGCTGGCGGAGCGCGAAGCATCCGCCCGCACACCCGCAACGTTAGGCGGGGAGGCGCGGAGCGCCCGGCGGCGGCGCGAACTTGCCGAAGGGGCGCGGGCGATTCTTTCGTCGAGTGTCACCGAGAATCGCTCGGTCGTGGAGATCGCCCGCGCGCTCGACGCCTCACCGTTCCACCTGTGCCGGGTATTTCGCCAACAGACCGGGCAGACGATGCATGCCTATCGCGTCGCGTTGCGCATGCGGCTGGCAATCGAGCGCTTGTCGGTGCCGGCTCGCCAGCGCGCGCGTACGCTGTCGACGGTGGCGAGCGAGGTGGGGTTCGCCAGCCACGCGCACTTCGTGCGCATCTGCCAGCGAGAGCTCGGCGTTTCGCCGGGGCGGCTGCGGGCGATGTTGCGCGATGGAGCTCCGGACGATCGCGGTTAGGGCAGGTCGAGTTTCCCGATTCTTTCCGCGTCGGTCAGCGCAAACAGCTCCACGATTCGCCCATCGCGAATCGTCATCCCCATCACGCTCAACGGACGGCCATCGGGATAGCGGCCGATGAAGCCCGGGACGCCATTCACCAGCACCTGGCTCGCGAGAGGCGCGAGCGCCGAGAATCGCATCGCTCCCTCGGCCACCGCACGTGCGCCACGCACCACTTTGGTCGCTCCGGGACGCTTGGTGCCACCGTCGATACGAAGCACGACGTCCGGATCGAGCACGGCGATGAGGGCGTCGAGATCACCATCGCGCCCCGCCGCGAGGAACGCGTCGGCCACACGCTGCTGCGTGGCACGATCGGGATCCGACACACTGGCGGTGCGCACCCGCCGGCGCGCCCGACTCGCCAGTTGGCGAGTGGCCGCGGGCGAGCGGTCGATGATCGACGCGATTTGTTCGAAGGGAAGATCAAACATGTCGTGCAGCACGAAGGCGAGGCGCTCGGCGGGCGCCAGCGACTCGAGCACCACGAGCAGCGCCATCCCCACGGAGTCGGCGAGCGCGACCTGATCTTCGATATCGTGCGGATCGGTCAGCGTGACCAAGGGATCGGGGACACTACCGTCGACCTGCTCTTCGCGCCGAGAACGCCGCGACTGCAGCATGTTCAGCGCGACGCGCGCGACAACCGTCGTGAGCCAGGCGTTGAGGTTCTCGATCTCATCTGCCTCGGTCTTGCTCAGGCGAAGCCACGCTTCCTGCACCGCGTCTTCGGCGTCGGGGAGCGAGCCGAGCATGCGATAGGCGACGGCGCGTAGCCGTCCGCGCGCATTCTCGAATCGTTCGGCGAGCCAGGCACCGTCATGCATTCGTCATACGCTCCGCAACCGATAGCCAGCAGACGCCGTTCTCGATCGTGACGAGATCGAGGTGCTCCCTGTCCCACCGCTCGCCGGTGTGCGCGAAGTACCGCGCAATCGCCTCCTCGATCCTTCCTGCGTCGAGCAGATTTCGCACGTCTTGGGCGTCGTGGGGCCACAGGACGTCGTCACACCGTTCCTCAACGTACCGGGCAAGGTGTATCGAGAGGAGGGCTGGGCTCGCTGCGGTTGCAACGAAGCGCACACCTCCGGCGGTGTGCACGATGGCCGTCGACGATGCGGCGACGATCGACGACGCCCCATCCGCGATCGCGACGTGACACGCGGTCGTCATGTCGGCTTCACCGTCATGAGAAATACCACCGCAGCGAGGAGCAGCGCACGAATAGCGAACGATCGAAGCAGCACATGACGCACGTCATGCGACTCGGCAACCAGCGTTTGCTCCTCCGAACGCCGAGCCAACCGCCGCAGCACGCGCCCAGTCATCACGCCGCCAATGGCGCCGATCACCACGAGCCCCAGAAAGCCGGCGCGAATCCAGGGGCCCTGCCAGTGCCAGAATGCGGTGGCGAGCCAGAATCCCGTCACGAGCAGAAGCAAGAGCGACGGTCCCTCGACGCGTCGCGCCACGCCGAGGTCGGCGAGCGCTGCGCGCGCGCCGCTGGATCCGGTCGCGCGGCGAAGATGCGTGAGGGCGAGGGCCTCGACGGCAAGCGCCGCGACGACGCCCATCGCCGACGCCACGTGCAGGAACAACAGGAGTGGTCTGAGCAAATCACGCTCTCTGCGGGTCTCTATTCAGGTATGACCGGCGGAGCGGCGGAAATGTGACAGGCGATCGAATGGCGGAACTGGACGAGACGTCTCGTGCGCTCTCGTCCCAGGGCGCTCGCTCGATGAACTGGCCTCGGCATTGCGCTAGTCCGCGCGAGCGCGCGCGAGTCCGCGCAAGAGAGCGTCGATGCGACGAGGGCCCGCCCGACGTGGACGGACCCCTGTGCGCTGGTGCGGTCGACCGTCTCGAGTGCGTGCAGTCCCCGTCAGGCGATGAACGGCCCGACGATCGCCAGCACTTCCTGCATGTTGAGCGGTTCGTCGAACGACTCGGTCAGCTCGTCGAGCGCCACGCTGTTCAGCATCGTGAGGTCGATCTTGAGGATCGTCGAGTTCTCCTCACCCGCATACACCGGTTCGGTACCGGGAATGTCGGTGAGGTTGCGCGTGACCCATCCCTTGTTCGGCGCCATCTCCGAGAAGTTGCCACGCAGCCGACGCACCTCGGCTGCGTGTCGCGCCTCGACCGAATGCACGGTGAGCGCGGCGGTGAGCACCGCGGGATACGGCTGCAACGCACCTGCTTGCCCCTTGTAGGCTCGCACGCCGGTGTCCTCGAACGCCTGCGCGACCGCCTTGAACAGTTCATAGTTGGAGAAGACGCCAGCGAACGGCCCGTTCCCGCTCCCGCCACCCGCACTGAAGTCGAACGTAGGCTTCGGAACGGCGGCACTCCCGAGTGCGCTCTGGAGGTACTGCACGTGCGCGACCTCGTGGCCCTGGATCGTCGTGAAGATCGCGCGGTCCTGCGCCGGAATGAGTCCCGACGCGGCGACGCCGCGGTTGTAGAACTCCGATTCGAGGTACTCGAGCGTCAACGCGAAGTTGAGCACCTTCACGACTGCCGATGGCAGCCCCTGGGCGAAGGCGTCGCGCGAGAGCGCCGCGAGCGCGACCGGAACGGACGCCATGCGGAGCCCGGCGGCGACCGCGGCCGACGTCGTCGCCCCCTTGAGGATGGCTGAGCGACGCGAGACCAACCGCTCGGCGATCTCGGGCTCGATCGAGCCCGGCAGGATGTGTTCTGTCATAGTGGGCGCCTCAGGTGTTGATGACGGAGATCGTGTCCGTGATGAACGGACCGGCAGCGGCGAGGACTGCCGTGGGCGAGAAGGCGTTGTCGAACGCGTCGGGTGCGAAGAGCCGCGTGCGTGGCTCCAACAGGTCGCGAATCGCCGACGCGTGCCGCGCCTCGACCGACACGATCTTCCCGGCGATGATGAGGTAACGTTCGCTCTTGATGTACGTCGCTGCACCGTTGTAGGCCGCGACGCCCAGATCCTCGAACGTGCGCGCCGTGCGCAGGACGCTGGAGCGGCTTCCGAAATCGATGGCGCCGAAGTTGGGCGTGAGGTCGGGGATTCGTGCGCTGCCGAGCGCCGCCGCGAAGAAGTCGCGATGCACGAGTTCGTGGTCACGCACGTCGGTCAACAGCATCTTCTCCGGCGCGCTCATCCCGCTGTACGGCGACGCGATGACCATCGAGTAGAACGCGGCCTCGAGCTGCTCGAGTGCGTAGGCGTAATTGAGCACGCCGACGTCCGACGAGAAGTCGAGAACCACTGTCGCATTGTCGTGCGCGTCGGTGCTGCTCGCGAGGCCGAGTGCCGCTGGTGCGGCGGCATCCTTCGCGCACGCTGCCAGGACACCTGGGAGCGCGAGGGCCAGGCCGCCGAGTCCGGCGGCCCGCAAGAAGCGCCGACGATCGGCGGTCACCTCCTCCCCGAACATTCCGTCGTTGGAGGGCGTGCGCGGTTGGTCGTGCTCGCTTGCCATGGAGTACCTCCAGAAATTCGCCGACTGTGAAGGGACGACGGGGTCGGTCGACGTCGGGATGTCCGTCGTCGTGCAGGCAGTGCGGCAGGACGGGCGTCTCCAAACCGAGCACGCAGCGACGATCGACCGCGCCGCGCCATCCTGGCCGCGCACGCAGTGTCCGTCGGGCTATCTCGTTAGGGTAACGGACGCGTATGCCCTGCGTCGCACCGAGTTGGCGCCCGCAGCTGCAGCCAGTTAGGTCCGTGGCGGCTGCCCGCAGGCGTGTGCCTGCGATACGTCAGCTGGTGCCCGATCGGATTGGGCTGCGCGGAGAAAAACGCGCGCGTCTGCCTAACTAGACTTTCCGGTCGTGCTCGCCGGCACGATGCGCCCTGTGTCCAATCCCGGCGCCGCCGACAACCCCGTCACCGCGAGAATCTCCTGCTCCCCCAGCGTCTCCCGCTCGAGCAGCGCCGCGGCCAGCGCATCGAGCGCTCCGCGATGCAGCTCCAGCAGCCGCGTCGCCTCGGCGTGGCATTCGGAGATGATGCGCTGCACCTCCTCGTCGACAGCGCGCGCGGTCTCCTCACTCAGCGGATTTCCGCCCGTTCCGGGCCATGCGCCGCCGTTGGCGAGATACGGATTCTCGCGCCCCGCCAGCTGCACCATCCCCAGGCGATCGCTCATCCCCCACCGCGTGACCATGTTGCGCGCCAGCGACGTGGCCTGCTCGATGTCGTTCTCGGCGCCGGTCGTGCGCGTGCCGTAGACGACTTCTTCGGCCGCGCGTCCGCCGAGCATCCCGACGATGCGAGCGCGCAGGTACCCCTCGGGAAAGTTGTAGCGATCGGCATCCGGTCGTTGGTACGTCACGCCGAGCGCCTGCCCGCGCGGGACGATCGTGACGCGTTGGACGGGATCGGCGCCGGGCACGACGAGCCCGAGGATGGCGTGCCCTCCCTCGTGATAGGCGACGCGTTCGCGATCCTGCCGGCTAAGCAGTAGCGGACGCTCGGGACCCAGGACGATCTTCTCGAGTGCATCGAGGAAGTCGCGCTGCCGCACCATCTGCTGGTCACGCCGTGCGGCGAGGAGCGCGGCCTCGTTGACGAGGTTGCGCAGGTCGGCGCCGGAAAGCCCGGGCGTGGTCGCCGCGATCTCGCCTAACGACACATCGGCGGCCAGCGGAACCAGGCGCGTGTGCACCGCGAGGATCGCCTCGCGCCCCTTGCGATCGGGGAGGTTGACGACCACGCGCCGGTCGAAACGCCCGGGGCGCAGGAGGGCGCGATCGAGGACATCGGGCTGGTTGGTCGCAGCGAGCAGGATGATCCCCTCGCGGCTCGAGAAGCCATCCATCTCGGTGAGGATCTGGTTGAGCGTCTGCTCCTGCTCGCTGGAACCACCGATCGCGACCTGACCGCGCGCGCGGCCGATCGAGTCCAACTCGTCGATGAAGATGATCGCCGGTGCCTTCTCGCGCGCCTGCTTGAACAGGTCGCGCACGCGCGCGGCACCCACGCCGACGATCATCTCCACGAACTCGGACCCGCTGAGCGAGAAGAACGGGACCCCTGCTTCTCCCGCCACTGCGCGAGCGAGGAGCGTCTTCCCGGTTCCCGGGGCGCCAATGAGCAGGACACCTTTAGGGGCGGTCCCGCCGAGTCGCGTGTACTTCGCCGGGTCGCGCAGGAAGTCGACGATCTCGACCAGCTCGTTCTCCGCCTCGTCGATCCCGGCGACGTCGGCGAAGGTGACACGCCCTTCGGTCGCCTGATCGAAGCGGCGCGCGGTGCTCTTGCCGAGGCCACCGGTCAGCGCGCCCCCCAACCCGCCGGCCTGCTTGGCGGCGCGCCGAAAGATCCAGACGTAAAGCCCGATGATCAGGAGCGCCGGGGCAAAGCTGAAGAGGAGATTGGTCCAGGTATTTCCCTGCTGGATCGGCTTGGCGCTTATCTCGACGCCGTTGGCGATGAGGAGCGCCTCGAGCCCCGGGTCGGCGAAGGCCGGGAGCTCGGTGGCGAAGTCGGTGACTTGAACGGGTGGTGGCGTCGCCGCCGAATCGCGCGGGTAGGTGACCGGCGCGACGAAGCGCCCGGTGATGCTCGCCCCTCGGCTGTAGATCGCCGAGACGTTGTGCCGGACGACTTCTTCCTTGAAGAGGGTGTAGGGGACCGTGACGACCGACTCGCTCGGGAAGAGGGTACGCGCGAGCCAGACGTTGACGAGGAGGATCGCGAGAAAGACGACCCACGCGCGACGTGACGGCATCTGGGCCTGGTTGCCGTTAGGCGAGACCGGCGCGTCGGTGCCACCATGCGATGGCGCGGGAGGCGCGCCCGGTCTTCCGGCGGGCGCTCCCTGGTGTCCGTGCTGCGGCGCTCGCCCGCGTTCATCGCGAGGACGCTCGCGTTCATCGGTGGCCACGAATCCTCCTTCGGGCGCCATGATGCCGCGCCGGAATTGCAGCTGTCGGTCGATCGTTCGTCAACGTGTTCACTCCCTACTCTACGGCATCCCCGCCTGTTCCTTGACGTAGCGCGCGATCTGCTCGGTGGTCGCGAACCAGACGCCCGGTTTCGACTTGATGTACTTGATCAGCTCCTCGAGGTGGTGCATCGGCGCGCGATGCCCGGTCACGTGCGGATGCAGCGTCAGCACGAACATGGTCCCTTCTGCATACGCGCCGTCGAACTCTTCCCGAAAGAGCTGGAACACGGCTTCAGGCGACGGCATTGCACCGCGCGAGCCGAGGTACGGCGTCTCGGTGAGCGTCCAGTCGATCCCGAGTTCGACGAGACCCGTCGGCTGTCCGTTGGAGAGTATCTCGTAGGGCTCATCCATCGACTGGAGCGAACTCTCGTAGACAAACCCCGCCTTGCGCACGAGATCGAGCGTGTTCGGGCTGAAGGCCCACGCCGGCGCGCGGTACCCCACCGGGCGCTTCCCCGACGCCTTGGTGAGATAGTCGATGGCCTTGTTCATCAGGCGCTCCTCCTCCTCGGCGCTGGGAAGCGCGGGGGGGAACTCGTGGATCCACCCATGCACGCCGATCTCGTGACGCCCGGATTGCATGATCGCCGGGATCATCTCCGGGTGGAGGAGCGCGCTGACGGCCGGAATGAAGAAGGTCGACGGGAGCTGATACTTGTCGAGGAGGCGGAGGATGCGCGGCAATCCCGATTTGGCGCCGAACTCCGCCGCCGAGAGCGTGGTGGGCGACGTATCGCCGGAAGCGAGGAGGTACGACTCGTTGTCGTCGTCGAAGGTGATGCTTACCGCGACGCGCGCATTGTTGGGCCAGCGCTTGGGCGTGAGGCGGCGACCGGCGCGTGCCGGGGCGACGGCCTTGAGCAGCTGCTCGTCGCTCCACGTCGTTCCCGGTTGGCGCGCCTGCGCCGCAGCGGGGCGAGCGGCGGTCGAGACGAGCAGGGACGCAAGGAGAAGGAGTGGCGCCCGTTGCATGCTGAGGCTCCGGCAGAGTTGGGGAAGGGGAGGATTTCGACGATACGTGGCGGCGCCGCCCGGGGGGAGAGGCGGTTCCCCGATCCACCCATCCGCGTGCCGGCGGCGGACGTAGCAGGAGTCGATGCGCGTGCCAGTGCACGATTCGCGCATTGCTCGGGCATTGCTCGGGCATTGCTCGGGCATTGCTCGGCTGTTGCTCGGCCGTTGCTCGGGCATTGCTCACGCATCGCTCACGCATCGCTCACGCATTGCTCACGCATCGCTCACGCATCGCTCACGCATCGCTCACGCATCGCTCACGCCGTCGAGAATTGCTCGTCCGACGTTCACGCGCCGCTGGCTCTCCTGCACCGACCGCACGATTCTCCCTTCATGCCCGGCACTCCACGCGCGCGTCCGCGCCGCCCCCTTCGCGCCATGCTCGCCCTCGTCATCGCCCTGGTCGCCTCGTTTCTCGCGATCTGGATCGTGGTTCCTGCGCCGAATCGACTCCTCCTCCCGCTGTCGGTGGGAGCGCCCGAGGTGAGCGCCTGGCTCCTGGTGGCCGGAGCCGTCGCGCTCTTCCTGGCGCTCCCCGACGGCGGGTCTCGGCTCGCCGCGCGAGTGGCGATCGTGCTGGCTGCCGTCGCGCTGGCGCTTGCTGCGTCGCCGTTCGTACGGTTCTCGCGCGTGGCCCGCGACGCCGCGCGCGCGATGGAGTCGGCGTTAGGCAACGACTACCTCGTGCGCATCGCACCGGAGCGCCGCGCGCGGTTGGCTGCCGCTCCCCTCTCGATCGCAACGCTCCTGCGCGGATTTGCAGCTGGCGGCGACGAGGTGCGCGTCACCCGCGGGGTGAAGGTCGCGGAGCACGACGGCGTTGCGCTCACGATGGACGTCTATCAACCCACGTCGGCGGGGACACATCCCGTGCTGGTGCAGGTATACGGGGGCGCCTGGCAGCGGGGCGAGCCAAGCGACTTCGCCGAGTTCGCGACGTACATCTCGGCGCAGGGCTATGTCGTTTGTGCGATCGACTATCGCCACGCGCCGCGCTTCACCTTTCCCGCGCCGCTGGATGACGTGCGCGAGGCGCTCGGCGTGGTGCGGGCGCGCGCGCACGAGTGGGGGGGCGACGCGTCGCGCCTCGTGCTCATGGGACGCTCGGCTGGGGCGCACCTGGCGATGATGGCCGCGTACGCGCCGGATGCGCCGCCGATCCGAGCGGTGATCGACTACTACGGCCCGGTCGACCTCGTGGAGGGTTATCGAAATCCGCCATTCCCGGATCCGCTCAAGGTGCGCGAGATCGAGGAGGCGTTCCTGGGTGGCTCGCCGGACTCGATGCTCACGCGCTATCAGGAGGCGTCGCCGATCACGCTGACGACGCGGGAGCTCCCACCGACGCTCCTGATCTATGGGAGCCGCGACCACATCGTCGAGCCCCGATTCGGTCGGATGCTGGCGGAGGCGCTGCGGCGGAACGGGGGGACGGTGGTGCACGTGGAGATCCCGTGGGCAGACCATGCGTTCGATACCGTCCCCAACGGGCCCAGCGGGCAGCTCTCGCGCTATCTCACCGAGCGATTTCTGGCCGACGTTACTCGCTAACGTCCGGTTCGCGGTGAGAAATGCTCGTCATCACAATACGTGTCTTGACACATATCGTCATGCCACATACTTTCATTCCATGTCGCCCGACCTGCTCGACGAGATCCAGCAACAGAAGCCGTTCGCCAGCATCGCCGAGGAGGCGTTCCTGAACGTAGGGCGCACCATGTCGTTGCTGGAGGCGGGTTTAGAGCGTGTCCTCAAGCCGTACGGGATCAGCGGGACGCAGTACAACGTCCTTCGGATCCTGCGCGGCGCCCCCAGGGACGGACTCTGTCGCAACGAGATCGGCGACCGGTTGGTGACGCGCATGCCCGACGTCACTCGCCTGCTGGACCGGATGGAGGATGCCGGACTCGTAGCGCGAGAGCGCGATACCAAGGACCGCCGCCTGGTGACCACTCGGCTCACCGAGAAGGGCCTTTCGTTGGTGAACGAGCTCGACGCCCCGATCGCCGAGTCGCACGAGCGGCAGCTCGGGCACCTCGGTGGGGAGCGTCTGCGGCAGCTCATCGACTTGATGTATCAGATCAGGAACCGAGGCTGATTCGTCGGCTTCTATGGGTGTTATCACACCAATCGCTGTATCAACTTTTCCAGATGAGGATGACGTGATGCGTTCCACCACTTCGATTTCGCCCCTTCGGATCAATGCGGCGCTCGCGATGCTGCGCGCTGCCGTCGGCGCCGTGTTCGTTGCGCATGGTGCGCAGAAGCTCTTCGTCTTCGGCTTTGCCGGCGTGACGGGAGCGTTCACCCAGATGGGCGTGCCACTCCCGGGCGTTGCCGGTCCCGCCGTGGCGCTCCTCGAGTTCTTCGGCGGTCTCGCGCTCATCTTCGGGTTGCTCACCCGCCTCGCCTCGTTAGGCCTGGCGATCAACATGCTCGGCGCCATCCTGCTGGTGCACCTGGCGAACGGCTTCTTCAACCCGACCGGGATCGAGTTTCCGCTTACGCTCCTGCTTGGCGCACTCGCGCTCACCACGGCTGGGGCAGGCGACTGGTCGCTCGACGCCGTGATGGCGGCGCGTCGCAACGACACGATGGAGACGGCGGCCATTCGACGGGCGGCGTGATCTCCCGCATCATTCCACATGGCTTTCACGCGTCCGGCGCTTCGCGCGCCGGGCGCTCGCTCGAGCCTCGACCGCTTCGCCGACCAGGGAGCAGACGATCATGACCAACAAGACCTCCGATCTCTTCGGCAAGGCACCGCACGCTGAGGCGGCGCTCCCCGGCAGCTACGGCACGCCGCCGGCAAACTACCAACTACCGGCAGCGACACACCTTGGGCTCGTGCGGTTGCAGGTCGGCGATCTCGCGCGCTCGCTGGCGTTCTACGGCAGGACACTTGGGCTTCGCGTCCTCGAGCAGGACGGTGAACGCGCCCTCCTCGGAACGAACGACGGGGCGACGCCGCTCGTCGAGCTGCATGCCCGCGCCGGTGCCCGCCCCGCCGCGCGTGGCGGGCGGCTCGGCTTGTATCACTATGCGATCCTCATGCCGGACCGTGCGTCGTTAGGGCGCTTCGTGCGGCACCTGGGAGAGATCGGTGCGCGCGCCGGCGCCGGCGACCACCTGGTGAGCGAGGCGTTCTACCTTCAGGATCCCGACAACCTCGGGATCGAAGTGTATGCCGATCGCCCGCGGAGCACCTGGCAACGCCAGGGACGGGAGCTCATGATGGCGACCGACCCAGTAGATGTGGCGGGGCTGCTCGATGCCGCCGGCGACGTTTCGTGGGACGGAATGCCGGCCGGCACCACGATGGGGCACGTGCACCTGCACGTCGGCGACCTCGCGCGAGCCGCGGCGTTCTACTCCGAGGGGCTCGGATTCGATCGCACGACGTGGCGATATCCCGGCGCGCTCTTTCTTGGCGCTGGCGGTTATCACCACCACGTGGGGACCAACACGTGGGGGGGCGAGAATGCGCGCCCCGACGCGGAAGGCGATGCGCGGCTGCTCGAGTGGACGATCGTACTCCCCACTTCGGATGACGTTGCAGCTGTCGAGGCTTCGCTGCGCGATGCCGGGAGTGCGCATGCGGTCGAGCGCGACGGCCAGGAGGCGATCGTCGCCACCGATCCGTGGGGGACCAAGGTGAGGGTGCGCGCCGCCGGATAGTCGGGGCGCGCACCACTTGAACGTCACTCTTCCCGCAACACCGTCGCGGGATCGATGCGCGCCGCGCGGTTCGCGGGAATCCAGCCCGCTGCCACACCAACGAGGATCAGCAGCGTCGCCCCCCCGGCGAAGGTGAGCGGATCCTGCGGCGACAGGCCGTAGAGGAGCGAGGCGACGAGACGGGTGAGTCCCCACGTGAGGAGCGCGCCGGTCACCACACCGGCGGCGACCAGCGTCGCCACGCGCGAGAGCACCAGGCGCAGCACGCCGCCGGGCGCCGAGCCTAACGCCATGCGGATCCCCAACTCCGCACGGCGGCGCGCGACCGAGTACGCCGTCACCCCATAGAGCCCGAGCGCCGCAAGAAGGAGCGCGAGGACGCCGAAGAAGCCCGACAGCAATGCCACGAGTCGCTCCTGCGTGAGCGACGAATTCACCTGGCTCGCAAGGGTGTGCACCGTGAACGTGAGTGCAGGGTCGACGCGCGCGATCGCATCGCCCAACGAGCGCGAGAGCAGCGCCGGCGATAAGCCGTCCGCGCGCACCGAGAGCGACGCGAAGGTCGGTCCCTCCACATTCTGCGCGAGCGCGAGGTACATGGTGGGAGGGACGGTATCGCGTAGCGAGACGTAGACAGCGTCCTCGGCGAGTCCCACGATCTGATAGACGCGATCGGCGTTCCTGGCGTTTCCCTCGCGGCGCACGACCTGGCCGATCGGATTCGTCGTGCCGAAGAAGTGTCGCGCGAACGTCTGGTTCACCACCGCCGCGAGCGGGGCCCCGGCGCGATCGCGCTCGTCGATATCGCGTCCGGCGATCAGTCGCGTGCCGTAGGTCGCGAACCAGTCGGGCGAGAGGAGATTGATGTTGGTGAGGCGCTGCTCCTCGGGGAGCGGTGGTGCACCATCGACCCACACGGCATCGTTCCAGGTGCTCCCGCTCACGGGGGTGACCATCGACACCGCGGCCTGCGACACCCCGGGGGTGGCGAGTGCCGCCTGCCTAACGCGCTCGAACAGGTCGGCACGCTGGGCAGAGTCGGTGGCGCTGCGCTGCACGCTCAGGTTCACCACCAGGACGCGATCGCGGTCGAAGCCGAGTCGCACGGAGGAGAGCGCGGCGAAGGTTCGCGTGAAGAGGCCGGCACCGACGACCAGCGCCAGCGAGAGCGCAACCTGCGCGACCACCAGGCCGCCGCCGAGCCCGACTCGGCCGTCGCTCGAGTTGCCGCGTCCCTGCTCGCGCATTGCCTCCATCGGGCGTACGCGCGAGGCCCGGAGCGCCGGGAGAGTCCCGAAGAGGAGTGCCGTGGCGATGGCGACGAGCGCCGTGAAGCCGAACATGCGCCAGTCGAGCCCAAGGGCCAGCGTGACCGGGTCGTCGGGGGTCGAGAGTTGCGCGATGAGGATTCGTCCACCCCACACCGCAAACAGGACCCCAACGGCGGCTCCAACCATTGAAAGCAGGGCGCTCTCGGCGAGCAGCTGGCGGGCGAGACGCCAGCGCGAGGCGCCGAGCGCCTGTCGCACGCTGAGTTCGTGCCGCCGGGCGCTGGCGCGCGCGAGGAGGAGATTGGCGATGTTGCCGCACGCGATGAGGAGGACGAGCCCCACGATCGCCATCAGCGTGAGGAGGGGGCGACGATACTCGCTCCGCAGGCTCGACGTCCCGCTCGCGGCGGGAAGGAGGTTGAGCGGATCGGAGAGGTAGCGGTCGCGCGACTCCTGGCGGTACGTCTCGGGCATCGTGGCCTCGCGCACCTGTGGCTGCACTGCCCGCAGCGCGGCGGTTGCCTGCGCGATGTCCTGGCCGGGACGCAGTCGCACCATCACGCGCAGCCACCACGTCGACCGACGATCGAGAATGCTCTCGGGACCGCGTACGGCTGCTTCGGCGCCTAACGGGACCGCCACGTCGAAGCTCTTCCCCACCTCGGGACCGAAGAACGACGGAGGCATCACGCCGACAACGGTGAACGCCGTCTGGCTGAGCACGATGCCCTGGCCGATCACGTCGGGAGCGGCGCCGTAGTGGCGCCGCCAGTAGGCATCGGAGATCACCGCGACCAACCCGGCGCTCCCGCCGCCGCGCCGGTCATCGGATGGAAGAATCGTGCGTCCGAGCTGCGCGGGGACACCGAGCACCTCGAACATGGCGCCGCTCACGTAGAGCCCGTCGACCGGATCGACCTCGCCGCTGCGGGCGAGATTGAAGCGTGCCGATCCCCAGGCGAAGGCGCCGTCGAACAGCGATTCCCGGTCGCGGAGCGACTCCCAGATCGGATTGGTCAGGGAGGAGAAGTCCTTTCCCTGGGACACGAGGGCGAGGCGTCCGGCGTGCGGCACCGGGAGCGTGCGCAGGATCAGCGTGTCGACGATGGAGAACATCGCCGTGTTGGCGCCGATGCCGAGCGCGAGCGAGAGGACGGCAACGGCCGACACGAACGGAGTGCGGCGCAGCGCGCGCCAGGCATCGCGGAGGTCTCGCATGACTCATCGGGGCATGAGGTGGACGGATCGTCTCTTGGACAGATTTCCTCTGCCAAGCGTTGGCTGTCATTTCGTCCCTTCGTCCCGCCGCGTGAAGCTCGCGCGTGCGCCCGCGGGAGGGCGGCCTGTCACATCACGACTCCGAGCGGACAGAAACCTGACGCTGGTGTGGGAGCGCGGATGACTGACTCCCGGGGCGAAGCCGCCTAGGATTCAGGCAGCCCCTCGACAGGAGAGCAACGTCATGAAGCAAAACGTAGGCAGCGCGGATCGCGCGATTCGCATCATCCTGGGCCTGGCCCTGCTGGCCTTCTACTTCCTCGGGGAAGGGTCGATGCGCTGGGTCGGGCTGATCGGGATCATTCCGCTCGCCACCGCCGCACTCGGCACCTGTCCGTTGTATTCGATCCTCGGGATTTCTACTTGCCCGGTGAAGCAATCGAGATGAGGTGACAGCGAGGCGGCGACGCGATCGTCCCGCATTCGCGTCATCCTTGTGTACGCTTAGTGTGATAGCGGCCGTCTTCCACTCGCTGAGTGGAGGGCGGCTGCTTGCCGTCGGACCCGATCACAACCATCGTCCCCGCACGCAGCAGGCTCGCGCGAGCGGCGGAGGCGATTCATGGATTCGAGGGAACGGGTAGCAGCGGACATCGAGGCATGCGACGCGGTCCGGCGGTTGCGCATCTGCCGTTTGGAGGGGCGAGCGCGCGCGAGGGTGCGCGCCGCCGCGAGCATGACACCGATCGACGCGCGCGGGCGATTGTTGCGTTTCCTCGTTTGTGTCGTTGCGGTCTCGACATCGCTGCTCGCGTGCGGCGGGGGGAGCGATGGCGCGGTCACGCAACCGCCGCCGCCTCCGACCCCAGTGGTCACCGCGGTCGAGGTGACGCCCGCGACCGCCACCGTGAACGCCGGCGACCAGGTGCAGCTGGCGGTGGTGGTGAAGGACCAGAACGGCGCGACGATGAGCGGTCAGTCGGTGGCGTGGTCGAGCAGCAGCACCGCGATCGCTACGGTGAGCGCGAGCGGCGCGGTCAGCGCGGTGGCCGCGGGGACGGCGACCATCACGGCCACCGTGGCGTCGAAGAGCGGATCGAGCACGGTAACCGTGGCCGCGCTCCCGCGCCTCGCCCTCGATGCCGGCGGCGCGGTGAGCCAGACGATCTCTCCCAACGGCGGCGTGATTACGCAGGCGCGCAACGGAGTCAGCTACGAACTGTCGATTCCCGCTGGCGCGCTGGTGACGCCGACGCGCATCACCATGACGCCGGTGAGCGCCAACCGCCAATTGCCGGCCAGCGGCACCTTCGTCGCTGGCATGCGCTTCGAGCCGACGGGGACGACGTTCCTCAAGCCACTCACGCTCAAGGTCATCACCCACGTGACGGTCCCCACCGGACAGTCCGTCGTGGGCTACATGGCGAACGACACCGGCGCGGTCACCGCCCTCGAGGTGGGAACACGCACGGGCGATACGCTGACGCTGAGCGTCCGGCACTTCTCGGTTGGAGGGTGGGGGACGTTCGTCCCGAGCATCCTGCAAACGGTCCCGATCCTCTCCGACAGCACGACCGACGGCTTCCGGTCGCAGCTCGCAGCGCTCGACGCCAACTCGTCGGCGACCGCGAGTGACTACGCGACGCTGTACACCGCGTGGTACGCGCTCGTCGACGCCGAACTGCATGGGGCGCAACAGCTCAAGGATTTCGACGGTGCGGCCGGCGACTTCCTGGACTGGGACGAGCGCGTCGCGGCGAGCGACCAGCAGTTTCACTTCCAGCCAACGCTCGCCTCACGCCTCACATCGCAGCGCAGTGCCGGCGTCACCATCCTTCCAAGCGTGCTGCAGACCGCGATCGGCGGCCACAACCTCGCCTGCGGGAACTCGTTCCCGACCACGAGCGCCGCGCCGCTCGCCGAGGCACAGGTCGTGTTCGCGCTGCAGGACATGGCGCAGCACTTCGGGATCGCGACGTCGGGAAACCAGCTGGACGCTGCCACGGTGGCGAACGCGCTGTGCATCAAGGTGATCAACACGATCGCCAACTTCCCGAACAATCCGACGCCGAACCAGGCGGCGCAGCTCGACCTGCGTTACGGCGTGCAGCGGCTGCAGGATCCGCAACTGCTCAACGTGCTGTTCAAGGTCACGTTGATCATCGCCGGGACGACGAACGACGGCACCCAGGTGCTGCAGACGAATGCGGCCGGCGAGTTGTCGGGCAACGTGGTGCCCACCGGACAAACGGCGCTCAACATCTTTATCCGGAGCTGCGTCCATCCGGATCTCGGGTATCGTCTCGACGAGGTCTGCACGACGCATCAGGTGAACCGGTCGTTCGGGATCACCATCACCGGGAGTGTGACGGTGCTGACCCAGACAGGGCTCCAGAGCCTCAGCAACGCGGCCAAGGTCACGGGCGACCTCACGATATTGTCCAGCGCTGCGGACCCGGTCACCTCGACCGACCTGCGCGAGCTCTCGCAGCTGACGGACGTGGGTGGAACGTTGACCATCTCCGGGGTGCAATCGCTCACCAGCGTGAGTGGGCTGCACGGCCTATCGTCGATCGGCCGGTCGCTCGTGCTCAGCGGCGACTCGCACCTCACCGACCTGGCTGGACTCGCCCAGGTGACGCGAGTGCCCGCGCAGCTGCAACTCAACGGCCTGCAGGCGCTCTCGGATCTTTCAGGGATCTCGGCGATCACACGCGTCGGAAGCCTGAACCTCAGCAACGACGCGGCGCTGACGACGCTCCTTCCGCTGAGCGGAATGGCGATCGACAGTAGCCTCACGGTGCAGGGGACCGGGCTCGTCACGCTGACGCACTTGCCCAAACTCCCCGCGCTCCTTCCCGGCGGCGTGCTGATTTCACAGAACGCGGCACTGAAGGACGTCGCGCCATTCTCGACCGTGACCGACGTGACCAACGACGTCTTCGTCCTCGACAATCCCGCCATGACCGACCTGGTGGACATGGCGTCGCTTCGGACGGTTGGGCGGGCGCTGCAGGTGCGCGGCATGCCGCTCACCACGCTTGCTGCACTGACTGGCGTGCGACACGTGGGTACCGTGTTCACGCTGAACGTCGACGGGATGCAGCTGACGGGGCCGGTGAGCTTCGGCAACCTCACCGATGTGGGATCGAGCGGAGGGACGGGCGCTGGGTTGTCGGTGTTCGCGTCGGCAGGGGGCGGGTGCGCGGGGAGCGTCGCGCTGTCGTTCCCGGCACTCACGCTCAGTCCCACGCTTCGTGTGTCGACCAACGTCGGTCAGGGCGGATCGTGCCGGGTCTCCGTCTCGCTCCCGTCGTTGACGGTTGGAACGGGAGGTCTCCTGCTGAACAGCGATGCCCTGACGACGTTCGTGGTGAACGGCGTGCAGGGTTCGGCGACCATCTTCGGTGAGCACGTGACGTCGGTCGCGTTAGGCACGCTCGACGTCGGCGGTTTCACGCTGTCGGGCGCGTGCGCGCTCTCCACGCTTCCCTCGGCGACCGGCGCCATTCGCGGGCGGGCGACGATCACCAACAATCCGCTCATCTCCGACGCGGCGGCGACAGCCTACGCGCAGGCGCACGGCGCGACGAACCTGCTGATCAACAACAACGGGAATCCGGCGATCGCGTGTCCGTGACGAGGCACGTCACCCTAATGAGTGTCGCGAACCGACTGACCCGCCGGTGACCTAACGAGGGCCACACTGCGCCGAGTCAGCGAGCTGCTCGAATCGATTTCCGAGTGAGGGGGCCGTGAAGTCCGTCGTCCACGGCGCACCGCTTCGGAGCACGCCGCAGCCGGCGGAGAGCCGCACCGTCGAGTTGCGGAAGATCGGTCCCAAGTCGCGCAGGAACTCGATGCCGGCTGCGCCTCGGTCCTCGCCGCCCGCATGTTCGATCAGCACGTGATCGAGGAGCGAGCTCGGATCGGCGAGCGTACCAAGCTGTACGCGCATCCACCAGCCGGGATGTTCGTTCGGTCCCCTGGCGAAGAAATGGATCGGCGAGGACGAAGTACCCACGGCACGAATGCCGCCAGCCGCAAATACTCCCACTCCCAGGTAGCTACCCACACCCATCTGCAACGCAGTGCCGCTCTCGATGGTCAATATCGGGTTGCCAACGCCTTCAACGGTGAGCCCAGTGGGAATGCCATAGGCAATGCCGAGATTGCGTAGCGTCATCGATGTGCTGACCAACGAACCGATCACGCGGACCTGATCGATGACATTTCCCGTGTACGTGCCCGAGGGAATCGTGGGCAGCACATCGATGTCAGCTTGAATCGGGACGCCGAGCGTTCGAGTGATCGTGAGATTGTCCGACGCTGCGCCGAAGCGCCCGCCGCGCGTGGCATTCACCGCTGCATAGCCTGCGCTGTCGATCGTCACATCACTGAGCACCGGCGACGGCCCCGGCGTCGCTGAGTTGCCGATAAACTGGATGCAACCGTTGCCAAACACGGGAAGCACGTAGATACCGCACGCGTGAAGGGTCGCATTCGAGATCGAGCTGTTCACGGACTTCGACCAGAATTGCACACCGACCCATCCGTCCGCGTCGGGCTTCATCTGCACGCGTTGGCCGGTCGTCGCGCCGATACGAAGGGAGCCCGGTGCATCGCGGCCGACCACGAATGCCGCAAACCGATCGAATGTCATTGCGGCGCCGCCGCCGATATTCAGTTCCGGAGTGGCGCTCCCCTGAATGACAACGGGGCCCAAGATGTGGTACGCGAATCCCTGATTCGGCCACTCGGCTGAAGTGGCGAGTGTGTCCTCGGAGACTTGCAGTTCGTTGACGTCGATATCGCTGAACGTGCCGCCTACGGGGAAGAGTCCGACGAGGCCGGCCCGAAGCTTTCCCACGAAGCCGCGCATCGATTGCACGGTCAACAGGCGGGAACCGTCCGACAATCGACTCATGCCTTCCAGCACGATCGCGGCGTTCTTGCCGTCGATCACTCTCACGTCGTCAAGCAAAAGCTCGGGTGCGTCTGGCTCGATGACCTGATTGAGCAGCAGGATGCAGCCGCTCGACGGCGGTCCGTTCACGCCGCTCGGCTCTTCGCTCGTGCGACCACAGGCGCGGAGCGTCACGTTCTTCAGTACCGAGCGACCGGCGCCGTGAAAGCGAAGCCCGCGCCATGTGCCTTCGGCTGCGGTATCGCTCCAGGCACGAAAGACGATCGGTGCGGCACTGCCATCGGCGATCAGAGTTCCCGACCCGCCCTCGCCGAAGGCCAGCGCGGCGCCCGGCTTCTTGAAGTAGACCGAAACGCCCGGGCCAACCGTGAGCGTGGCGCCGCCACTCGCTCCGACCGTAATGAGCGAATCGACCACGTGGGGACCGTTGTCGACTGTCCACGACTCGCTCGCTCGTATGGCGCCCGTATGCAGGGTGCCACCAACCACGACCTGTACGGATGCCGAGCCTCCGGCGGCCGACAACCGAATCGTTGCAGAGCCCTTTCGAACGCCCGTCACGAGACCGGTGATGCCGACGCTCGCGATCGAGGGGTCACTCGAACTCCACGCAGTCGCAAAGACCTCGTGCGAGGACGCGTCGTAGAGTCGCGGCCGAGCGGTGTCGCCAATTGCGAGGCTCCCCACCGGTCCGTAGTCGATCCGCGCCTGGAGGACTTCGGAAGGGGGCGTTGCCTTGTCTCCGCCACACGCAGCGAGCCCAACCAGAAAAAGCAGGAGCGCGAGAAGACGATCGGCCGGCGGGCGCATCTACGGTTCAACGGTGCGGGGTCCGCGATCACTACAGACATGGAGCGGCACACGATATGTGCGGACCAGCTCCATCTGCGAGTCACCCATGCCGGGAATCGCGTCGCCCCTCGTTCCGCGAAATCCCGGCAGCGTTCGCATACTCCTTCCGTCCCTACTCCCGCACCTCCAGCGCCGCCGACTGCAGGTCAACGGAATTGCCACCCACCTCGAGATCGTACGTCCCCGGCTCCAGCACCCACTTCATCGCCGGACCCACATACCACAGCTCACGCGTCCCGATCGTGAACTCGACGCGGCGCGACTCGCCGGCCGCCAGAGTGATGCGCTGGAAGCCGCGCAGCTGCGCGAGCGGGCGCGTGACCGCGCTCGTACGCGCATGCACGTACAGCTGCACGACCTCATCACCGGCACGCTTTCCGGTGTTGGTCACCGTTACCGAGAGTTGTACGCTGTCGCCCCGCGCCATGCTGGGGCGCGACAGGCGGACGTCGGAATAGGCAAACGTCGTGTACGAGAGCCCGAAGCCAAATGGCCAGAGCGGACCCTGATCCTCGAAGAGATAGCCGCGACGCGCCGAGGGCTTGAGGTCGTAGGAGATGGGGATCTGCCCGACGTGGCGGGCGACGGTCAGCGGGAGCTTCCCTCCCGGGTTGGTCTCGCCGAGCAACACTTCGGCAAGCGCGGTCCCGGTCTCCTGCCCCAGGTACCATCCTTCGACAATCGCCGGCACGCGCGCCGCGAGCGTCGGGATCGACATGGGGCGTCCGTTGATGAGGACGAGGATGACCTTGGTCCCGGTGGCGAGGATGTCGAGGACGAGACGCTCCTGCTCGCCCGGGAGGCCTAACGACGCGCGATCGCCCAGGTGCGTATCGGCCCAGGCCTCGCGCGACGTCATCTCGTTGTCGCCTACGACGACGATCGCCACGTCGCTCGCCTTGGCCAGCGCGACAGCGCGTGCCCGACGCGCGCGATTGGCGACGCTGTCGCCGAGGACCACCGAGTCGGAGCGCCAGCGCTCGATGGAGCGCGCCCCGCTCATGTGCGGTTGCGGCTCTTTGGTGAAGGTACGATCCTCGGTGAGGCGGACTCCCTCCTCGTAGGAGAGTGAAACGCTGCGCGGAAGCTTGGCGCGCAAACCTTCGCGGATGCTCACGGAGTAGCGCGGCGTCCCCGCGTAGCCGCCAAGGAGCACTTCACTGGCGTGCGGCCCGATGAGCGCCACGCGACGCAGCGCCGACGCTCGAAGCGGAAGCGCGTTTCCATCGTTCTTGAGGAGAACGATCGATTGGCGCGCTGCCTCCAGCGCGAGTGGGCGATGGGCCGCGGCGCCCGAGATGCTGTCGGCAGCGGCGGGATCGACGAAGGGATTCTCGAACAACCCCACATCGAACTTGGCGCGGAGCAAACGACGGACAGCGGCATCGATCGCCGACTCCTGCACCTTTCCTTCCTTCACCGCATCAACCAGCGTGTGATACGTCTGGATGTCGGGGAGTTCCAGGTCGACCGTGGCGGCGAGCGCCTCGCGCGCGGCCTCGGCGGAATCCCGGGCGATGTGGTGACGCGTGACAAGATCATTGATCCCCTGCCAGTCCGACACGATGGTGCCGTCGAAGCCCCATTCGCCACGGAGTACATCCTTGAGGAGCCAGGTGTTGGCGTGCGAGGGGACGCCATCCACCTCGTTGTACGACGGCATGACACTGCGCGCGCCGCCTTCGCGCACCGCGCGCTCGAACGGTGGCAGAAAGCGCCCGCGCACGGCGCGCTCGCCGAGCGATGCCGGACCGATGTTCATCCCGGCCTCAGGCTGGCCGTGCCCGGTCATGTGCTTGAGCGTCGCGATCACGCGCGGTGCGGGGACCGTCGAATCGCGTCCCTGATATCCGCGCACCGCGGCGAGCCCCATCTCGGCGGCGAGAAAGGGATCCTCGCCGTATGTCTCCTCGATGCGCCCCCAGCGCGGGTCGCGCGCGATATCGACGACCGGCGCCAGCACCTGCTGCGCGCCGCGTGCGCGCACCTCGGCGGCAACGACTGTCATGACGCGCTCGACCAGGGAGGGATTCCAGCTGCTCGCCAGCGCGATCGCCTGCGGAAACGACGTTGCCTGCGGCCCCTGCAAGCCGTGCAGTGCTTCCTCGTGAAAGAGGACGGGAATGCCGAGGCGCGTGCTGTCGCGAACCCAGCGTTGGATTGCGTTGGTGAACTCTGCCTCGGCGCGCGCACCGTGCTCGTCGCTGGGGCGTTCGATGCGGCCAATGCCGACGCGGAACAAGCGCGGTGCACCTGACGGATCGAATCGCCCCTCCGCATCGGTGATGGCCGCCTTTCCCTGCCACAGGGAGAGCATCTGCGCGACTTTCTCCTCGAGCGTCATGCGGCCGAGGAGGTCGGCGACGCGCTGGGCGACAGGGGCCTGCGGATCGCGATAGAGCGGACGCTCTCCCTGCGCGTCGGCGCGGTGAGTCGAGGCGAGGAGCGAGACGAGGAGCACTACAGCCGCCGACACAGCGCGATGCAGCTGGCGGGCGCGAGAACGAGAAGCCGTCATGGGAGATTCGAGTCGAGGAAACGATCCAACGAATCTCGGGCCGTTTGCGGCGCCCCGCCATGCTCTGCCGCAATCATGTGCGCGAGGCGCCCGGCACCGAGGTGCGGCGGGCGACGATCCGCGAGCGACGATCCGCGAGCGCAACCGGGCGCGGTGGCGCGATGAGATGGCCGACGGTGATGCGCCGAAAGATCCGCTCCGCGATGGGCGGCGTAGGTAGGGCAGAGCAGCACTGTCGCTGCCCACCACTCAGGAGTCGACCTATCATGCGCACGCAATACAAGTTGCTCGCCGGCTTGCTGCTGGCGGCCGCCCCGCTGGCTGCACACGCCCAGAATCCGATGGTCGGCGGCGCCGCGATGTACCAGAGCAAGGACATCATCGACAACGCCGTCAACTCGAAGGATCACACGACACTCGTGGCCGCGGTCAAGGCGGCCGGGCTCGTCGAGACGCTCAAGGGGAAGGGGCCGTTTACGGTGTTCGCACCGACGAACGCCGCCTTCGCAATGCTCCCGGCCGGCGCCGTCGACAACCTGCTCAAGCCTGAGCACAAGAAGGAGCTCACCAACGTCCTCACCTACCACGTCGTTGCCGGAAGCTGGGACGCCGCGTCGATCGCGAAGCTCATCAAGGACGGGCACGGCACGGCCGAGCTCAAGACGGTGAGCGGGGGAAAGCTCTGGGCGATGATGAAGGGGAGCGACCTGGTGCTCAAGGACGAGCAGGGCGGGATGGCGAAGGTCACGATCGCCGACGTGCGCCAGTCGAACGGCGTGATTCACGTCATCGATCACGTGCTGATGCCGGGGATGATGTAGCCGCGATATCGCGCATTCCCCTTGCGCTCGGCGGCGATTTCTGTCGATTAGGGTGCGGCGGGCTTCAGTGCCCAGCCGCACCTTCGCCAGAGGGTGAGGGAAGATGCGCGTCTCTGCCGTCATTTCGCGTGTAGGTGCAGGAGGGGCGGTGCGTTCGTGGGTCCGCGCACTGACACTGTCGATCGCGAGCGTGCTGGGCGCGTGCTCGCACAACACACCGCCGCAATCGGTCGGGCGCCCCCCAGCAGACGGCGAGCGCACGGCGCCACTCGGGATCGTGCATTTTCCGGTGTCGTGCGCGGCAACCGAGCAAGCGCGGTTCGAGCGTGCCGTGGCGCTCCTCCATCACATGACGTATCCGCAGGCGCGACGAGCCTTCGCGGCGATCGCCGCGCGCGACAGCAACTGCGCGATGGCTCACTGGGGGGTGGCGATGACACTCTTCCAGCCGCTCTGGCCGACGCGCCCATCGCCGGCGGCGCTCGCTCAGGGGTGGCGAGAGGTGGAGCGGGCAAGGGCGTTGCAGCCGGCGAGTCCCCGGGAGCGCCTCTACATCGCGACAGCCGACGCGTTCTTCCGCGAGCCGGCTGGGTCGGACTACTGGCTGCGCATCCGCCGCTGGGCGCAGGCAACGGCGGCACTGCACGATGCCTATCCCGACGACGACGAGGCGTCGGCGTTCGACGCGCTCGCGCTGCTCGCCACCATCCCGATCGATTCGACGACGCGCCACAATGCCGATGCGGCATCGCGACTCCTCCTCGCGATCTATGCGCGCAACCCCGATCACCCCGGGGCGATGCACTATCTCGTGCATGCCAACGACGCCAACGGGCGGGAGCACAACTCGCTCGACATCACGCATCGCTACGACGCGTCGGCGCCGGGCAACCCGCACGCGCTGCACATGCCGACACACATCTACACACGGCTCGGCGACTGGCCGGCGGTGATTCGGGGGAACCTGCGCGCGGCGACCGCGGCGCTCGCGTTTCCTGCCGGTGACCACGGAGAGTACACGTGGGACGAATTCCCTCACGCCGTCGAGTACCTCGTGTATGCGTACCTGCAGCGAGGTGACGACGACGCAACGGCATTGCAGCTGGCGAGGCTGCGGGCAACGCCCCGCCTCGAACCGACCTTCAAGACGGCGTTCCACTTCGCCTCCACGCAAGCGCGCGACGTGCTCGAGCGGCACGACTGGACGGCCGCGGCGGCGATCGTCCCGCGAGAACCGGGGTGGCTCCCGTGGGATCGCTTCGCCTGGCCCGAAGCGATCTCGCTCTACGCTCGCGGCGTCGGTGCCACCCATCAGGGTGATGAGGAGTCTGCAAAGAAAATCCTCGCGCGACTCGACACGCTCGAACGCGCGACGCGCGCAGAGGGCGAAGCGATCTTCAGCGCCAACATCCGCCTCCTGCACCTCTCGCTCGCGGCGTGGGTCGCCGAGGAGAGGGGAGAGCACGCGGAGGCGCTCGCGCTCCTGCGTGACGCAACCGCCCTCGAGGATGCCACGCCGAAACACGCCGTCACGCCGGCGCCGACGATTCCGGCCTTCGAGCAGCTCGGCGACGTGCAGCTGGCGCAGCACTCGGCAGCCGACGCACTCGCGTCGTATCGCGCCTCGCTCGATCGCTATCCTCGACGCTTCAACTCGCTCCTGGGCGCGGCGCGGGCCGCGCGCGAGTTGCGCGACACCGCGACCGCGCGACGATATTACGGGGAACTGCTCGAGGTGGCGAAGGACGGCACGCGTCGCGCGCCACTCGATGAAGCGCGCCAGCAGCTCGCCGGCGCGCCATGACCCGCCGCCGTGCGCGGCACGCGGAGATGAGATGGCCGAATCGCCGGACGCACCAAACTCGCAGGAGCAAGACGCACCCGCCGGATTCGAGGCAATCGCCGTGGGACCGTCGCTCACCGTTGCCTCGCTCGAGGAGAGCATGGCCTGGTACCGCGACGTGCTCGGATTCGCGATCGAGCGCACCTACGAACGCGAGGGGCGTCTGATGGCAGTCGCGCTGCGCGCCGGTAGTGTCGAGATGCTCCTCACGCAGGACAACGGCGCCAAGGGGGGCGACCGGGTGAAGGGAGAGGGGTTCTCGCTGATGTTCACCAGCCTGCAGGACATTGACGCTATCGCGGCTCGCGCCAAGGCGGCCGGCGCAACGCTCGACGCCGAGCCGACCGATGCGTTCGGGATGCGCGTCTTTCGCGTGCGCGATCCCGACGGCTTTCGCCTCGCGATCGCATCGAAACGTCCCGCATAACCAACCGTCGCCCGAGGGCGTACGCGCATGAGCATTCCGGCACACGATCATCGCTTCACCGACTCCATCTCGGAGATCTACGAGCGCGACCTCGTCCCCATGCTCTTCGCGCCCTACGCGACAGTGGTCGCCGAGCAACTGCGTGCACGCAACCCGACGCGCCTGCTGGAGATCGCCGCCGGGACTGGCGCCTTGACGCGCGCGCTCGCCGAGTCACTCCCCGCCAGCTGCACGATCGTCGCGACCGACCTCAATCCGGCGATGATCACGCGCGCGAGCAGCGTGGGGACGGCTCGCGCGGTCGAGTGGCAGCAAGCCGACGCACTCTCACTCCCGTTCGACGACGCGTCGTTTGATGCCGTCGTCTGCCAGTTCGGGGTGATGTTCTTTCCCGACAAGGTGCGCGGCTTCGCCGAGGCGCGGCGCGTACTGCGCCCCGGCGGCGTCTACATGTTCAGCACGTGGGACACGCTCGAGACGAACGAGTTCGCCCACGTGGTGACCGAGGCCGTCGCCGCCCTGTTTCCAGAGGACCCGCCGCGCTTCGTGGGCCGCACACCGCACGGATACCACGACTGCATGCAGGTCGAGCGTCACCTTCGCGCTGCGGGGTTCGACGCGCCGCTCCGCGTCGAGACGCTCGAGGTGCGGAGTCGTGCCGATTCGCCGCGCGTACCGGCCGTGGCGTTCTGTCAGGGAACGCCGCTCCGCAACGAGATAGAACAGCGCGACCCGACACGCCTCGACGAGGCGACCGACGCGGCAACGCGCGCCCTCGCGGCGCGCTTCGGCCCGCACGCGCTCGACGGGCTGATGCGGGCACACGTGATCACGGTCGAGCGCTAGACCGCGCGTACGCTCCGCGCGCTCCCTCTGGCGCGTCGCTATATCCGCCCGTATATATCGCCCGCCCGACACCGGCACGCGTCAGCGCGCGGAGTTTCGCGTTCCCGCAGCGGGCTTCCGTGTTGCCTTCGGCGCGGCCGTACCCTTGGCGCCCTGGCGCTTGGGCATCGGGCGCAGGTGTTCCTCGAAGAACGACAGGTCTTCCTCGGCGTAGCGCCGCAGCGCGCGCTCCGCCGAGCGGTAGCGCGCGACGACCTCGCGCCCGAATGGCGTGAGCTGCGCGCCGCCGCCCTGGCGCCCTCCCTGGGCGGTCGCCGCGCTCGCGTCGGTGAAGAGCGCATTCGTCTCTTCGAGGAGGAGCCACGCACGCCGGTACGACATGCCTAACGTCTTCGCCGCGCCAGTGATCGACCCGCTCGCCTCGATCGCCTCGAGCAGCGCCACCTTGCCCGGCCCCAGTCGCCGAGCGCCTTCGAAGTTGAGTCGAATCGAGAGTCGAATCATGGCAGCAGGAGTCGGTCGGTCGTTGCGATGGATGCTTCTTCTGGTTGGTGTCGTGCTGTTTCCGCACCTGCTGCCAGCGCAGACGGCAGTCGGTGGCATCACCGGGACGGTGCGCGACACTGCCGGCGTGCCGATCGCGAACGTCATCGTCGAGGCGCGCCACGGTGAGACCGGCTACGTGGTACAGGTGCGCACCAACGAATCCGGGCACTACGCCCTGCTCGGACTTCCGCTCGGCGGTCCGTACACCGTGCGTACGCGCCGCCTGGAGTTCCGCCCGGCAGAGCGCACCGGCATCGTGCTCACTATCGGCGCTCGACCGGTCGTGGACATCGAACTGCAGCGCAAGTCAACACGCCTCGCGGAAGTTGTGGTTCGTGAGGATGCGCAGGAAGGGCGGGAGTCGCGGATCGGCGGGAGCACGCGCATCGCGCGTGAGGCGATCGATGCGCTCCCGGTGCTCGATCGCAACTTTTCGGGACTCGCGTCGCTCTCGGTGATGGCGGGCAACCAGCTCGCACTCGGGGGGCAGCGCTGGACCTCGACCGACTTCCGCATCGACGGCGTCCAGGCGCGCAACATGTTGCGCGCCGGCGAAGCGAACGGCGGACCAGCGGCGATCTCACTCGAGGCGGTGCGCGAATTCGAGGTGAACACGGCGGTGTTCGACGTCGGTCAGGGGCGGCAGGGGGGTGGGCAGATCGCGGCGGCGACGCGATTCGGGACGAATACCATCGAACGCCGGCTCTTCACGGCGTTCCGCAACGAGCGGCTGTCGGCCGCATCGGACTACCAGGGACGCGCGCGCGAGGCTCGTCAGGCGCAATTCGTCCAGTCGGCGCTCTCGTTCGGCGGTCCGATCGTGCGCGACAAGGCGCACTACTTCTTCGCCTACGAGCGACAGGACTCCGACGAACCGCTGGTCACCGGGGACGTGGCGACCTCGCAGTCGCAGGTGGCGGCGGGGATCAACGCGGATTCGCTGGCGCGGGTGCTCGACGTGCTCGGGCGCCTCTATGGCACGAACACTAGTGAGACACAGCTCGGCCGCCTGTCGCGGCGTCCGCTGTCGCAGACGCTGTTTGCCAGGGTGGATTGGCAGCTGGCGCCCGCGCATCGGCTCACGTTGCGCGCGACGGGGAGCGACTGGGACAGTCCGCTGAGCGGCGGCGTGGACCAGTCGATCACGCTGCGCGAGGCGCGCTCCGGCTTTCGCTCGCGCGAAGGGCAGCTCCTCGCGTCGCTCGCCTCGCAGGTGGCGGGGGCGGGACTCAACGAGTTGCAGCTCGCGGTGAGCCACTCGCGCCGCATGCTCGCGCCGGAGTCGCCCGGGATCCCACGCGGCTTCGTGCAGGTGCGATCGCTCCTCCCCGACGGGACCACCGGTAACTCGACGATCCAGTTCGGCGGGAACCGTCTCGCTCCCGACGACAGCCGCGAGTGGCAGTTGCAGCTGATCGATCGACTGGCGGTGCAGCGCGGCCCGTTCCTGGCGACGGCCGGCACCGACAACTCGCTCACCGGGACCCGAACGCTGATCGCCGAGTCGCAGAGCGGGCTGTTCGTCTTCCCCTCGATCGCGGCGCTCGAGGCGCGCCAGCCGAACCGCTTCAGCCGGATCGTCCCGGTGAACGGCACGTCGCCCGTGACACGCCAGCACGTGCTCGAGCTCGGACTCTATGCGCAGTTGGAGTGGCAAGCCTCGGAGCGCTTCACCCTCACCGGCGGACTCCGGTGGGACGGGACCGCCTTCCTCACCGCGCCGGCGGCGAATCCCGACGTCGATGCCGCCTTCGCGGTACGCACCTCACGTGCGCCGAGCGATTGGGGGCAGCTGCAACCGCGCGGACAGCTCGTCTGGCGCGTCGACGGCGAGGGGCGCGACGTGGTGCGGCTGGGAGCGGGACTCTTCACCGCGCAAATGCCGTACTACGCGCAGCACAACCAGCTCCTCTACACGGGGACGTCGCTCGGGGACGTGGACCTGCGCGGCGCGAGCGTCCCGATCCCCGACTTCACCAGCTATCGCGCCGATCCGTCGACCGTGCCGGGACTTCCGACGGATGGGCCGCGCGCGCCGGCCTACGTGAATGTTGCCGGCGACGTTCGTGCGCCGCGCACCTGGAAGGGGGCCCTGGCCTGGTCGCACCGAGTCGGCAACGCGCTCACCACCACGGTCGGCGTGAACGCGATGCGACAGCACGACGGCTATCACTACATCGATCGCAACCTGCGAGACGCGCGGTCGTTCCGGTTGATGGCCGAGGGAGGGCGCGGGGTGTGGGTGCCGGCGGCGAGCATCCCCCAGGCGACGGGCGTGACCGACGTGCGCAATGCGTCGCGCGTGTCCGGCTACGCGCGTGTTGTGTCGCTCGAGTCCGGCGCACGCGCCGAGCAGGAGGCGATCACCGGAGAGGTCGCGTATCGTGCGGGGCGCGCGTTGCGCGGTACGCTCGGCTACGCCTGGTCGCACGCGCGCGACAACTCGACGTACGGCTGCTGTCTCGCGCGTACCGCGACCACGTTCACCCCGGTCGTCGACGATCCTCGCGCACTCGACCAGGCGTGGGCGGCCTCGGATCTCGACGCTCGGCATCGCGTCGTCGGCACCGTCGACCTGCGGGCGCCGTTAGGCATCGTCGCGTCGGCGCGCTACGTCGGGACGAGCGGGCGCCCGTTCTCGCTCGTGGTGGACGGCGACATCAACGGCGACGAAGCCAATGGGAACGATCTCGCCTTTCTGTTCGATCCGAACGATCCCGCAACGCCGGCCGATATCGCAGCGTCGATGCGTCGGGTCATGGCCAACTCGCACAACCTCGCCAGCCAGTACATCCGCGATCACCTGGGCGAGGTCGCGGGGCGCAACACGATCTACACGCCGTGGACGCACCGGGTGGACGCACGCTTCTCGCGTCGATTCAACGCGCGCGGGATCGGTGCGGCGGAGTTCATCGTCGACGTCTTCAATCTCGGGAACCTGCTCAATCACGAGTGGGGAGCGCAGTACCTCCTCCCCGTCGGTATCTCGTCGCAGAACCCGGTGGTGAATCGCGTGTCGCTCCTGCGAGTCGTGGGATTCGACGCGGCGCAGCAGCGCTATCGTTACACGGTGAACGAAGGGGCGGGGGTGCTCCCCAAGGGGGGCGATCCGTACCAGGTGCAGTTCGGAGTTCGACTGGGGCACTGAGCCGCGCAGGAGCGTGCGGCCAGCGGAGGCGAGCGCCGAATGCGAAGGGGGCGCGATTGAAGCCGTGCCGAGCTGAGGCCACGCGCGGCTGAGGCCACGCGCGGTTGAGGCCACGCGCGGTTGAGGCCACGCGCGGTTGAGGCC
>CAZWVG010000001.1:135992-161981 GCA_964637355.1 uncultured Gemmatimonadaceae bacterium
AGGCCACGCGCGGTTGAGGCCACGCGCGGTTGAGGCCACGCGCGGTTGAGGCCACTCGCGGTTGAGGCCACTCGCGGCGAGGAGTGCGGAGAGGGATACTTGACCATCCTTCATCTCGCGCGAGCGCCCATGACGGCACGTGTCTTCTCTCCGCTCCCCTGGGACGCGCCACTCGACGACTATGACAAGCAGGCGGCGCAACTCCTCGACGCGCACGCTGCCGGCAACGCCGACGCGCTGGCGCTCCTGCACCGCAGCCTGCCGCGTTTTCTCGACGAGACGGTCAAGTGGTTACCACGCCCGATCACGCTGGACGAGATCCGCGACACGCCGCTGGTGCTCGACGACGCACGCCTCGCAGTCGCTCGCCTCTACTCGTATCTCGATTGGGATGCCCTCGCCGCGCTGACGGCAGAGGTGCGCACGCCGCGATCGCCGATCCGCGCCTACGAACGTGCGGTCGAGGCGGTGATCAACGGCAAGGCGACCGAGTTGCGCGACATGCTGCGCGAACGCCCGGAGCTCGTGCGCCAGCGCTCCACGCGCGTGACCTGCCACGATCCCCCGGTACACGCCGCGACGCTGGTGCACTACCTCGGCGCCAACGGGGTCGAGGGGTATCGGCAGAAGTCTCCCCCTAACGCAGTCGAGATGGGACGCCTGCTCCTGGAGGCGGGGGGCGAAGCCGACGCGCTCGCCGGGATGTATGGTGGCCAGACGCCCACGCTCAGCATGCTGGTGTCGAGCACGCCGCCGCACGACGCCGGCGTGCAGGTCCCGCTCACGCACCTCCTCATCGACTTCGGAGCGAACGTGGAAGGGGCAGGGGAGGGGGCATGGCGCTCACCGCTCCTCACGGCGCTCGTGTTTGGGTTTCTCGATGCAGCGGAGGCGCTCGTCGCACGCGGGGCCCGCGTCGACGACATCGTGAAGGCGGCGGGGCTCGGACGCGAAGACAGCGTGCGCGACTTGCTTCCAGCTGCAACTGGCGACCAGCGGCACCGGGCCTTCGCCATGGCGACACTTGGCGGGCATCTTGCCGTAACCAAACTCCTCCTTGCCGCCGGAGAAGATCCCAACCGGCGCAACCCCGACGGATTCCACGGGCACGGGACGCCGTTGCACCACGCCGCGGCGAGCGGGCGGCTGGCATTGGTAGAGCTCCTCGTCGCGCACGGTGCGCGTACCGACATCGAGGACGAGCTGTGGAACGGAACGCCGCTCGGCTGGGCGCAGCACGAGGGGCAGCAGGCGGTCGTGGAGTACCTGCAGCGCGTGGGAGGGGCGGGGGCGTCATCCTGAAAGCAGGAACTAGGCGCAACTGAGGCGCCCTCTTCACCACTCCTGCACAACTCGTCGCTCCCTCGGGTCGAGCCAAATCCCCATCTTTCGCCCGATGCGCCCCTCGACCGCCGTCCGCACGAGCGCCCTGTGGCTCCAGCTTCTCCTCGTTGGAGGGCTGGCGTCGGTCGCGATCATGCTCGTGCAGACATATCGGGCGGCGCGCACGTCGCGATCCGTGACCGAGCGCGCGCTGCGCGACTACGGCGCCTTCGCCGCGTGGAGCTATCGCGAGCACCTCACCGCCGACCTCCGTGGCGCGATCGACGAGGTGCTGGGCCCGGTGAATCACGGGGGGGCGTTGCACCTGGATCCACGCGTCCCCGATGCAACGCGCATGGGGCACCTGCTGCGTTGGAACCCTGCCTGCAACTGTCACGAAACGCTCAGCGGACCGCTCCCGCTGCACTTCTACGCGTACGTGCTGGGGAGCGACACGATGGGTGTCGCGAGCAACTACCGGCAGCAGGGACGTGGGTGGCTCGGCGATCCGGTCGACGGGAATGCGGGAAGCATCAAGGTTCCGGTCGTCGACCTTCCGCGCGACGACGCGACATGGATCAACCAACTGTTCTCCACCGCTGCGCGCCGCCGCGCGCTACCGACCTGGCCGTACAGGCTCTTCGTCGAAGCACGCGGGGACTCGACGCGGGTGCTCGCGAGCCGTCTCATGCCGACGGGGTGGGGCGATACGCTGGTCTACGGTGTCGAGTACGCTCCCGCCGCGATCGACACGCTCTTTCACACTGCCTTCGCGCGTAGCGACCTCCTCCCACCGTCGCTGGTGAACGGGCGCACCAACGCCGACCTCCTCGACATCGAGGTGAGCGACGCGACCGGGCACACCGTCTTCCGCTCGCGCGACGTGCCACGCTGGGAGCTGGCCAGCGTGCTGCAACTCCCGTTCGACTTCGGCGGCGTACGCGTAAAGGCACAGATTCGTCCCGAGCTGGGCGAGTCGCTCCTCATCGGCGGGACGCCGGAGTCGCGCGTGCCATTCAACCTCGTCCTCCTGGTACTGGCGTTAGGCGTGACGGTCGTGGCTGCGGTGCAGCTCCGGCGCGACGTGCGCTTCACCGAGGATCGAGCGTCGTTCGTGGCCAACGTGTCGCACGAGCTGCGCACCCCGCTCACCCAGGTGCGCCTGGTGCTCGACACGATCCGCATGGGACGCGCGGGCGACGAAGCGATGCGCCGAAGCTCGCTCGACATGGCCGACCGCGAGGTGCTCCGGCTACAGCACCTCGTAGAAGGGCTGCTGCGCTTCACGCGCGGTGCCCGCCAGGCCGACGTCCCTCGCGTTGACACTGACGTCGCCGCCGAGGCGCGCGCGGTGGCGGGAGAGTTCCAGGCGCTGGCGTCGCCACGAGGGATCACCATCGAGGTGACGGGCGTGGCGAGTGCACCGACGGTGATGCAACGGGGATCGCTCCGGCAGGTGCTGCTCAACCTCCTCGACAACGCGGTGAAGTACGGACGCGATCATGCACCGGTGGTGGTGAATGTGTCGACGCCGAGCGCTGGCGGGATCCAATTGCGCGTCACCGACAGTGGCCCCGGCGTCCCGCCCGACGAGCGGCGGCGCATCTGGAAGCCGTTCGAGCGCGGCGAGCAGGCGCGGGCTCGTGCAGCTGGCGGGAGCGGAATCGGGCTCACGGTGGTGCGCGACATCGCCCTCGAACACGGCGGCGACGCGTGGGTGGAGGACGCTCCCGGTGGTGGCGCGTCGTTCGTCTTCCAACTCCCGGGTGCAGGATCGTGACGGCGCGCGTCCTGGTCGTTGAGGACCAACCGGAACTCGCCGAGCTCCTCGCGCACAACCTGCGGCTCGAAGGACTCGAAGTCCGCACGGTCTACGACGGGCGCGAGGCACTCGGCGCACACGCGACCTTCGCCCCCGACCTCGTCATTCTCGACCTGATGCTCCCCGGGCTCGACGGATTCGAGGTGCTGCGCACGCTGCGCGGGCGTAGCCGCGACCTCCCGGTCATCATCCTCTCGGCGCGTGGCGAGGAGCAGGACAAGATCCGCGGTTTTCGCCTCGACGCCGATCAGTACGTGACCAAGCCGTTCTCCCTGCTCGAACTCCTCGAGCGGGTTCACGCCCTCCTGCGCCGCCGCGCGGTGCGCGCCGAAGGTGTGCCTGCGGAGACGATGTTCAACTTCGGGACGGTGGAAGTGGATACGGCGGCGCGCACCGTGGCGAACGAAGGAGCAGAGGTCTCGCTTTCGCCCAAGGCCTTCGACCTCCTCCTGGCCTTGCTGCGGCGCGAGGGGCGCGTGGCAACACGGGTGGAGCTGCTGCGCGAGGTGTGGGGATACGGCCCGCTCGTCCTCTCCCGCACCGTCGACTCGCACGTGATGGAGCTGCGCCGGAAGCTCGAGCGCGACCCGGCAGATCCGCAGCACATCGTGACGGTCTACAAGGTGGGGTACCGCTTCCAGCGTTAGGCGCCGGCGGCATCGCGTCGCGCCCGAACAGCTCCTGCACAACTTCCCCACGGCGACTCCACCACTCGCGCGCGTTCGCGCGGCATCGTGTGTCCGCACCCTTTCCCGGACTCACTCGCATGCATCCCCGACTTCGTCTCCTCCTCGGCGCCGCCACGGTCGTCGTGCTCGTACACTCCCGCTGCCTGCTGGCGCAATCGGCAGGGGGGGCCGATCTCCTCATCTCGCCGGCGCAGCTCAACAAGGAGCTCGCCGATCCCAACGTCGTGCTGCTGCACGTAGGTCCCAAGGACGACTACGACGCGGGACACATCCGCGGGGCGCGCTACGTCGACATGATGATGCTCGCCGCCGACCGCGGCGACGGCGCACTCTCCCTCGAGCTTCCCGCGGCGGACGACCTGCGCGCACGGCTGGAGCGATTCGGCATCGGCGACCAGAGCCGAGTGGTGGTGGTGCCGGCTTCCGATTGGGGTTCACCGGCGACGCGTATCGTCTGGACGTTGCAGGTGGCGGGGCTGGGGAATCGCACGCAGCTCCTCGAGGGGGGGACAACGGCGTGGAAGCGCGCTGGTCTCCCGCTCACTGCCGACGCGCCGCCAGCCGCAACGCCGGGGAAGCTGACGGTCGCCGCTGATCGCTCGATCGTCGTCGATCACGCGTGGGTGCAGGCGCGACTCACGCAACCCGACTTCCACCTGATCGACGCGCGCGCCCCGGTCTTCTACTCCGGGCCGGGGATGAAGATGCGTGACGGGACGCAGCACGACGCCGGCCACATTCCCGGCGCGCACAACCTTCCGTTCAACACGCTCTTCAACGACTCGCTGCAGTTCCTGCCGCGCAAGGAGATGGAGGCAGCGTTCGCCGCGGCTGGCGTGAAGACGGGCGACACCGTCGTGGCGTACTGTCACGTGGGGCAGCAGGCAACGATGGTGCTCTTCGCAGCGCGCCTGCTCGGACATCCGATCAAGCTGTACGACGGTTCGTTCGAAGATTGGGACCGTCGCAAGCTCCCGGTCGAGAAGACGCCGGGTGCAGCACCCGCGCACGACGCGCACGACGCGCACGAGGAGTGAGCGTGCAGCGCTACGCCGACCCCGTGCGTTCGGGTGTGCTCCTCGGACTGGTCCTCCTCGCATCGTTTGTCTTCGCGGGGCGCGGTATTGGTGCCTCGGGTGCCTTCGCGGCCGGTGCGGGGCGCGTCCTCGACGTCGTCGGGTCGAGCGCCGTCATTGCACCGACGCTCGCCGATCGCATCCCCACCGGCGTTCCGCTCCTGCACGACTGGATCTTCCTCGAGATACTCGGGGTGATGCTCGGCGGCTTCGTGAGCGCGACGATCGCCGGCCGGCTTGCGCCCCAGGCCACGACCGACCGTCGCCGCCTGGCGCGTGCGCTGTTTGGAGGAGCGCTGATGGGCGCGGGGGCGCGCCTGGCCTACGGCTGCACGTCGGGGTTAGCGCTCACGGGGGGTGCACTGTTGGTGACCGGCGCGTGGGTCTTCATCCCGCTGGCCTTCGGTACGGCGATACTCGTGGCGCGCGTCGCCCGACGCACGGAGCGCTGACGCATGTCTCTGGAGTCATTGCACCCGGCGGTGACGGCGATCCCGGTGGGGATCGCCTTCGGGATGATCCTCGAGCGCGCAGGATTGGGCGACCCGCGCGTGATTCGCGGGCAGCTGGTCGGGAGCGACTATTCCGTCATCCTCGTCATGTTCGGGGCGATCGTCACCGCGATGCTCGGCCTTCTCTGGTGCAGTGCGCTCGGCATCGTCGACCTGCGCGCGATCGCCACACCGCCGACCGATATCGGGGGGCAAGTCGTCGGCGGGATCGTTTTCGGTGGCGGCTTCGCGATCTCGTCGCTCTGTCCCGGCACGGCGTGTGTCGCGGCGGCGTCGGGGCGGCGCGATGGGATGGCCGCGGTGGGGGGAGTCTTCCTCGGAACGATCGCGACGCAGCTACTCTGGCCGTGGCTCGGCCGCGCGGTGGCCGACGTTCCCGACGAGCAGCGCCTTCTTCCCGCGGAGCTCGGGCTCCCGACGTGGGTGGTCGCTGCGGCGCTGGTCCTGCTGGCGATGGTGGCGCTCCGTGTATCGCGGCTACGTGAATCCGCGAGCGATCGTCCGGCGTGGTGGAAGCTCTCGCGCCTCGAGGTCGGCGCGCTGACGCTGGCGCTAGCGCTCTCCGCCGTTGGGGCGCGTCCTTCGAACGCGCCGAACGAGGTCGCGTCGCTGGCCGGGGTGATCGAACGCGAGGAGGATCACGTCGACGCGGTCGAACTGGCGACGTGGATCAAGGACGGAAAGCCCGGGCTCCGTGTGATCGACCTGCGCGAGGGGGTCGACACCGGAACGTACGTCATCCCCGGCGCCGAGCTCGCGTCGTTAGGTGACCTGGCGACGCTGCGGGTCGGGGCGGGGGATCTGCTTGTCCTCTACAGCGACGGCGGGGCGCACGCCGCGCAGGGGTGGGTGCTGTTGCAGCTGCGGGGGATCCGCAACGCGCGCGTGCTCAAGGACGGGATGGCGGCGTGGGAGGACGACGTGCTCGAGCCGGTCCTCCCCTCGAGCGATGACGACGCGGTGCGTGCGGACGCCGCGCGAATACGTGAGCTCTCGCTCTGGTTCGGCGGGCGGCCGCATGCGGGGGATGGGCCATTCGAGCGGGCGACACGCGAGGGCGATGCGACGCGCAAGCGCCGACGGCGGACGTGCTGAACGTCGCGGTGGCGTTCAACCGTCGAGCAGGTACTGGTTCGGCACGTTGAGATCGGAAGGGACGGGACGTCGCGCCGCGGCGAGCATCGCGCAGACGTTGGCGTTGATGTCGACCTCCGAGCGCTGAAACTGCCGCAGGTTTCCTAACTGCGCATAGGAAATCGGGGTGACGTCGAAGCACGTGGTAGCCCACGGAAAGGTGTGCCCCCACCGAATGCCGCGCAGCAGGATGTCGGTGCGCGCCCCCCGGTCGAGGAGGAGCTGCATCACCGGCGCCGATCGGTTGCGATTGGAGTTCACCGTGTGGAAGATCGGCGTCTGTCCATTGAGTCCATCCGCGTCGATCGCGGCGCGCGCGTTCACGTCGGCCCCGTGGTCGATCAGCACCTCGGCGGCCGCGCGATGCCCATACTCGGCGGCAACGTGCAGGAGCGTCGCCTCCTCGAGCGGGGTAAAGGCGCAGCGGACCGTCGTGCGGTGCGCGACGAGTGCGGGGTCACGCGCGAGCGCGGCCGCCAGTTGGTCGCGGTCGTTGAGCAGCACCGGGAGGAGCGCAGGATCGTCGAGCGTTGCTCCGGCGTCGAGCAGAATCGTCAGGCAGGTGGGAAAGGCGTCCGAGCGGCTGTACATCTCCAGGAGGACATTCACCGGCGTGACGCCGTTGACCTGAGAGTGCACGTCGAATCCGGCGTCGAGCACCGCACGCAGCGCCGATGGCGAATGCACCTCGCAGGCATCGAGGAAGTCCTGCGTCAGTGTGGACATGACGATCTCGTGGTGTGCGTCAGCGCGCGGAGTGTACGCGAGCCGGGAGTACGCGCGCCGGGAGCGTGCGTGCGAAGAACGTCAGCGCCATGCTCACGCGTTGCCCTGGTGGTCGCTTGCCGCTGCCGCCTCGCGCTCCGGCGTCGCGAAGTCGTGGAAGACGCGGATCTGGTTGCCGTCGGGGTCCGCGGCGAAGAACTCGTGCAACCCCCACGGTTTCGATTCGGGCGCAGAAGTGATGATGGCACCGGCCGCGCTCCACGCCGCGTGGAGTGCATCGACGCCGGCATTGCTGTCGAGGTTGAGCCAGAAGACGATCGGTGGCGCGTTGCCGCGCCCTTCCCGGAACGGTGGCGCGGCGAGAAAGAGGCGCGAGTGGTCGCGCGAGATGCCGGCGAGCGCGATGTCATCGGCCACCCAGTCGATCTCGAAGAGGAGGCGGTCGCGGTAATACGCCGTGGCCTCGGCGAGGTCGGCGACCGGAACCTCGGGGACGGCTGGAGGGAACTCGGGGATCATGTCATCGTTCTCTTGAGGGCCGGACACCTAACGAGCGAGCGACCGCGGGTGGCTATCGCTTCGGTTTCGCGCCGCTCCCCGCAGGTTGTCGCCACTGATTGGCGCGGATGTTCTTCGCGGCGAGCCGGGCGGTCTCCGCGACGCGCTTGGCGCGCGTCTCGGGCTTCCTGGCGTTGTGGATCCACTCCAGTATGGCGCGCCGAGTGGAGGGAGGGAATGCGCCGAAGTAGCGGGCGGCATTCGGCTCGTCATCGAGCGCGCGTTGGAGGTCGCGAGGGACGTGCAGCGACTCGACCTGCGAGAGCGCGGTCCACGATCCGTCCTTGCGTGCCGCATCGACCTTGGCGAGTCCGGCGGGGGCCATGCGACCCTCGGCGATCAGGCGGCCGATGCGCGCCTGGTTCGCGCGCGACCAGCCGGTCTTGGCCTTGCGCGGCGCGAACCAGAGCATTGCACGCTCGGCGTCGAGCGCGCGCGGCTTGCTGTCCACCCAACCGAAGCGAAGCGCCTCGGTCACCGCATCGTCGTAATCGAAGCGCGCTCGCCCGGTTGCCTTCTTGTAGCTGATCAACCAGACGCCCGCGCTCGTGGTGTGATGCTTCTCGAGCCAGCGCCCCCAGGCGACGATCGTCCCGGGATGGACCGAGTTCGTCGGCGGCTCACCCTTCCCCTCGTCGATTCGCGCCGTCGCGCGCGCTCCGGCGGCGCGCCCGGCCGGTGCGTGCTTCGCCGCCGCGCGCTTCGCCACCGCGCGCTTACCAGGGGAGCGGCTTGCCATCGCGGAAGAATCCTCCTCGTGGGCCGTCGGCGGCGAGCGTCGCCGCCCACACGATGCCGGCCGCACCGTCGGACACCGGGCGCGCCCCCATCTGCTCGCCGCCGGGAAAGGTCGCGGTGAAGCCGGGGCACACCGCATTGACGAGGATGGGCGTGTCGGCGAGTTCGGTGGCGAGGGCGCTGGTGAGGGCGTTGAGCGCAGCCTTGGCGACGGCGTAGCCGGGACCCATCGCGTTGCCAGAGGTGAGTCCGAAGACCGGGTCGTCGTGCGAACCGGCGCCGCTCGACACGTTGACGATGCGCCCCGCCGCGCTCCGTCGGAGGAGTGGAAGCATCGCCTGACACGTGCGCCACGCGCCGAAGAGCGTGGCGTCCATCACGCGTCGTGCTTCGTCGAGCTTCGCTGACGATGGCTTCTCGCCGTAGGTGGAGACGCCCGCCGCGTTGTTCACGAGGACGTCGAGGCGCCCCCACTCGCGCCCGATCTGTTCCGCCAGCTGCAATGCCCGACCCTCGGACGTCACGTCGAGTTCGTCAGCCGTCACCGCGAATCCATCGGCGCGGAGCTGGTCGGCCAGTTCCTGCGCCGCTTCGGCGCGTCGAGCCGTGAGGAGGATCGTGTATCCGCGTTTCGCGAGCTGTCGGCAGACCTCGAAGCCGATTCCTTCGGACTTGCCCACGCCGGTGACGAGCGCGACCGGCGATTCGGAGCGTGTGGCCATCGTCTACTCCCGTGAGCTGTTCGGCGAACCGATGTTCCGCTTCCCGGGCACCGCAGACGGTCAGGACTCGTGATGCAAGCTGCAGCGTACCTGCGTGCGCTCGGGATGGGGAAAACGGCGGAGCTCATGGCGGGGTTCCATCGAGGGGCACCTGAGCTGACCCGGGCGGAGTGCCTGATCAAATGACCCACAGCGGCTTCTCCGCGCGTACGTGCCAGGTCTCGCCACGTCGCACCATCACGAGCAGTCCACCGCCACCAGCCAGCGAACCGGACTGATGTCCGGCCATGAGGATGGCCCAGGTTCCGTCTGTACTGAGTCCGACGCGTGAGAAGGAGAAGAACCCTCGGCTGTTGGGGTATGCGAGACGATAACGCACCCACCCCATCGTATCCGCGGGGATGCCCACGTCGAAGATGCGCTCGATCGTCGAGTCGGCGACGAGACGAAGCGTGCCGCGGTGCAGCGGGAAGGCAACGATGCGCGACGTGTCGCGCGCTACGCCGCGAAAGTCGGCGTGGAGATCCTGCGGAGCGTCGGGGACGCTATCCCGGAGCCAACGTTCGGCCTCGGCCAGCTCCTTTTCGTTAGGCGGTACATAGCGGTCTTGCACGATCACCACGACGTTGGCGACGACAGCTCCGCTGTCGCCGACCGACGCACCCTGCTTGTGTGGAGCGACCGAGAGATCGATGAGATCGCGGATCACGTCGGCCTCCTTCGCCAGCCGTTCGTCCATGTCGACGATCGTCACCACGCACGCAGCGAGGGACAGCAGTCCCAACATCGCGCAGATGCTGCGCCCGCGTGGACCCATGGCTAGCCTCATGCTCCGCTCCTCCACCCAAACGATTGAAAACCTGCCCCGGCAATCGCGACGATCCGTGTCGTGCGCGATCGCGAGAGGCGGTTGTCACTTCGCCATCGGAATCGATAGCGCCACCGTGGTCCCCTCGTCGGCAACCCCAACGACCTCGAGCGAACCACCAGCGGCCGCAGCGCGCTCCCGCATCCCGGATATCCCGTAGTGTCCGTTGGCGATCGCGCTCTCCGCCGCCCGTTCGTCCAGGCCGCGACCGTCATCGCGCACGATCAATTGCACGTCGCGCTCACCATACGCGAGTTCGAGTTCGACGCGTTGCGCTCCGGCGTGACGCGCGGCGTTGCGCACCGCCTCGCGCCCCACACGTCGCAACGTGTCCTCGACCACGGGAGTCAGCGGGCGCGCACGTCCGCTCACCACGAGATGCAGCTCGATCGGCGACCCCTCGACCGCCTCCTGCGCCGCGTGCGCGAGCGCTTCGCCGAGCGGTTCGTCGGGATCCGCCGAACTCCGCATGTCCCAGATCGCCTGCCGCGCGTCGCGCAGCGCCTCGTCGGCGCGATTGAGGATTCGCTCGAGACCGAGCGACGCCCGCTCCGGCGCGTGAGGGATGATGTCCTGCAGCCCTTGCAGCTGCATGGTGATGCCGGCGAAGCCGTTGAGCAAGGTGTCGTGCAGCTCGCGCGCGACGCGCGTGCGCTCCTCGAGCGTCGCCTTGTATCGTTCGTGCAGCCGCGACTCGCGCGCCGCGGCCCGCGCATGCTGCCAGCGCCACGCGCCCAGGGAGCCGGCGCCGAGGAGGAGCAATACCGCCGCAATGCTCGCCCACACCGTCTGGTACCACGCGGGAACGACGCGGATGGTGAGCAATCCTTCGTTGGCCGCCGGGATCCCGTCCTCGTTCCAGGCGCGCACGTGGAACGTGTAGCGCCCGGGGCGCGGGTTGGTGTACGACGCGGTGCGCGTGACACCGCTCGTCACCCAGTCACGATCCACGCCGTCGAGTCGATATGCGAGGCGAACGCGCTCGGGGATGCGCAGCGCGGTCGCCGTAAAATGGATCTCGAGTCGATCCTGGTTGGGTGGCACTTCGAGCGCGCCGTTCGTATCCGGGCGCAGTCGCCGCCCCGATGCCACGACCTCCTCGATGTGGACCCGGGCGGCGATCTCGTTAGGGTGCAACGTCGAGGGATCGACGACCGCGATCCCGGCCGGCGTGCTGATCCAGATGCGGCCAGCGCCATCGCGCGCCACGGCGCCGAAGCGAGCGCGCCCGACGGTGGGAACGGTCAAGCCGTCGAGCGCGTCGTACTCGCGCGGGACCAGCGTGTCGCTCGTCGTGAGGGCGGCGCGTGGAATGCTCGCGATTCCGGTGGAGCTGAAAAGCCACAGCGCGTGATCGTCGAGCATGAGGCTCGGCGAGCCCGATCGCATGATGCGGGCCCCCTCGGGCGACACGAGTTCGCGCACGCGCCCACCGGCAATTCGCATGAGCCGTCCCGAGATCCCAGCGGCGAAGAGCGTGTCTCCCTTGCCCGCGGCGAGCGCCACGACCGGCTCCTTCAATCCCTCGGCCGCACCGACGTGTCGTGCGACGCCGCTATCGCTCAAGGCAACGAGATCCGGTCGAGCGCGCGACGCGCCCCAGACGACGCCATCGCCGCCCTCGACCAGCGTCTCGATCTCGGCGCCACGCAATTCGCGCAGGTTGACGGGGCGGAACGTGTCGCCCACCAACCGCCCGAACCCGACGTTCTCGAAGCCTAACCATACGCTGCTGTCGCGCGCGGTGAAGGCGATCGTCGCGCGCGCCACCGGGGCGCCGCGCGGGGCGAAGGGGGTGAGGCGACCGCCACTCCACATCCCGATTGCGCCGCCGTTTTCCTGAAACAGCATGCGTCCGCCGGGGAGCGCGGAGAACGGCGTGTAGAAACCCGCGGGGGGTGGCGAGAAGATCGTCGCGACGACTGGCGGCATGCCAGCCGAGAGTCGCTCGACATCCATTCCCGTGACAGTGGCGCTCGACGCACCCGACGATGCCCAGAGCACACCGTTTCCCTGGAAGCGCAGCGTGGCAGGGGCGCCGAGCGGAAGGCCGTTGCGTGCGCTGATCGTCGTGAACGGTGCCGCGCGCAATCGATCGAGGCCGGCATCGGTCAACACCCAGAGGTTGGACTCCTCGTCCAGCAGCAGCTCGCGCACCGTCTCGCTGGAGAGTCCATCGCGCTCGGTGAAGGACGAGAATACGCCGTCCTTCCACCGCACGAGCCCATCGGCGCGTGTCCCGAAAACCACCGCGCCGTCGGGTAGGCGGGTGGCCGCGTTGGCCGAGAGGCGCTTCTGGATCGGCTCAGGTTCCGGAATCCAGGCGTTCCCGACCAGGCGATACAGCACGCGTCCCTGCACCCAGAGCGTGCCGTCGGGGGTCTGCAGGAGCGGAATTGACGCTGGGATGTTGCCGATGTTTGGCTGATCGAAGTGCGTGGCGTGCCCCCCCGCGACGTGAACGAGCCCGGATCCGTACGTATCGAGCCAGAGTCCGTCACCGGTGTCGGCGATGATGCGACGAACCGACGCCCGCGCGACCTCGGCGGGGAGATCGGGAGGGTGCAGCCGACCGTTTCGGAATGCATAGAGGCGCCCCCCGATGCTCCCGCGAAGCCAGAGCCGCCCCGCCCCATCGCGCACCATCTCCACGAATCGACCGACGGTGGAGTCGTTGTCGAGCACGACGTAGAATCGCTCGTCGGCATAACGAAGGAGGCGACCGTCGGGGGTGCTCACCCACATGCCGCCGTCGGGCTCCACCAGCAGCGGCACCGTGAGATTGAGCGAGAGCATCCGCGCCGGCAGCGGATGCGAGTCGTCGAGCATGGAGTACGACACGCCGGGGATCATGCGCATGGCGGGCGATCGCGTACTGTCGACCGTCACGAATCGCACGCCGTCGAAGCGTACGAGGCCACGCGTGGATCCGATCCAGAGATACCCGTCGCCGCTACGCGCCAGCTGCGAATAGTTCGAGGTGGGGAGTCCGTCGCGCGACGACCAATGGCTATGCAGCAACTGGGTGAGCGGGTGGTCGAGCGCCTGAGCGCCGGCCGTCGCGCCGGCGAGCGCGGTCGTTAGGCAGGCGCAGGCGATCGCGGTCCACCAACCGCGGCGAAGGCGCGTCGTCACCATGCCCTCAACATGGCATCACCATGCCCTGCACATGGCATAAATATCCCCTGAACATGGCGTCACCAGGGCATCAACATGAGACCAACATGGAGATGCAGCTTCAAGCGTCATGCTCGGCTCGCTAAAGCTCGACGTCGCGCTCCTGCGGTCATCCCGGGGCATGCAATCTCTGTCGCGCACGCAGCGTGCGCCAGCCGGACTCCTGCAACAGGTATCGTGACGCGTTTCGCTTTCAGCGTGCACACGACCGGCGTACAACAGGGAGACGTACACCATTCGCGAGGAGCACGCCATGTCGGAACGTCAGTCCGCGCCGGATACGATCGTCCTCGTGCACGGCTTCTGGGTCACGCCGCGCAGCTGGGAGCACTGGATCACGCATTTCGAGTCGAAGGGCTATCGGGTCCTCGCCCCCGCCTATCCCGGGCTCGAGGTCGAGGTCGAAGCACTCAATCGCGACCCGTCGCCGATCGAGGCGCTCACGGTCCCGGCCATCATGGAGCGCCTGCAGTCGGTCGTGGCAGGCGTGGAGACCCCCCCGATCCTCATTGGGCATTCCGCCGGCGGTGCATTCGTGCAGCTCCTCCTCGACCGCGGGTACGGTGCGGTGGGCGTGGCGATGAACTCTGCACCTACCGAAGGGGTGCTGGTCGCGCCGCTGTCGCAGCTTCGATCCACCTGGCCCGTCCTCAAGAATCCCGCGAATCGCCATCGCGCCGTCGGACTCACCCCCGAGCAGTGGCACTACGCCTTCACCAACACGTTCGACGACGCGTCGTCACGCGCGCTGTACGAGCGTTACCACATTCCCGCCTCCGGTCACATCCTGTGGGACAGCGTCCTCGCCAACCTGCTCCCCGGACCGCAGGACATCTCCGTCAACTACGACAACGAGCAGCGTCCCCCGCTCCTGTTCATCTCGGGAGGAGAGGACCACATCATGCCGCCGGCGGTGCAGGCGTCGAACGCGAAGCACTACAAGACGTCGACGCCGACGGAGGTGAAGGTCTTCCCCGGACGCGCCCACCTCTCGCCAGCGCAGGAGGGATGGGAAGCGGTCGCCGACTTCGCGCTGGAGTGGGCGCTGCAACATGCCACGTCCGGCTCCCCTGCGGCTGCACCTACACGTTAGGCGCACCGTTCACGACACGCCGTGCGGCGGGCATCGAGCCCGCCGCTGCATCCCGAGGGAGCGTGCGATGCACGAGCTGAGCATCACGCATATCGGAGGTCCCACCACCCTCATCGAAATCGGTGGGTGGCGCCTCCTCACCGACCCGACCTTCGATCCCCCGGGGCGGCGCTACGGCTTCGCCCTCGGCACCTCGTCGCGGAAGCTGGCGGGGCCGGCGTGGACACCGCGGCAGCTGCCGGCAATCGATGCGGTCCTTCTCAGTCACGATCATCACGCCGACAACCTCGACGATGCCGGACGGGCGCTCCTCCCCGAGGCCGGCGCGGTCCTGACGACGCACGTCGGTGCGCGGCGGTTGGGAGGAAACGCACGCGGACTCGCAGCGTGGGAGAGCACGACGCTCGAGTCACTGGGAAAGCCGACGATTCGCGTCACCGCGACACCGGCGCGCCACGGGCCTCCGCTCAGCCGCCTCATCGTCGGCGACGTCGTGGGCTTCGCGCTCGAGTGGGAAGGGCAGCGCGACGGCGTGTTCTGGATGACGGGAGACACGGTGAGGTATCGCCGATTGCACGAAGTCTCCGGGCGGTTTCGTGTCGACGTGATGTTGTTGCACCTGGGGAGTGTCGAGTTCGCCCTCACCGGCCCGCTCAAGTACACGATGACCGCTCGCGATGCGGTTGCGCTGTGCGGCGATGTGCGGCCACGCCTCGTCTATCCCGTTCACCACGAGGGGTGGTCGCACTTCGCAGAGCAGACCCTGGAAGCGCGGCGCGTCTTCGACTGCGCGCCTGCGGGAGTGCGGGATCGCGTACGATGGCTGGAGCGCGGCGTGCGCACGCACATCCCCACCGAGGAACACGTGCTCGGCGGCAGATAAGAGTTAGGGCTGTTGGCGTTTTCAGCGCCGTGCGCGCTTGGCGTAGAGAAAGGGGTAGAGACGGCGCTCGTCTCAATCTCCAACCATCCGCAGCGGAGCCACCGATGACCTCCCTCGCATTGCCCGATACCCGGACCGGCACTCCCACCACCCCCGCCGCCAGCTACATCACCACGCGCGACGGGACACAGCTCTACTTCAAGGACTGGGGAGCCGGCCAGCCGGTGGTCTTCAGCCACGGCTGGCCCCTCAACGCCGACAGCCTGGAGGCGCAGATGCTCTTCCTCGCCGAGCGCGGCTACCGATGCATCGCGCACGACCGCCGCGGGCACGGGCGCTCGAGCCAGCCATGGAACGGTCACGACATGGACCACTACGCCGACGACCTGGCCGAGTTGATTGACGCACTCGACCTGCACGACGTCGTGCTCGTCGGATTCTCGACGGGGGGTAGCGAAGTGGCGCGCTACATCGGGCGCCACGGCACGTCGCGCGTAGCCAAGGCGGTGCTCATTTCGTCCGTCCCGCCACTGATGCTACGCACCCCCGCCAATCCGGCTGGTCTCCCCATCGACGCCTTCGACGCAATCCGGGCGGGGGTTACGGCCGACCGCTCGCAGTTCTACCAGGACCTGAGCGCCGCCTTCTACGGCGCCAACCGCCCGACCAACCGCGCGACGCAGGGGATGCGCGACTCGTTCTGGATGCAGGGGATGATGGCTGGCCACAAGGCGCAATTCGACTGCATCAAGGCCTTCTCCGAGACCGACTTCACCGACGACCTCAAGCGCTTCGACATCCCGACGCTCATCATCCACGGCGACGACGACCAGATCGTCCCGATCGCCGCAGCCGCACTTTCCTCGGCGAAGCTCGTGAAGGATTCGACGCTCAAGGTCTACGAGGGTGCACCGCACGGTCTCAGCGACACACACCGCAACCAGCTGAACGCCGACCTTCTCGCGTTCGTCCAGTCCTGAACGCACGACGTCGTGCAAGCAACGCTCCGGGGGATCGCACGCAGGTCCGCCGGAGCGACGCGCGAACGACGCGCGAACGACGCGCGAACGACGTGTCGCCTAAAGCTCCGCTGTAGAGGCGAGGGCGACGCGAATCTCTCGAATCGCATTGCGCAGCCATGTCGTCACCGTCTGCTCGGTGCGACCGAAGCGCGCTCCGATCTCGGCGGCCGACTCGCCATCGACGTAGCGCGCAATCAGGACTTCGCGCGCACGCGGTTCGAGGCACGCGAGCGCCCGATCGAGGTCGATGCGCAGGAGGAGCTGCTCGTCGGGCGGAAGCCGATCGGGATCGGCGATCACGTTCGAGAGGATCGGGGCATCGTCCGCCCCCGTGGCCGCGTCGTCGAGCGAGGCGAGCCGCGCGTCGGCAAGCGGACCCGCGCGGCGCGCACTGCGATGACGGTCGCGACACAGGTTCGTGGCGATCGTCATGAGGTAGCCCACGAAATTCGCGTCCGGCTGCAGTGCGGTCCGCGCCCGCAGCACACGAAGCCAGGTCTCCTGGGCGATGTCGCGCGCCACTTCGCGGTCGAGCGTGAGCAGCTCGCACCGCGCATGCAACGGCGCCCAATACCGCGCCACCAGCGCGTCGAGCGCGGCCGCATCGGGAGGCTCGGCGCGCACCGCATCGACGAGACGCGCATCGGGCCATGAGCGGACGTCCTCATCCCCGCGAACGACGGGGCGAGTCACTTCCACATCGTGACGGCGACCGTCACGCCCAATGTCCGCGCCGCGATGTCCGACATCTGCCGTTCGCCCCCTCCGGACCGCTTCGCCTCCGTCGGCGTTTCGGCAGTCCCCGAGCATGACAAACTCCCGAATCCAGAAGAGCGCACAGTGCGATTTCCGCACGAGCGGCGCCCCCGCTAGTCGGGGGGTCTTTCGGTCCCCCGAATGGAGTAGGCCGTGTACCGGATACACACGCCACCGCCGCCAATTCCCGAGTCGCCGCGCCCGGCGGCAGGATCCCGCTTCAAAGATCCGCCGATGGAGGTATGGGCAAGGAGGCGAATCCATGTAACGTCATGCCGATGTCCAGCACCGAAGCCCTCCCCCCGATCACCGTTCTCGCCGCGGACGATCACCCGCTCATCCGCGAGGGACTCGAGGCGGTTCTCTCCTCACAGCCCGACTTTCAGCTGGTCGAGCTGGTCGCCAACGGGAGGGAGGCGCTGGAGTCCTATCGTCGTCGCCAGACCGATGTGGTCCTGATGGACCTTCGCATGCCGGTGATGGATGGCGTCTCGGCGATTCGCGCCATTGTCGCCGAGTTTCCCGCCGCGCGCATCATCGCGCTCACCACGTACGACGGCGACCAGGACATCTATCGCGCACTCTCCGCCGGAGCGCGCGGCTACCTGGTCAAGGACATGCTGCGCACCGAAGTCCTGCGGGTGATACGCGCCGTGCACGCCGGGCAGCGCGGCATTCCCGCGTCGGTGGCGGCATCGCTCGCCGAGTTCACACCGCGTCGCGATCTCACGCCTCGCGAGCAGGACGTCCTCGAGCTGATCGCCAAGGGGCTCAGCAACAAGGAGATCGCAGCGGTCATCGGGCGCGAGGAGAGCACGGTCAAGGTGCACGTGAAGAGCATCCTCGACAAACTCGAGGTAGGGGATCGGACGGGCGCCGTGGTCACCGCCATCGAGCGCGGCTTTCTGCACGTGGAGTAGTCACGTGGAGTAGTCGACTTTCAGCTTTCGCTCCGCTGGCGTACAGGAGAAAGGGTTCGTGTTCCACGGCGCCCCAGGAGCTGGCATGAAGCAAGGGGTCCATATCCAGCAGCTGCTGCACTGGCGGCTGTCGCTCGCCGAGCGCGAGGCGTCGCTCCCACCACGGGCGGCCGTGCTGCTCGGCGCGCTTCGTCCATGGTGGGAACGCTGGCCCGAACGTTTCGCGGAGCGCGCGTCGCGCCTGATGGCGATGCCGATCGCGTACGGATACGCGATGGCGAGCGGAGAGCGAGCGACCGGCTATCCGGTACCGGTCGTCATCATGGGGACGGAGGACACCCAGAGCTCCGCCCGCATCCTCTACGTAACCGTGCGCGCGGGGCGCCTCCGCCTGCGCTTCTCGCTCGATGACGTGCAACATGCGGTTAATGCTGCGTTCGACGTGACGTTCGTCGCCGCGGACAGCGGGGCGCCGATCACCCAGGGCCTCGCCGAGCGAGCACAAACTGGGGAATACAGGCTCGAGGTGGAGCTTCCGGCCGAGATTGCGGCGGGGTGGGCATCGCTGCGCGTGACGGAACGCATGCCATTCCGCCTCCTGCTGGAACCGACAGAACGCGCGTCCGGCGAGTGAGCGTCGAAGCGTCATGCCTCACTACCTCTGGTTCTGGACGTTTTGGCACTGGAGCGCGGAAAGCTTTCGTGCGGGGGCGGTGCTGCGCAGCCCGGTGCAAGGGGTCGGCGGGCATTGGGACGAATGGTATCGACACGAAGCGACGCGAGAGGAACGCGACGCCATTGCGGAGTGCGGTCGGGACACCGTCGCGCAGCGCGCCTTCGTGTCGTGGCTGGTGCGTCACTGGTCGCCGGAGGCATCCACGTCGGGCGAACATCTGCCGGTGCGATTCGTCCTCGGTCAGCTCGCACTCCTCGCACCCTTCGATCGCTGGGAGGCGATGGCGCCCTATCGCACCGGATACGGTCGCGCAGGCATTTCGGCAGTAGTCCTGGGCGAGGACGCCGCAGGGGAGGCGAGCGATGTGCGCCGAGTGGAGGCCCTGCTCATTCCATCGCGCGAAGGAGAGCCCGATCTCGTCGCCGAAGGTTTCCACGCAGACGCCGCGCAGTTGCGTGCCGCGCGAAACGCCACGGCGTCCGTGCTGAGCGGGCGCGGCTTGGCACGGTTGCTTGCGACCTGGGTCGTTACCGGGCGGCGACCGTACGCGCGGTGGACCGCGGGCGCACTGACGATGGGTTGGGTGGCGATCGCCGCTACGATGGTGTGGTTGCGTCTCGGATACGATCCGGGTGACCGGCTCGCGCCATTCGTGGCAACGATGCTCGCCGGGTGGCTCCTGCTGGCGCTCGTTGGACTGACGACCACGACGCGAACGGTCATCGGTGCGGCGCGAGCTGGCGCGAGCGCGGCGCAACGACTCGAGTCGCACCAGGTACGGCTGCGCATGGATGGCGCGCTGACCCTCATTGGCGGCTCGGCGGGGCTGGCATTCTCGCTCAATGCGCTCGCCGCCGCGACGCGCGACACGCGCGCCGCGCGCCGCGCATGGATCTGGCATCAATTCACGAGCGCGCTGCGATCGCGCGCGGGGGCGTGGGCCGCCACCGGCATCGTGAACGACGAAGGGGGCGTCAGCGCGGTCGTGCTCGCGCCAAAGACGAAAGCCTGCCTCCAGCATCCTCGCGTGAGGCACCTGCTCACGCCGCACCAACCACGCACCTCGCAGGGCGGCGCGCAGAGTGGAGAAGTGCGTCCTCCCATCCCCGACCGTTCAACGCTCCAACCGGGTGCATCAACCGGCGTCCTCCTCGGCTTCGCCGCCGAGGCGTCGGTGCTCCGTGCGCATCGCTGCCGACACCTCGCCGATGCAGTCCTCGCCGTGGGGCAACTGGCGGGGATACGAAGAGTTGCCGCGAACCTCCTCGCCATAGTGGCCAGCGTGGCGATGCTCGCGTCACTCCCCGACCTCCTCTCGATTCTCGTTCCGCCGACGGCGCCGATCGTCGTCGGTCCCGTGGTCGCTTCGCCGTACCAGGTGCAGCTCAACCTCGCTACCGCGCATCCGGGACGCTTCAGCGTCGTCCTCGAATCGGCATTCTGGGCCAATCGCCAGGCACGTCTCGAGCGCTCGACCATTGTCGGCACATCGGCAGTCGCAGAGCTGCCGCTGACGCGGCTGGCGAACCAGGTCACCCGCGATGTGGAGGATGGCGTCGTGTACGTGGAGCGGCGCAATCGATTCCTTGGACGCGAGTTTGCGGCGAGCGAACGCGTCGGCCGCTATTCGCTTGCCTACCTGGTGCAGGCGCATGAGTAGGACACGTCGATCCTTCCTCGCGCTGGTTGTCTCGGTAAGCGTCGCGGGGTGCGCTGGCTCCGATGTCGTGCACGTGACGCTGCGCGCCGACCAGCGCCCCGATGTGGAAGCGCGGCAGGTACTCGTGCGGGCGCAGGTGTCGGGGCCGATCCGCGGGCTGCACTACAAGTGGTTTGCGGTGAACGGCCAGGCCGATCCACAGGAGTCGGATCAACCGGAGACGATGTTCAGCTTCGCCGATGGCGTGCCGCGCGATCGCGTTCGCGTCGAGCTGTGGCGCGACGACGAGCGCGTTGCGCTCGACGAACTCGACGTCGAGATGGACGAGCGTCCCACGCCTCCCGACTCGACGCGTCACGTGGAGCTGACCATCACGAAGGTGCCGCCGTACGACGTCGGCGGCCCCGAGACGCGTGCCGACATCGCCGGGCACGTCTCGGCGGTCGGCGCCGCGTCGCTGCGCGTCGTCGTGTATGCGCGCGCCGGAGAAGTGTGGTATGTACAACCGACGCCGTTCGCGCGCCACCCGATTGCCGCTGACGGGAGTTGGGGGACATGGACGCACACCGGGACGAGCTATGCGGCACTCGTCGTCCTCCCGAACTTCGCGCCACCGCCGCGTTACGATGTCCTGCCGCAGGTGGGCGGGATGATCGCGGCGCGCGCGATCGCCGAGGGGGTTCGGCGTTAGGCACCGGCGGCGTCGCTTTCATTCCGCACGCGATGCACCGTACTGAGAGGGGAGCGAACGACCGGTCGGCGCCGTGCACGCATCGCGGTGAGCGTCTCGCGGTGAGCGTCTCGCGGCGGCGCGCGACCGGTGTCACCCTCTCCACGAGGTGTCCCATGCTTCCGTCAGTTGCAATTAGGCGCGCCCGTCCATGGCGTCGCCGCCCCTCGATCGCCGCCATGGCCGTCGCCCTGTCGCTCGTCGCGACGCTGAACGCCTGCGATGACGAGGACTCGTTCCCATCCCTGGCGGCGATCGCCGGCATGCACAGTGCCGCGGATCGCGAGAGCAGTGCCCCGAAGCCGACCATCGTGCTCGTGCATGGCGCCTTCGCCGACGCCACCGGGTGGCAGGACGTCATCCCCTACCTGCAACGTGCAGGCTACAAGGTGGCAGCGGTGCAGAATCCCCTGACGACTGTGGACGACGACATCGCGTCGACGCGCCGCGTCGTCGACGCACAGCCGGGTGACGTGATTCTCGTCGGCCACTCCTACGGCGGCGTGGCAATCAGCGGTGCGGCGTCGGGGAATGCGAAGGTCAAGGCGCTGGTGTACGTCGCAGCCTTCGCGCCCGATGCGGGGGAGAGTGTGGGATCGCTCAACGCGATGTTCGCCCCCACGCCGCTCATGAACGCGGTGCAGCCCGACGCCGCCGGATTCGTCTACATCAAGGAAGGGAAGTATCGCGAGGTCTTCGCCCAGGATCTCCCCGAGAGTCGCACGCGCGTCATGGCGGTGTCGCAGAAGCCAGCGTCATTCGCGACGCTCAGCGGCGGACTCCCGGTGGCGGGGGCGTGGCACTCGATTCCCGCGTGGTACATCGTGGCGCAGCAGGATCGCACCATCAATCCGGATCTCGAGCGTTTCATGGCGAAACGGATGAACGCCAACACCATCGAAGTGGCGTCGAGCCATCTCCCCTTCGTGTCGCGGCCGAGCGAGGTGGCGAAGGTCATACTCAGCGCGGCGGGGACCGTCACGCCTTGAGGAGGCGCGCACGCGAAGCCGGCAGAAGTGCAGACGGCGTGCAGGCGGGCCACCGAAGGGTGTCGCTCGCCTGCACACGTACCGACGCTAGTCGGCCTGCAGGGTGACCGGCACCCCCGCGCGCACCGTGTTGTGCACCTCTGCCACCGCGTCGGTCTCACGCAGGAGGCGCGTGATGTCATCGGCGCTGGCCGCCGAAGTGACGGTCGCCCGATAGCGGATGTTCGTCGCTGAGAGACCTACACCGGGAAAGTCGGCCGACGCCTGCACTGAGACACCATCGACCGGGATACCGAGCCGATCCGCCTCGCGATACAGGTCGTTGCAGTAGCACGTCGCGAGGGCGAGCATCAGGAACTCGCCGCCGTTCACCGCCGAGCCGCGACCAGAGCCCTTCGCGGGGACGGGAAGCGCGCGTGTCGTGGCATCGGTCTGCACCGAAACGTCGTGGGATGCGGGACTGCTCGTCACGAAGGCACTGATCTTCATGGGTCGGCGACGGAGTGTCGATCGAAGGGATGCGTGCAGCTGCGCGGGCGCGGTACCGGTCAGTCTATGCCGCTGTCGGTTGTCACGGTATCGAGAGCAGGACGCGCCCGCGCCCCGAACCCGATTCGACGCGTTCATGGGCCTCGGCGATGTCGGCCAGCGGAGCGACGTGAGCGATCGGAAAGCCGCGCCACCCGTTGGCGAGCATCTCGGTCAATTCCAGCGCCGCGCGTTGCTTCGCCTCGGGCGAAAAGTCGTCGCTACCGAGGAAATAGAGACGAGCATTCCGGAAGACGAGTGGCCAGAACGGAATCACCGGCTGCGCATCGTTGGTCGCATAGGCGGCAATCGAACCGCCGACGTTCAGGACCCGCTCGTCGACCGCGATATTCGCACCGAAGGCGACTTCGACCACGTGATCGACTCCGTCGGGGGCGAGGGCAAGGAGCTGATCCACGATCGTGTCTGCGGTGGCGCCGTCGGTGCGCAGGACGTCGTGCGCCCCCGCATCACGCGCGATGCTGGCATCGGCCGGGTTGCGTACGGTCGCGAAGACCCTTGCCCCAGCGGAGCGCGCGACGGCCACCGCTGCGAGCCCCACCGCTCCTGCGCCTCCCTGCACGAGCACCGTGCGACCCTTCACCTCGCCGGCGACGTGCACGGCGCGGTGCGCCGTGATCCCGGGAATGCCGAGCGACGCGCCCTGGTCGAACGAGACCGTGTCGGGAAGGAGGGCGATGTTCGAGCGCGGGACGACGCAGAATTCCGCTGCAGTCCCAAACGATCGATAGCTTTGCGCGCCGAAGCACCAGGCGCGCGCGCCGACCAGGTCGGGCGGGACGCCGTCGCCGGTCATGTCGACGATACCGGCGCCGTCGCTATGCGGAATCACGCGAGGGAAGGGCATCCCCACGCCGAAGGCGTCGCTGCGCTTCTTCACGTCGCCGGGATTGATCCCCGATCGTTGAATCGCGATACGCACCTCGCCGTGTCCGGGGACGGGATCGGGCATCGTCCCCACGACGAGTACGTCACGCGCTGTGCCCTGTGACTCGTACCAGGCAGCTCTCATCCGGGTGTGAGCCCTACCCGCCCATCAGCCCCATCGGCGTCCCCGAGGGATCGGAGAAGTAGCCGAAGGTCGTACGTCCGGGGATCGGCATCGGTGCCCCCATGCGCTTCCCGCCAGCCGCATCGATCGCATCGAGCGTGGCGGACACGTTTGCAACATAGATGTAGGGTACCGCACGCGTGGCCGGCGTGTGCGACTGGAAGACGCCGGCGACGCCCGCGCCAGGATCGAAGGTCAGGTACTGCGGCATCGACGATTCCGTCCCCCAACCGAATTGCTCGCCGAAGAAGCGGGCGGCGGCGGCGAGGTCGCCGGCGTGCATCTCCACGCTGCAGATCGAGTTGTCAGGCGGCGTGGGGGCGTCACCGAACGGGATCGGGACCGCGGGAATCATCGACGGGGCGAAGGCGCTGGTGAGGCCGTAGACGGTACCCGCGGGGTCCTTGAAGCGGGCGATCGTCCCCATCATCGGGACGCTCCACGGTGCGCGCTCGATGCTGCCGCCGGCTGCAACGACCTGGTCGAGCGCCGCCTGCACGTTGGCAACGCAGATCATCGGGACCATTCCCTGGAATCCCTCCGGCGTCCCCGCGCGGAAAGTGATGCTGGGTCCACCGGGCGCCACCGCTCCGGCCAGCTCGGGGCTGACACTTTGCACCTGCCAGCCAAAGACCTTGGCGTAGAAGGCCGTGGATGCTGCGAGGTTGTTGGCCGAGATCACGATCATCCCGATGGGATGTTGGCCGGTGCCGGCGGGGACGGTGGGGAGGGACATGAGTGGGGGATGGGGGCGCGGGGCCGCTGTGGAGCGTTGATCATACCCGCACCCGATGCACCGTCAACCACCAGCTCTCCAACACTTATGCAACGGCGGCGGCGTACGCCTGGAACAGGTCGCCGGAGAGCCTATGGTGAAGCTTCCACGTGACAGCCATTGGCGTCTCTCCGCGATGGCTGATGTAGTTCGCGGGCCCGAGGAAGTGAAATGCGCGATCGATCGCTGAGGGGCGCCCAAACAGGAGCACGTGACTCCCCAGCGCCTCATGATGCTGATAGCGTTGCCCAGTCGGGCTGTCCGCGCGTGTCTGGGACTGACTCTCCCAGTGGATCAGCTCGCGACTGATGGCGTAGTCGCGATACCGCGTGGTCGGCGAGAACTGCCCGCTCGTCTTGTCCAGCGTGAAGACGAAGAGGTCTGCCTGGATTTCGCGCGCGAATCGTACTCCCTCGCGCCACTCGGCCTTTCGCACCCCCTCGTTGACGCCACACGCACAGAGGACTTCCTGACGCGTGTAGCGTGCCGCGACGCGAAGCGGGACATCGGGAAGACGGGCCAGCGCAGGTGCAACGTGCGGAATGCGGGCGACCAGCACGTCCATGAGCTCCACGAGCTCGGCTCGGATCTGCGGATGTCGCCACAACATGCCGACAGCATCCGTCACGGTCGTCTCACGGTCCGCGATCTGATCGAACAGCTGAACGAGCAACATGAGCAGCAGGCGGCGCTCTCGCGGCGTCAGGCTCGCCACATCGGGCGCCGAATCGACCGACAGCCATCGTCGCCACGCGCCGAGCCGCTCCGCGTCGTCGACATGCAGCAGCCGCCCGCACGCGCGACGAAGCCGATCCTCGTGTTCTCCCCTCGCCCGAACAGCGAGACCCGCCTCCTCTTTCAACTGCGTCCACGAACGCGGATCGCGATACACATCCTCCAGCTCAAGTCCGGAGCGCTCGAGAAACGATGCCAGCGAAATGTCAGGCTGCTCACGCGCCAGCACGCGCAGTTCCTCGACCTTGTCATTCCAGCGTGACGGCACCGCGCGCTTGATGTTCTCGATCACGCGCTCCCGCGCCACCGCATCGAGCTCCATGTGACAGCCAGCCGGGAGGAACGGAAAACCTTGAGCGACTTGCTCCAGAACCGAGGCGCGGCTGCCACCTAGCAATGCGCGGAAGCGCCGGTCATATCGAAACTCCTTGCGATGGTGACCGACAAAGTCCAACACCGTGCAGGTCGACTTCCCGTCGCTCTTTCGAAGTCCACGGCCGAGCTGCTGAAGAAAGAGCAGTGCGCTCTCCGTCGGACGAAGCATGAGGAGCGTATCGACCGCAGGCACGTCGACTCCCTCATTGAACAAGTCGACGGAGAAGACGACGTTGACTTGTCCGCCCGCCAGCTCCTGCAACACGTGTCGTCGCTCGGCGTCTGGCGTGTCTGCCCAAATCGCCACGGCGTTGACACCGGCGTCCTTGAAGACTCGCGCCATGTATCGTGCATGCTCGACGCTCACGCAGAAGCCCAGCGCCCGCACCTGTTCCATTCGCCCGACGTGCTCGAGCAACGCGCCAATCCC
>CAZWVG010000002.1:0-75416 GCA_964637355.1 uncultured Gemmatimonadaceae bacterium
CCGGCTCAGTCACCGTCGTCGCGGCCGGCAGGCGCGGCCTTGGCCTTGGGTTGCACGAACTGCCAGCCGAAACGCCCCTTCACGCACAGGTTGCCTAACGTGATCGTGTTCTCCAGCGGCGACGTCGCCTTGACGATGTCTCCATCCTGTACGTGCAGCGAGAGCGTGCACCCCACGCCGCAGTACGGGCAGATGGTGTCGGTCACGTGCTGCGACGACTCGTTCCACTCCCCCGCCTGGCGAAGGTCGTACTCCGCCTGCGCCATCAGCGCGCCGGTTGGGCAGACGGCGATGCAGTTGCCGCAGTACACGCACGCCGAGTCCGGGAGTGGGGTGGCAAACTCGGTGGAGATGCGAGCATCGAAGCCGCGCCCCGCGACGGCGATGGCGAAGGTGTTCTGGTGATCCGGCCCGCATGCTTCCACGCACTTGTAGCAGAGGACGCACTTGCTGTAGTCGCGCATGTACAGCTCGTTGTCGACCTTGGCCGGCTGCGCCACCGTCGCGGCATATCCCGGCTCCACACCCACGTGATGTCCGGGAATCGCCGTATCGCGCCGGTCATCGCTCGCCTTGGAAGCGGGGGGACCGAATCGCGCGGGCACGCAGTCGTACTCCTCCAGCAATTCCTGCATTCCCGGTGTGGTTGACAAATCGACCGACGACGCAAGGAGTTCCAGCACCAGCTTGCGCGCATGTCGCACGCGCGGGCTCTGTGTGAGCACCGTCATCCCAGGCTCCACCGCGCGAGAACAGGCGGGCGCGAGAACGCGCGCTCCCTCCACTTCCACGACGCACAACCGGCATGCGTTCACCGGGCGCAGCGTCTCGAGGAAACAGAGCGTGGGGATGTCGATCGACAGCTCGCCCGCCGCCGAGAGGATCGTCGTTCCTTCGGCGACGCGCACGACGCGGCCATCGATGGTAAGCTCGACCTGCGGGCGCGGTGCAGGATCGGGGCGCGTGATCTGGATCAACGTCTGGGTCATGGGGTCACGTCGTAGAGGCGGAGCCGCTTGATCGCCGATTCGATCGCCGAGTATGCGGTCTGCCCCAGGCCGCAGATCGATGCGTCGCGCATGGCGACACCGACTTCGTCGAGCAGCGCCAGCTCGCGGCCAACTCCCGACAGCGTCTTGCCGGCGGCAATTCGGTAGAGCGCCTCCTGTTGCCTGACCGTTCCCACGCGACAGGGGACGCACTGTCCGCACGATTCGTCGCGAAAGAAGTCGGCGATGCGCCGCACCACGTCGGTGAGGTCGTCGCGATCGTCGAAGGCCATGATGACCCCGGAACCGAGCGTCGTCCCGGCAGCGCGCGCCGCCTCGAGCGTGAGGGCGAGGTCGAGTTCGTCGCCGCGCACGAAGGTGCCAGCGGCACCGCCTAACAAGACAGCCCTGGGGCTCGCCGCGCCGGCCCGCGCGAGGAGCTCGCGCAGCGACGTCCCCATCGCGACCTCGTACACGCCCGGCCGCTGGACCGCGCCGCTCAGGCAGAAGAGGCGCGTCCCGGTCGACTGCCCGCTCCCAGTGCGCGCGAACGCCTCGCCGCCGTGCAGCATAATCGGGAGAACGTTGGCCAGCGTCTCGACATTGTTGACAACCGTCGGCTTGCCGAAGAGACCCCTCTGCACGGGGAACGGCGGCTTGCTCCGCGGTTCGCCGCGTTTCCCCTCGATCGACTCGAAGAGCGCCGTTTCTTCACCGCAGATGTAGGCCCCCGCCCCGCGACGCAGCTCGATGTCGAAATCGCCGAGCAACCCGGCCGCGCGCGACGATTCGATCGCGTGCTGCAGCCGCTCGGCGGCAAGCGGATACTCGGCGCGCACGTAGATGAACCCTTTCTCGCAGCCAGCCGCGAGGGCGGCGATCGTCATCGCCTCGACGATCGCGAACGGGTCCTGCGTCATCAGCACGCGATCCTTGAAGGTCCCTGGCTCCGATTCGTCGGCGTTGCAGACGATGTAGTGCGGCTGCGCCGTCTGCGTGCGCACCGCGTCCCACTTGCGTCCGGTGGGGAAGGCAGCGCCGCCTCGCCCGACCAGCTTCGACGCGGTGACCTCGCCGATGACCCATTCGGCGCCCTGCTGGCGCGCCTTCGCCAACGCCTCGAAGCCGCCGGCGCGCCGGTATGCATCGAGCGACGTGGGGTCGACGATTCCAACTCGACGCAGCAGCACGAGGGAAGGATCGCCCTTCTGCGGGATGTCACCGGACGCCGACGCGTCAGCCGGCGGCTTGTCGCCGGCGAGGACCGACGCCGCGACCGCGGGCGTCATGTGGCCGAGCAGCACTTCGCGCGGATGCTCCCCCGCTTCGGTCAGGAGAGCAGCCGGAGCGTGATCGCACAGCCCGAGACACGGGGAGTGCATCCATCCCCCCGCATCGCCGTTGAGGTGCACCGCGTCCCCTTCGGGCTCGCCGTGGATCGCCGGACCGTGCCGCTCCTCCAGGCGCGCTTCGACGTCGGCGGCGCCGCGGTTGCGGCACGCGATGTCGTTGCACACATGCAGCACGCGCCGCGGCCTGGGAGAGGTGGCGAGGAGCGCGTAGAACGTTGCGACGCCCCACGCCTCCGCCGGCGGTACACTCAGCCGGCGACAGACGTAGCCGAGTCCTCCCTCGGAAATCCAACCGACGCGCTGCTGCAGCGCGACGAGCGCAGGGACGAGGCGATGGCGCTGCGCCCGGGCCGATTGTCCTCCGTGCGAGACGCGAGTATCGCGTGCGGTGCGCTCCTCGCGTCCTTCCCAACTCGACGCCGGCGGGCCGAGGAGCGCGTCGATCGCCGCGCGCTCATCGGCGTTAGGTTCGGCGTCCAGGTGCAGGATGTCCATCGTCAGTGCAATTCGGACTTTCCGGCGGTGGCCAGTTGCTCGGCGGCTGCGCCGGCGAGTTCGACACGCACGGCGCACGCCTTGAACTCGGCCGTCCCCGACAGCGGATCGGAGACGTCGATGGTGAGATGGTTGGTCGGCGCCTCGTCGGGGAAGTGCAAGGTCATGAAGACCAACCCCGTGCGCAGCGCAGGGTCGATGTGTGCCGGCACGATGAGCGAGCCACGGCGCGAAGTCACGCGTACCAGGTCTCCCTCGTCGATGCCCGTCGTTTCGGCGTCTTCCGGCGAGAGATCGAGCGTCTCGCCCGAATGCAACGGGGACGCGTATCCGCCGGACTGCACACCGGTGTTGTACGACTCGAGGCGACGCCCGGTCGTAAGGAGGAATGGATACTCGGCGTCGGGCTGCTCGACGGCGGGAGAGTGATGCACGACGGTGAACGGAGCGGCACGCCCGCCGCGCGGCACTTCCCAAAGCCGCCCGTGCAGGAAGGTTGCACCCGGGTGCGACTCATCCGGACACGGCCACTGGATCCCGCCCAGCGCGTCCATGCGCGCGTACGAGATTCCGCCGCAGAAATCCGGTGCGGTGGCGCGCACCTCATTCCAGACTTCCTCGGCCGTCGGGGTCTTCCAGTCGAGCCCCATGCGCCGGGCAATCTCCGTGAGGATCTCGAGCTCGTCTCGTGCTCCCTCGGGCGCCTCGCGCGCCTTGCGCACCCGTTGGATGCGCCGCTCGCTGTTCGTCACCGTACCGTCGGCCTCGCACCAACTGGCGGCAGCCGGAAGGACAACGTGCGCGAGTTCGGCGGTCTTCGTGAGGAAGATCTCCTGCACCACCAGGTGCTCCAGTCCACGCAGCGTCGCTTCGACGTGGTGACTGTCGGCGTCGGACTGCGCCGGGTTCTCGCCGATGCAGAAGAGTGCCCGCATCGAGCCCTCGCTCATGGCGTGCAACATCTCGGTGAGGTTCTTCCCCACCTTGGCCGGCACCGGCGCCCCCCACACCTGCTCGAATCGCGCGCGGGCGACCGGGTCGGTGATGTCCTGGAAACCCGCCAACTTGTTAGGCAGCGCGCCCATGTCGCCGCCTCCCTGCACGTTGTTCTGTCCGCGCAGCGGATTGCATCCGGAACCCCAGCGCCCCACGTGTCCGGTGAGGAGGCTCAGGTTGATGAGCGCGAGCACGTTGTCGGACGCGTTGTGATGCTCGGTGATGCCGAGCGTCCAGCAGACCATCGCCCGCTCGGCACGCGCATAGGCGTGCGCGACGTCGCGGATCACTTCGCCCGGGACACCCGTGACCTGCTCGGCGTACTCCAGCGTGTAGGGCTCGACGGCAGCGCGGAAGGCTTCGAAGCCTTCTGTCGCATGTTCGATGAACTGCGTGTGCTGCAACCCGGCGTGAATGATTTCCCGCGCCATGGCGTTCGCCAGCGCGATGTCCGTCCCGACATTGAGGCCGCACCAGACGTCCCCCCACTGCGCGCTCGCGGTGCGCCTGGGGTCCATCACGTACAGCCGAGTACCATGGTGACGGATCCCCTTGAGGAGATGGTGGAACCAGATCGGGTGCGCCGCCCGGGCATTGGAGCCCCAGAGGAGCACGACGTCGGTTTCCTCCACCTCCTGATAGGAGCTGGTTCCGCCTCCCGCACCAAACACCGTCGCCAGACCGACGACGCTGGGTGCGTGTCAAGTCCTATTGCAGCTGTCGATGTTGTTCGTGCCGAACGCCAGACGGCTCAGCTTGGCCGCCAGGAAATTCATCTCGTTCGTGCTCTTCGAGCAGCTGAAGGTCCCGATCGCGTCGGGGCCGTGACGCTCCTTGACCGCGAGAAACCCGGCCGCAGCGCTGTCGAGCGCCTCGCCCCATGATGCGGGGCGAAGCTCGCCGTTGTCGCGGACAAGCGGCTGGGTGAGGCGGGCGTAAGGAGTTGTGGCAATTGAACGTCGGGGCACAGCGAACCTCTCGTGAAGGGTGCCGATTCCTAGCATATGCCGCGGTGCAGCGGTCGGCCAGAGGGCGAATTCCCGTACAGGAATCGGGTCGATCCGCCAACGCGCGACTGGGTAGTCGTAGCGACTCTGCGCCGACCAGCCGGCGCGGGTCGGCGACTTGCGAAGCGGTGGAGCGCCCGGGAGGTTGCGCCCTGACGCCCTTTGCTCCGCAGACTTGAGTCCGGCCGTGTCGCTACTCCGCAACCTCAATCTCGGGATTCGGTTCTTGCTCGAACTCTCCGCGCTGGCGGCGTTCGGCGTCTGGGGATTCTCCGCGCGCGGTCACCTCGGTTGGCGCGTGCTCTTGGCGATCGCGCTGCCGCTCGGCGTGGCGATCGTGTGGGGACTCTTCATCTCGCCGAAGGCTCGGATATCGACGGGGCGCCACGGGCAGGTTTGGCTCGGCCTCGCGATCTTTCTGCTCGCCGCGTACGCGCTGGCGCACCGAGGTCACCCATCGGCGGCGCTGGCCTTCGCGATCATCTCCACGATCAGTTCGCTCCTGCTGTACCTCCCGGCGCGCTAGCGAGCATTGCCATGCGGTGCGATGACTCCCCCTGCATGCTGCGCTGCGGTTGGCCGCAAGGCATAGAAGGTCTGCTCGCTCCGTAACGGGCAGCGCCACGCAACATTTTCGTGCTAGCGGCGGTTAGAGAGCGACGGCCGGATACGCGAGACGAAAACGCCCGCGCACGCGGGCTCGACGCTGACAGGGGGGCGCTATGGCATCGCGAGAGAGGTTGGGAGCGTCGAGCACGAGCACACGAGCGTTGCTGGTAGTGGCGCTGCTGCTCAATTCGGGCGCATGTCGGTCAGTCGCGCCGGTCGCGCCGGTCGCTTCACTGACGCCGGTCGATGCCGCGCTCACCGCGCAGGTGACACCTTTGGCGACAGGCGGCGACTCGGTGCGCGTCGCATACAAGGGTGTGCTCCACAATGCGTCATCCGACACGTTGAAGGTCAACATGTCGTGCGGCGCCAATTCCCTTCGCCTCGAATTCGCGGACGGTGATCAGTGGCGCCGTCCGACCGAGGGAACGTCGTCGCGCCCCTGCATTCTCATGTATGTCGAAGTGCGAATCGCGCCGGGTGACTCAGCGGTGCTGTCGGACGAAACCATCGGCGTGCGCGCCGAACGCTACCTGGGGGTACGGTGGATCGCGCCGATTCCGGGCCGCTATCGACTGGTGGCGAGTGCGACGCGTTGCGAAAGGGAGAGCAAGCCCAACTGCCTCGTGACTCTTGCCAGTCAGCCCTTTCGCATCGAACAATGAACGAAGGCGCGGCTCGAACCCGTTGCTGCGCCTAAATGGTTCATACGGTACGATTTTTCCCCGCACGTTTCGGCACTTCATGAAGTCGCCCGAGCGCTTCGGACGTTTTGCAACTACGTGCTACTTTCGAGGGCGCTTGCACGTCGAGGCTTGGGCGGGAACCGCGGTTGCGCTGAGGGAGAGTGGGAGATGCGAGTGGACAATCGACACGGGTTCGCGGGTGCGAGATCGACAGGCTGGGCGCTGGGAGGTCCCGCGCCCCGCGTGCGGTCGTCGCGAGAACCGCGCCTCCTCTCGTCGTTCGCTTCCGCGTTAGGAATTCTCGCGCTCGTTGGCGCCTGCGCGCGTCGTCCCGTACCCGATCCGCTCGTCCGCCCGCCGATCGCATTTCTCCCTTCCCGCGCGTGCGCTACTCCGACTGGAGATGCGCTACCGCCCGTCCGCGTGACGGACACACTGAGCGCGACGTATGCGCGGCAGAACCCCAATGCCGCGCAAGCGTACGCTGCCCGGCACTTTCCCGGAGGGTACCTGAACGGCCCGGCACCGGTCGCGCCGCTCGGGCGCTGGACGATTGCGATGCGCAATCCTGTGGAGAAGCAAGCCCTCCTTAGGTTGATGGACAGCTTGTCGGTGACGACGCGCGTCCCGGGTGTGGCGATCGACTCGATCGACGTGCGTCAGAGCGAGTGGGACGCCGCGGCACTCTACGATTGGCTGTACTTCCTGATGGATCGACCCGATCGTCCTGCCGGCGTCAATTCCTGGGGCATGACGCGAGGAGGGCGCATCGAAATCGGAGTGGAGAGCGCTGCAAGCGTCCCGGCGCTACTTACCGCGCTGGATCGACTCGGTGTTCCCTGCTCGCTTGTGGTCTTTGGCGTGTGGGGACCGATCGTCGCGACATAGCGTCGCACGGAGCCCGGTCACATCCAGTGACTCGCTGCCGCGAGCGCGGGTCTCTCCGAAAGAGCGACGTCACCTCTACTCGTCATGCGAAGCCCTCCAACCTCACTCGCGCGCTCGATGCAAGTGCCTCCAGTGTTACATCGCATGGGTTCGCTGATCGCGCTTCTTGGCATGTTCGGTTGCAGTTTCGCCACCGGACCGCGCGAACGTACGCTCACGATCGAGGTCGCCGAGAACAGGGTCCCCTGCATGACCATGTTCGAGACCACCTGCCTCCAGGTTCGCGAGCACGCGAACGATCCCTGGCAAGGATTCTCGGACACCATCGAGGGCTTTCATTACGTCCCGGGCTTTCGGTACATGCTGCGCATCAGGGAGCGCGAGATACCGAACCCGCCAGCCGACGGGTCGTCGGTCACCTGGCGACTGCTTGCCGTGCTCGCTAAGTCTCCGATGCCGTAAGCCGAGTCGGCAGCAGGCTTCTCCATCCGATGCGGTTCCGCGCACCTCCACGTAGTCCTTCCCCGACGTTGATGGCAGAGCTCTCGATACGAATGCGCCGCCTGCTCGCGTGCGTTGGCCTCCTCGTCGCCACGTCACTTCTGTCACACGAGGGGCACGCGCAACTTCGCGTCACGGCGGGGGCGATGCGCCAAGGCTCGCCGACGACGACCGAGCGCGGAGCACTCGTAGCAATCGGGGTCGCACGATCGATTCTCCCCTCGCTCTCGATCGTCCCGGAGCTGGAATTCTCTCGCGCCGAAGTCGTCGCGAGCGTGTCGGTGTGTTACTTCGTGGATGACGCGAATCGCTGTTTCCATCGTACGAGCGCCGAGCGCGCGCTGGCGTTAGGCGGTTCGCTCGACTGGCATCCGATCGCCGGCGCGATTCGTCCGCATGTCGCGGCGGGTGTCAGCAGGGTGTGGACCAATTCGGGACCGAATGCTGGTGAGGCGTCGTCGTTCTACGCACCGCAGATGGCGGCGGGCATCGCGCTGGGGCGAACACCGGCGATCACGATCGACCTTCGTCTGCGTCAACTCGATCGCTGGGGACCGAACTCGACGTCGGGGCAGGGCGCACTGCTTTTCGTACTTGGATTTTGATCTGGTGATGCTGCGCCCTCCGCGTGGTGTTTCGGAGCGAGTGCGGCGTTCGACGGAACTCGCGTTCGAACGACTCTTCACCTTGTTCGAGCGCCCGATCGTCGGCCCGATCGTGTTCGGGGCCTGCATCGTCGGCGGATTGACTTTCATCCGCTTCGCGCTCGTCGTTCCGTGGGCGATCGTCTTTGGAGCATGGGAGACGCTCGCGGCCGCGTGCAAGGCGATCGCGGCGGCGATGCTCGGCGGCGCGATGGGCGGCGCTGGCTATGTGCTCGTGCGACGAGCGTTCCTCAGAGTCCCGGTGCTCGGCGCTTACCTCGCCGGGATCGCAACGGTCGGCGCGTACCTCGGCTCGATCCTGCTCGTGCTCCCATGGATAGACGCCGAGAGCGTTCGGACCGCGCATTCCGCGGGAAGCACAGTGGTCTTCGTCGGCGTCACGCTGATCGGCGGCACGATTGTCGGCGGGACGCTATTCAGAGCGCGGTAGTGGCTTACTCAGCGACGTAAGAGACGCGCTCATTCCTTCGCGGACTCTCGCGACCGAGTGCGCCAGCGCTAAGGAACGCGAGGGTTACGTTCCCTTGTCGCCGTGAGCGCGTTACGCTGATGTACTCAGATTCGATGAACCTGCCGCTGGCGATCTCGCATCGCTTCAAAGCGACCGCCCCTCTCCCATGCACATCGCTCGTTACATCGCCGCCACGCTCTGCCTCCTCGTCGGATGCATCTGGTTCCTTCAGGGCATCAACGTACTCCCCGGCTCGTTCATGACCGGCCAGACCAAGTGGGCCGTCTATGGCGGCCTGTTGTTCGTCGTTGGGCTCGGGCTCCTGACCGCCGGTCGTCGCCGCCGCGCGTGATCGTAGCCGTCACGCGCGTGTGTGAGCGGTGGGAATCTTGGCGCACTCGGCCCTCGTCGCGCATCGCGCATGCGTCGCGGACTCAGGCACGGAGTATCATCCTCGGCCTTTTCGCTGTCGGCGGCTGTCGAACGGCGCCGATTGCGCAGGCGCCTCCCGTGCCGAGCGTCATTCAGCGGTCGCCCGTCTACCTCGACTCGGCAGGAGTCGCGAACGGCACTGCACTACTCCGCATAGCAGTGCGATCGGTGCCGCGCCCGACGGAAGGACTCGGAGAAGCCGTGGTGCTCGTGTACACGGATCCTCAGCATCCCGAAGCGCAAGCCGTGTCGAATGCGTCCGGACTGGTGCGGTTTCCCGCAGTGCGACAAGGACACTACCAGCTTTCAGTACGTCGGATCGGGTACGAGCAGCTCAAGATCGAGCTCGATATCGAGGCCGGATGCGCCACGGATGTGGAGGCGTACCTGGCCGAGGCGTACATCGGACTGGAGGCCATCGTGGTCGACGACGGCCGAGCTTCCAAAAAGCGAAATGCTGAACCGCCGTCCACGATTCGTGTGTCCGGCTCGCGAAGCACCATCACCACGTGCACGCTGCGTGGGAAATCGCGAATCCCTTAAGGAGCAACGCCGCCCATGACGAGCCCGGGTCCGGATCGTGTGATCGCCTGCCCGCACTGTGCAGCGCCGGCGCGAGTCGCGACCTTTGGGTCGATCAGCTTCGGCCTCCATCCCGAGTGGTCGGATGGCGGGACGCACTTGCTGAAGGACGTAGCGCGATGCACGAGCTGTCGCCGGTGCTACGTCGTCGGCACCGCACCAACGCTCGACCGCGCAGACTTCTGGGACGAGGAGGGGGCCGTTCGCGTTCGGTCGCAGTGGGCGCACTACGCCTATGTGGATGCGCCAAGCGAAGCCGACTGCTACGACGCGTTGCAGCGTGACGACCTCGGCGACTCCCCTAATGCTGAACTGCGGCTCCGCTCGGTCGCCTGGCACCAGCGAAACCAACCGGCGCGCGGCGACAGGACCACGGGAGATGCAGCATCCTTGAGTTCGCAATCGCGCGCGAACATGGAGCGGCTGCTCATGCTGTACGAGCAGCAGGAATACGACACCGCGATGACCCGAGCCGAGCTACTGCGCGAACTTGGGCGATTCGAGGAGGCCGCCGCGATCTTGCGGCCTGTCGCAGCAACGGGCTCGGTGGATGCGGAGCAGCTCCTCGAGCTCTGCGCGCTCGGCGACAGTCGCGTCGCGCTGCTCGACCTCGAGCACCGACGGCACCTGGAAGAATTCAGGCGACGGAGCTTCGAGGCTAATCCACGATTCTGCGCTTCCTGCGGGGCGCCGATGCAGATCTTCGACGAATGGTGCGGGGAGTGCAAAACCATTGCGACGTAGCGCCCCGCGCGTCGTCAGGACGTGCGAGTCGAGGTACACACATCGCTGAAGGCTCGCGAGAGTTTCACGAACGGATCGCTGTGCCCAGCGGCGTCATCTCGTCGCCCGACACGCCCCCTGTACCATGGCGCCTGCATTTCGCGCTGACTCCGTCCACATGAACCGCGCCCGCTCCTGCGGGAACTCCAACACCGCGCAGCCACTCTCCAGCCGCAAGTCGAAGCGCCCCTCCTGCACCTGCTCCGAACTCCCGCCGATGAACACGCGGAATGCCCCCGGCTCGGACACCAGCGCCAGTGCTGCATCGTGAAACGAGAGATCGGACGGATAGAGCGTGAACGAAACCCGCTTCGATTCTCCCGCGCGTAGCGCAACGCGCCGGAAACCGCGCAGCTCCTTCACTGGCCGCGTCACGCTCCCCACTACGTCCTGCACGTAGAGCTGTACGACTTCGACGCCATCGCGCGCGCCACTGTTTCGCACTTCCACGCTCGCCACGACCGAATCGCGCGCCCCCATAGTGGCGCTGCTCAGTGTAACTGGCCCGTAGGCAAACGTCGTGTAGCTCAACCCATGCCCGAACGGGTAGAGCGGCGTGAAGGGAAGGTCATTGTACTTGGACGTCCACTTCACGTCTGCGTTTGCCGGGCGCCCGGTGCGCTTGTGCGCGTAGTACGTGGGGACCTGTCCGGTGGCCCGCGGCATGGTGACCGGGAGCTTCCCGCTCGGGTTGGTGTCGCCGAAGAGGACGTCGGCGAGTGCGTTCCCCATCTCGCTCCCCAGGAACCACGACTCGACGACCGCCGGGACGTGCTCGGCGATCCACGGAATCGCCAGCGGGCGCCCGTTCATGAGCACGATCACCATCGGCTTGCCGATCGCCTGGACGCTGCGCACGAGTTGCTCCTGCGCCGGCGAAAGCTCGATCGACGCCCGGCTTTCGGCTTCGGCGCTTTGGTCTTCGCGCTCCCCCACGACCATGATCACGACGTCGGCCGCGCGCGCGGCGCGCCGTGCTGCGCCGAATCCGCTCGTGTCGTTGCCGGTCGCCTCGACGCCCTTGGCGTAGGTGATGCGCGTGGTGCGCGACACTGCCTTTCGGATCCCGTCGAGGACCGTGACCGCGTCCTCGGGACGCCCGTCGCCCCACCAGTTTCCATTGGTCGACTTCGCGTCAGCCGCGAGCGCGCCGATGACGGCGATGCTCGCCACGCTCTTGGAGAGCGGAAGGACCGGGCGCGCGCCGACGGGCGCGTTCTTCAGCAGGACGATCGCCTCGCGCGCCATCTCCCGCGCCACCGCACGGTTCGCCGGCGTGAGCAGCGTCGCCTTCTCGCGCGCGGGGTCGGCGTAGCGGTACGGGTCGGCGAACAACCCTAACGCGTACTTGGCGAGCAACACGCGTCGCACTGCGGAGTCGACGGTAGCCATCGTGACGCGCCCCGCTTTCACTTCGCCGGGAAGCGCGCGACGGAAGAACTGACTCACCATGTCCACGTCGACGCCGGCATTGATCGACAGGCGCGCCGCGTCGGCCGAGTCGCCGGCGACCCCGTGATTGAGGAGCTCGAGCACTCCCGTGTAGTCGCTCACCAGGAGGCCGTCCCACCCCCACTGCGAACGCAGCAGTCCGTTGATCAGCGAGCCGTTGACGTGCATCGGCGTTCCGCCCAGCTCGTTGAACGACGCCATCACCGACCAGGCGCCGGCATCGACCGCGGAATGAAAGGGGGGGAGATAGACGTCGTGCAGCGTTTGCGGTGAGATGTCGGCGACGTTGTAGTCGCGCCCCCCTTCCGCCGCGCCGTAGGCCACGAAGTGCTTCACCGTCGCCATGAGCGTGTTGTTGGCGGCGAGGTCGTCGCCCTGAAAGCCGCGCACGCGTGCGGCGGCGAGAATCGAACCGAGGTACGGATCCTCCCCCGATCCCTCGACGATGCGCCCCCATCGCGGATCGCGGGCGATGTCGACCATCGGGGCAAAGGTCCAGTGCACGCCCGCCGACGTCGCTTCGTCAGCTGCAACACGCGCGGTCCGCATCGCCAGCTCCGGATCCCAGCTCGCTGCCTCGCCGAGTGGCACGGGAAAGATCGTCCGGAAGCCGTGGATCACGTCGTGCGAGAAGAGGAGCGGGATGTGATGCGGCGACGACTCCACCGCCACGCGTTGCAGCTCACGGGTGGTCTCGGCGCCGTACACCCCGAGGAACGAACCGATGTGGCCGGCGCGGATCTCGTCCTCGCCCCCCGGGAGTGCCTTGGGGCCAGTGGGCGTTCCCTGCCCCGGGACCTGCGTGAGCTGCCCGAGCTTCTCGTCGAGCGACATCGTCGCGAGGAGCGAGTCGACAAAATGCGTCGCTTGCCCTGACAGCACCGGCGTACGCGGCGCAACACGCTCCTGCGCGGCGGCCTGTGCGCCGAACAGCGCCGCGAGGATCATCGCGCGGCCGAACGCACCCGACATCGTACGACTGGAGTGCGCAGGTCGCGCGTGGCGAGGCGAGGGCATCAGTGGCATCGGAAAGGCTCCGGGAGCAGAAGAAGAGTGACGCGACGACGCGCGAGTCCGATGCGCGCGTGCGAAGGAGGCCCGCCTAACGGGCCATTCCTCGGCGTGCGCGTCAGAATGGCGAATACTCCGGCGGGGTGACGCCGTTCAGTCGCAGGTACGGCACCGTCTGCCCGAGCGTCCAGGGGAAGTGGTCGAGGAGCTCCATGAGCGCGCGATAGCGCGGCATCTTGATTCCGAACTGCGTGATCTCCTGCTGCATGTCGGCGTCGCTCAAGCCGCGCAGCATCTGCAGCGTGTGGTCCATCGCCGCCGTCGCGAACAGTCGAAGGGCGGCCTTGCTATGAAGGTAGGTGGCCGAGTCGCCCATCGACGGGACGTTCGGCGAGCCGGTGATCGCCAGGTGCGCGATCACGGCGTCACTCCCCGCGGCATGCTCGATCTGCTCGGCGAAGGTGCGCACACCGGGGGTGGGGCGGAAACCCAGCATCGAGTCGGGGGCGGCGTCGATGTAGCGCAGCACCGACGCCTTGTGGGTCTCGACCACCGCGACGAGCGCCGAGCGCGGGATCTGTGCCGACGCAAGGGACGCGGCGAAGAAAAGGAGTGGGATCGCGGCGACGAATCGGAGAAGTCGCATGGTGTCCTCTCTATGGGGTGCGGCGTAACGGAGTGCGTGGATTCACGTTGCAGAAGCTGCGGCCCGACTGGCCCACCTTCAAGCGCGACGATGGCCTGCTGGCAGCATCCTCGCGCGCCGCGAGCAGCGCGCGCATGCACACGCGAGGGACGAGCCGTAAGTGGCTATCTCGCTGTCGGTTATGCGCATTGCGCGGTCGAGGCTGGCACAATACCTGCTATTTCCGCTCTCGCGCCGACCGCTCGCCAACCGGGTCCTGCGTGAGCGCTCCATTATCAGCATGACAGATCTCTCCGAACATCCCGTCGCCACATCGGCGACTGAACTCGTGGCCCGCGCGCGAACCATCGGTTCGACGATCGCTTCGCAATGCGCGGGCGATGTGGACCGTGCCGGGCGCTTCCCGGTCGAAACGGTCGCGGCGATGCGTGATGCCGCACTCCTCTCGGCGCTGGTCCCGGTCGAGCACGGAGGGAGTGGCGCGACCATGCGAGAACTGGTGGCGATGTGCAGCGCGATTGCCCAGGGGTGCGCGTCGAGCGCGATGATCCTGGCGATGCACCACATCCAGGTTGCCTGCCTCGTCAGGCACGCACGGCACGAGGCGAACTTCGCCTCGTATCTCGACGAGATCGCCGAACGACAGCTCCTGCTCGCGTCGATCACCAGCGAAGTGGGGACGAACGGGGATACCCGCTCGAGTGTCTGCGCCGTGGAGCGGCGCGACTCTCGTTATGCGCTGAGCAAGCAGGCAACGACGGTTTCGTACGGCGAGCATGCCGACGACCTCCTCGTGACGTGCCGCCGCGACGCCGATGCACCGGCGAGCGACCAGGTCCTCGTGCTCTGTCGCGGACGCGACACGACGCTCGAGCGGACGGGCGAGTGGAACACGCTCGGGATGCGCGGCACGTGCAGCCCTCCGTTCCGCATGACGTCGCGCGGTCCGGCGTGGGCCATCGTCCCCGGGAGCTTTGCCGATGCGTCGGCGCAGTCGATGGTGCCGTACTCGCACATCCTCTGGAGCGCGGTCTGGTTAGGCATCGCGACCGACGCGGCGGCGCGCGCGTCGGCCTACGTGCGCGCCGAGGCTCGGCGCAAGCCGGGGACCGTGCCGCCGATGGCGACGCGACTCGCCGAGCTGTCGGTCGAGCTGCAGACCTTCCGCCAGAACGTGTCGAGCATCGCCGCCGATTTCGACGCACTCGGCGCGGAGCGCGAGGCGCTCAACGGGATGTCGTGGGCGCTCCGACTGAACAACCTGAAGATCGCGTCGTCGACCGCGGTAACCGACATCGTGCACCGCGCGCTCCAGATCATCGGGATCAACGGCTATCGCAACGACACCGCGTACAGCGTGGGGCGACAGTATCGCGATGCACTCTCGGCGTCGCTCATGGTGAGCAACGATCGCATCCTCGCCAGGGGGGCGTCGATGCTCCTCGTCCTCAAGGACGATTAGGAGCCGCGGATGCCTACGTCATTCCCCGCCACGCCCTCCGAGGGCGGCGCTCTCCGGACGGCTAACGACAAACTGCCGACGCCGGCCGGGCGGAGCGCTGCGGCGCTCCACGACGCCCTCGTCGCGCGCGGGCTGATCACCGAGGTGCGCGAGCCCGGCGTCTTCGGGCGCGGGGCGGCGTTCGAGGATGTGCTCAACCGGGTGGACGCGCTCATCACCCGATCGATCGACGACGCGCGACTCGAGACGTTGACATTCCCGCCGGTGATCGGGCGCGACATCATCGAGCGCACCGGCTACCTCGAATCGTTCCCCACCCTCTGCGGGTGCGTGCACGCCTTCACCGGCGACGAACGCGCGGCGCGACAGCTCAACCAGCGGGCGATGGCCGGCGAGTCGTGGGGCGATGCGCTGGCGATGACCGATCTCGTACTCAATCCGGCGGCGTGCTATCCGCTCTACCCGACGTGCAGCGGGACGCTTCCGGTGGGTGGACGCCACGTCACGATGCTGGCCTGGGTCTACCGGCAGGAGCCATCGGCGGAGCCGACGCGGATGCGTTCGTTCCGCGTTCGCGAGTTTGTGCGACTGGGGAAGCCCGAGACCGTGGTGGCGTGGCGCGACGAGTGGTTGGAGCGCGGACTTGCGCTCCTGCAGTCGTTGCAGCTCGCGGCGCGCGCCGAGGTGGCCACCGATCCGTTCTTCGGGCGCGGAGGGCGTCTCCTCGCCGCCGGGCAGCGTGAGCAGCGCCTCAAGTTCGAGGTGGTGGTGCCGGTCATCTCCGACGAGGAGCCGACGGCGTGCTGTTCGTTCAACTACCACCAGGACAAGTTCGGCACTGCGTTCGACATTCGCCTCGCCAACGGCGAGGTGGCACACACGGCCTGTCTCGGATTCGGGCTCGAGCGCGTGACCATGGCACTGTTCCAGACGCATGGTTTCGACGCCGCCGAGTGGCCAGCCAGCGTGCGCGCGCTCCTGTGGCCGTGATGCGCGCGCGCGTCGTCCCTTCGCTGACTGTCGCCGGATACCAGCCGCACTCGCTGCATGCGGACGGGTGCACCTGGGTGGAGAAGAACTGCTACGTCGACGTGTGCATCGAGCTGCTGCACGCGCTTGGACTCGAGCCGCGCGCGGCGATGGCGCCGACGGTCGCGATCGACTTCGAAGGGGACAACTTCACCTTCTTCAAGCCGTCGCACGACGAGCTGCGCGCGCTGTACGGCATCGACGTGCAGGAGCTGAACGTCTGGCGCCCACTGCTGGATCATGCCGTGGAACACCTGGGCACAGGACGCTTCATCAGCACCGAGGCCGACAGCTACTGGCTCCCCGATACCGTGGGGACTGACTATCGGCGCAACCACGTCAAGACGACGATCATCCTCGCCGACGTGGACGTCGATGTGCGTCGCCTGGGCTACTTCCACAACACCGGCTATCACGCATTGGACGGCGAAGACTTCGAGCACCTGTTTCGCGTGGATGCGTCGCCCAGCGACGGTGTACTTCCCCTCTTTGCCGAAGTGATCAAGATCGACCGGCTGATACAGCGCACGCCAGCTGAACTCGCAGCGACCGCCCGGGGCTTCCTTGCGCACCACATCGAACGACGGGCCAGCGAGAATCCGGTGCGCCGATTCGCCTCACGGACCGAGCGCGATCTCGCGCTGCTGCACGAGCGCGGCCTCCCCTTCTACCACGCGTGGGCCTTCGGCACCATTCGGCAGTTAGGGGTGAGTTGCGAGCTGCTGGCTGCTCACCTGCGTTGGCTCGTAGCGGCCGAGGCGACTGGCGCAGTCACGAAGACCGAAGACGACGGGCTCCTCCTGCGCGCGGCGGGCGACTTCGACGCGGTGAGCAGCGGCGCGAAGTCGCTCATCCTCAAGGCGGCACGCGCGGTGAACGGGCGGCGCGCGCTCCAAGCGGGCGACGTCTTCGCCGAGATGGCCGATCGATGGGAGCGCGGGATGTCCTCGCTCGCGACGCTCACGCCGAGCTTGGTTCCCGCGTCATGATGGCCGCTCCTGCTCTCGCGGTGGGGATCGACCTGGTTCACGTCGAGCGCGTGGGTGAGTCGGTCTCGTCGCACGGCGAGCGATTCCTGCGCCGTATCTTCACGGACGAGGAAGTGGCGTACGCTATGTCGTCGCCGCCGCAGATGCTGCAGCGGCTCGCCGCACGATTCGCGGCGAAGGAAGCGGTGCGCAAGGTGCTTCGCGTCGACGAACACGGCGTGGGATGGCGGGATGTGGAAGTGCGCCGCCTGCCGTCGGGTGCCTGCGAGGTGGTGCTGCACGGCAATGCCGCAGCGCTCGCCCGCACACGCTGTTTGGGGAGGATGGCGTTGAGCATGAGCCACGACGGCGACTACGCGACGGCGGTGGTCGTGACATGGACCGGGAGCGAGGATTCGCATGAGTGAGCACGATACGGTGCAGGTGACCGAGACGATTCGGCAGATACTGGCCGAGCACGGTCGCCTGACGAAGGACGCGCTGCAGCTGCCGGCGGATGCCGACCTGTACCAACTCGGGCTGACGTCCCACGCCAGCGTGAACATCATGCTGGCCCTCGAAGGGGCGTTCGACATCGAGTTTCCGGACTACATGCTCACCCGCGGCATGTTCGCGAGTATCGACGCGTTAGGCTCGGCGGTGGGCACATTGCTCGGCGGATGAGCATGTCCGGGCGCGGACGAGTTCGCGCCAACAGCGCGCAGCGCGTGATGCCGCTTTCGGGCGGTTGGGCCATCGCGGAGGCGGCGCCTGGAACAGTCGCCGGTCCCGACGCGATCGCCGGCGCCGGACTCTCCTGGCTCGCCATCGACGTTCCATCAACCGTCGCGTCGGCGCTTCGTGGCGCTGGGCTGTGGAGCCTTGACGCCCCGGCGCGCCGTTTTGACGCGTCGGACTGGTGGTATCGCACGAGCTTTCGCGCCGATCCTGTAGAAGCGGGCGAAGAGCTTTGGCTTGTGTTCGACGGGATCGCGACGATCGCCGAGGTGTGGCTCAACGGGGCGCGCCTGCTCGACGTTGCGGGAATGTTCACCACGCACGAGGTGCGCATCGATCATCTCGTCGGCTCCGACAACGACTTGATCATCTGCTGTCGTTCGTTGGACCTCGCCCTCGCCGCGCGTCGTCCGCGCCCGAGCTGGCGTGTGCCGATGCTCGAGCAGCAGCAGCTCCGCTGGCATCGCACGTCGCTTCTCGGGCGGACGCCGGGGTGGTCACCGCCAGCGCCCCCTGTCGGTCTCTGGCGCGGTGTGCATCTCGAGTATCGGCGCGGCGTGCAACTGTCCGACCTGCGCCTCGATGCCCGAGGTGACGGCCGGCTCATCGCATCGTGCCGAGCCGTCTCCTTGGGTGGCGCTCCGGCGAGCCACGTCGTCTTGCATCTGGCGGGAGCTGGACGTGACTACGCGATCCCACTTGCGCGAAGTGCCGAGGACGGGCGATTTGCGGCGGACGTGCAGCTCGATGGAGTCGCGCGCTGGTTTCCGCACACGCACGGCGAATCCCCGCTTTATGACGCGCGTCTCCGCGTTCTCCACAAGGGCGAAAGCGCCGACGTCTCGATTGGTGCCGTGGGATTCCGGTCGGTGTCGCGCCGCGGCGGGAGCGACGATTTCTCGCTGACGATCAACGATGTGCCGGTGTTCGCGCGCGGGGCGTGCTGGACGCCGCTCGATCCAGTGTCGCTTAGCGCCAGCAGCGAGGTGCTCGACGTCGCCATGCGCCAGGTCGTCGAGGGCGGGATGAACATGCTGCGCGTCGGTGGAACGATGGTCTACGAGAGCGATGCCTTCCTCGACGCGTGTGATGCGAACGGGATCATGCTCTGGCAGGACTTCATGTTCGCCAACATGGACTATCCCGATGACGCCGACTTCGCGCGGCTCGTCGAGGTCGAGGCGCGCCAACAGCTCGCGCGCTGGCAGGGGCGCCCATCGCTCACAGTGCTCTGCGGCAACAGCGAGGGGGAGCAGCAGGCGGCGATGTGGGGGACGGAACGCTCGCGCTGGCCTGCACCGCTCTTTCGGGAGCGCCTCGCGACGCTGAGCGCGGAGTGGTGCCCTGGCGTGCCGTACGTCCCGTCATCGGCGACCGGGGGAGACTTTCCCCACCAGTCGAATGCAGGACCGAGCTCGTACTACGGCGTGGGCGCGTACCTGCGCGACGTCGACGACGCGCGGCGCGCCGAGGTGCGATTCGCGTCGGAGTGCCTTGCCTTTGCCAACGTACCGTCGCTGGAGTCGGTGGCGATATCGCCGGTCCTACGCAGCGCGCGCGTGCACCACCCCGCATGGAAGTCGCGCACCCCGCGCGACCTCGGCGCCGGTTGGGACTTCGACGACGTGCGCGATCACTATCTCGCGCGCCTGTTCGGTGTCGACCCGCTGGCCGTGCGCTACGCCGACCACGAACGCTATCTCGAGTTGGGGCGCGTCGTCTCGGGCGAGATCATGGCGCGCGTTTTCACCGAGTGGCGGAGGGGGCGTAGTGTCACGGGTGGAGGACTCGTCTGGTTCCTGCGCGACCTGTGGGACGGCGCCGGCTGGGGATTGATCGATGCCTCGGGCGCGCCGAAGCCAGCGTGGCACTTCGTGCGGCGCGCGCTGGCGCCGATCGCTGTCGGGATGACAGATGAGGGGACCAACGGTCTTGCGATTCACGTCGTGAACGATCGCCCAACTCGCCTCGATGCGGTGCTCGACCTGGGACTGTATCGCGACGGCGAGGTGCGCGTCGAGCATGGGCAGCGCGACATCTCGGTCGCACCGCACGATGCCATCGAATGCAACGCCGTCTCGCTCCTCGATCGCTTCGTGGACGTGAACGCGGCGTATCGCTTCGGGCAGGCGTCGCACGACCTGGTCGTGGCCACGCTTCGCGACGCGGAGGGGAACGTGATCTCGCAAGCGTTGCACCTGCGGAGTGGGTGGCCGGCGGCGCGGGAGCGCGATCTGGGGCTCACCGCCACCGTCGAGCGGTTGGACGACGACACGTACTCGCTTACGGTGGAGAGCCGTCGCGTCGCGCTGGCGGTACGCCTCGACGTCCCGGGATTCAGCTGCAACGACGACTTCTTCCACGTCGTTCCCGGGATCGGTCGCTCGCTCATCCTCCATCGCACATCGGGCGACGCACCGCCACGCGGTGCCTTGCACCCGCTCAATTGCACCGCCACGTCGCGCGTGGCGCTCACCGACTGACGCTCGGCCCGGTGCGTGAGACCGATTTGCAGCTGGCGGGACGGCGCGCGCTGGTCGTGGCTCCGGACGAAGGGGCCCTGGGCACGGTCTTCCTCCTCCATGGCCACGACATGCGCCCCGAGGACCTCGCTCCGTTCGCGCACTCTCTCGGTGTGCGCGCGCGCTTCATCGTCCCGCAGGGACCGGTCCCGGCATCGCCCGGGCGTTTCGGTTGGTGGCCGATCGACCAGGAACGACGCAGTGCAGCGCTCGCGGTTGGTCCGCGGGACTTGTGCCTCGAACATCCCGCTGGGCTCGACGTCGCTCGCCGGCAGCTGCAAGCGCTGATGGGCGAGGCGGTGACGCGTTGGGGTGGCGCCCCGGTCGCGCTGGTCGGCTTTTCTCAGGGAGGGATGCTGGCCTGCGACACCATGCTGCGCGGCGATCTGCCGCTGGCCGCACTCGCCCTCCTCTCCGCCTCGCGCATCGCCTTCGACGACTGGAGCGCGCACATTCATCGCGCCGCCGGTCTCCCCGTGCTGGTGGCGCACGGCGAGCACGATCCGGACCTGGCCTTCTCCGCTGGTGAGGCGCTACGCGATGCGCTCGCCGGCGCCGGTGCGCGGGTGAGTTGGGTCCCACACGGCGACGGGCACGTGATCCCGCTCCCGGTCTGGCGGGCACTCCGGCGATTCCTCGGCGAGCACCTTGCCGCTGACCGAGCCTAACGACGCGTCGTCTCGCCCTCCGCGCGTCGCGACGAATCATGGTTCGTCGCCTCTGCTCAGGCGACGTCGAGTGGGCTCAGGCGACGTCGCGTCCGCTCAGGCGACGTCGCGTCCGCCCTCGGCCTGCCAGAGTGCTGCCTGCTCCGCCAAGTTTGCCCCCATCGCGGCGCTCGCCGCCCAGCTCGGGAGCCTGAGCGGGCAGTAGTCCCCGTGCACCGGGAACGATCCCTTCACCCCGCCACTCAACCCCGGCGGGCCGGCGATCGAGATCGCGCGCCGCACGTAACCATTCGCCCGCCGCGCCGCGTCGAGATACGTCGACGTCCCCGTCGCCTCGTAGAGTCGCACCAGCGCGTGCGCCACGTGCGACGTACCCGCGAGGCACACCCACGAGACCGACGACGACCAATCCGAATGCAGTCGCCCGGCGAGATATCCTGACGCGTCGATTGTCCGGGTCAGTGCGTCTCCGGTTCGCGCGGCCGCTTCGAGGTATCGCACGTCGCCCGAGAATCCGAACGCCTCGATCACCCCGCGCAGCGTCCGACCGATCCCGAGCGAGAGCGGTTGGCTCGGCTCATCCAGGCAGCAGCGCCCAAACCATCCGTTGCTGCGCTGGTGCGTGAGCGCCCATTCGACGTTGCGAAGTGCCGCGTTCTCGTAGCCGAGTCCCGGCGCCACACGCGCGGCTTCGAGGAGGGCCCAGGCCACATGCGTGTCGTAACTCGTCTCGCGCTGACGGGGCGCGCCGGCGTGATGCTCGCGCCAGCACCCGTCGACATCCTGCTCGGCCACGAGCCAGCGCGCGGTGCGATGCATCGCCTGCGTCACGCCTTCGTCGTCGAAGCACGACGCCGCTGCCGCCAACCCGTGCAGCACCTGCCCACTCGCGAAGCTGACCGGCACGTGAGACAGCTCGCCGACCACACCGCCCGCGAAGCCCCCACCGCTCTGTTCGAGCGTGAGGAGCCAATCGAGGAGGTACTCCGCCCGGTCGAAGAGACGCTGGTTCGACGTCCGCTCGGCGTAGGCGAGGAGAATGGGGAGCGCGTCACCACTCGCGCCAACGTCGGATGGCGACCACCCGCGCCCCAACGCGTAGTCGCGCGACAACCCGCCGTCGTGTGAGGTCGAGCGATCCTGCGCCTCCGAGATCCATCGCATCGTCGCCTCGACCGTGCGCGCGATCCCGGCGTCCCCCCCGAGAAGCTCGAGACTGTCGACGCGCACCTCACGCAGCGCCTCGCTGTTGAGTCGCCAGGCGGCGATGCCGTGCGGCGCCGGAGCGATTCGTCGAGACGCCGATCGCGCGAGCCGGCGGGCGATGCGTGCGGTCCGAAGCTCGTGCCGCACACGCGCCGCAACGCGAATCGCAGTCCCCGGCGGGGCTGGAGGAACGCGCGCCTCACTCCCCGGCGTCGCGTAGATGTGAACACCGGAATCGTGCAGTCGATTGGCTTCGTCGACCACATCGGCGAGCCTGGTGAGGCGGAGTCGCGTGTTGCCGACACGCGACTGCGACACCCGCCGAGCCCCGATCATCGCATCGTAGAGGACCGAGAAGTTGCGAAGCTGCAGTGCCTCGGGTGCGAACGGGTACACCGATGCACGCAGGCGTTTTCCCCGTGCGTCGATCACGCTCACTTCGGAGGGAGTGTCGCCGTAAACCGGGACTGGCGCCGTATCGCTGAACAGCTCCTCCAGGTAGTGCGCGAAGGTCAGCGTCTCGAGCCCGACGTCGAAGAAGAGCGCCTTGGTATCCAGCGCGAGCATGCGCTCGAATGGCGAGCCGCGGCCGCACGAGTGTGTGAGTGTCTCGTGCCCCTCTATCACCCAGTCGGCGCGCGGGCCCCACGCGAGGACCGGATGCAGCGGATTGAGGGAGCGCACCACTCCGCGGCGTCGCCGGAAGCACTCCGACAGCACCCCCATTCGAGACGGCGTGCGCCGCACGTCGAAGACGGGGTGCGACTCGAGGTACTCGCGCGCCGTCCCGCCGTATGGCATCGAGAGCATCATCAGGTGACCGTTGGGCCCGATGATATCGAGGAGGCAATCGATGATGTGGACCGGCTCTCCGCGGAAGCCGTTGAGGGGGCGAAAGGCGGCGTGCACGACGAGGCTATCACCCTCCGACACCCCCAGCGCCCGCAGCGCCGTCTCGAGCTCGCGCACGGAATACGAGCGCCACATGGCGATCGCGCGTGCCCGCGCGCGACGCGCCCGATCGCGAACCGACTCGCGCGTGTCGTGGGGGAGCCAGGAGAGGAGATTGGTCAGATTCACGCGGGGAGTGACGCGTGCAGAGGGGCGGGAGTTTGGCGGGAAGACTCGCGCGCTCGTGGGCGGATTGAGCGGCGGGGCGAAGAGGGGCTCGGCGGCTTCCCGAGGAGTGTGACCTTGGTCACTGCACATCCTGCGCCAGTTGGCTGGCTCGGCCGGGAGAGTTTGCGGGCTTTCGAGCGGGGGGCGATGGGTTGGCGCCTCGCATCGCGCGCGCCCTGCGCCTGAGCCCGCGATTACTATTCCGGCGTGCCGACCCTCCCCTCTCCCCCGCGCTTTTCGCGATGCTGAGGCGCGACCAGCTCCTCGTGGTTGCAGCGACCGAGCGCGAGCTGGCGAAGGGCGACGGGTGGCGCACGCTCCGCTGCGGCGTGGGCCCGGTCGACGCCGCGGCCGCTACGGCGGCAGCGATTGCCGCTGAGCCGCCGGCGATCGTGCTGCACGTGGGAATCGCCGGCGCACGACGCCATGCGGGGCTGGATCCCGCGACGCTGGTGATCGGGAACAGCGCCGTCTACGCCGACCTGCGCGTCCCCGAATCGTGGTCGCCGCGCGCCATCGCTCCCGCAGCGATGCTCATCGCCGCCGCCGAACGAGCCCTTCCCGGCGCGGTCATTCGCGCCATCGCCACCAGTGCGCGGGTCGGCGGGACGATCGCCGCCGGGAGTGAGGGGGAGTGCGAGGTCGAGGCCATGGAGGGATTCGGCGTGCTGCGCGCCGCCCAGCTTGCCGGCATTCCGGCGTTGGAGGTGCGCGCCATTTCCAACGAGATCGAGGAAGACGACCGGGGGAAGTGGCACTTCGAAGCGGCGTTCCGCGCCATCACTACCGCGACGCCACTCCTCGTGGCCGAACTCCTGACATGCGTACCCTGACCTTCGGCTATTCGCCCTGCCCGAACGACACGTTCGCCTTTCATGCACTCACGCACGGGGTGATCGATCTTCCGTTTCGCATCGAACCGGTCCTGCTGGACATCGAGGAGCTGAACCAGCGCGCGCACGCCGGGGCCTTCGACGTGACGAAGCTCAGCGTGGGCGCCTTTGCAGCTGTCGGCGATCGCTATCGCCTGCTGCGGAGCGGCGCGGCGCTCGGCCACGGCGTGGGGCCGCTGGTCGTCGCGCGCGAGGCGATGGCGCTCGAGGACGCGGTTCGCGGGCGCATCGCCATCCCCGGGCGGGAAACGACCGCCTTTCGCCTGCTGCGCCTCGCCGCCCCCAAACTCGGGGAAGTAGTCGAGCTCCGCTACGACCGGATCCTCGCTGCCGTCAGCAATGGTGACGTCGACGCCGGCCTGATCATCCACGAGAGCCGCTTCACCTACCAGGACCATGGATTGGTGCGCGTGGCCGACATGGGCGAGTGGTGGGAAGGCGAGACCGGGCTCCCCGTCCCGCTCGCGGGGATCTGCGCGCGCGCCGACCTCTCTGGCGAGGATGTCGCCGCGCTCGAGCGGGGGATTCGTGCCTCGGTGCAGCACGCCTTCGATCATCCTGACGACAGCCGCGCCTATGTGCGCGCCAACGCGCAGGAGATGTCCGACGCCGTCTGCGACCAGCACATCAAGCTGTACGTGAACGAATTGAGCCTGGATGTTGGCGACGATGGCCTGCAGGCGATCGCCCGACTCACCGCCGCCGGAGACTGACCGATGCACAGACTAACCGTCAAGCACAGCTCACCGCTCCCGGCGTCGGTGCTGTATCGCGCCTGGACCACGGGGTTCGACACCTGGTTCGCTGAGCCCGACACACTTCGTGTGCGTGCCGAGGAAGGCGCGCCGTTCTTCTTCGAGGCTGTGGAGCGCCCGACGGACGGGCGCCCCATCGTGCGACATCCGCACTACGGTCGCTTCCTCACGCTCGCCCCCGATGCGCTCGTCGCGCTCACGTGGGTCACCGGAGCGCTCGGCACCGGCGGCGCCGAAACGATCGTCACCGTGCGCCTGACGCCGACCGCCGATGGGACCGACCTCGAACTCACGCACGAAGGGTTCGCCACGAGCGAGGCGTGCGACCGCCACTCGGCGGCATGGCCGATGGTCCTCCGTCACCAGGAGGTAAAGCTCGTCGCGCTCGGCACCCGAACCGCAGGCGTCGAAGCGGTGGAGAACGGAAAGGGCACGACCGAGCGCCTTCGCCCCAACCGTTCGATCCCGGACGCCGCCCTCATCCCGGTGCGGAGCTACCCCGACATCGATGCCGCGGTGACCTGGCTGCGCGAAGTGCTCGGCGGACGTGAGCGACTGCGGATTCCGGGGCATCGCGTACAGCTGACGGTGGGGAACGGCGCGGTCGTCGTCGCCGAGTGGGATCCGGTCGCCACACCGGCGACCGGGGGACGACCGCCGGCGGTCCTGATGGTGCGCGTCGCCGATGTAGACGCCGCCTTCGCCCGCGCGCTGGCGCTCGGCTTCGCGCCGCTCGGGGAGCCGACCGACCATCACTACGGGGAGCGGCAGGCGTCGGTGCGCGACCCGGCCGGCCATGCCTGGATGCTCACGCAGACGATCGCCGACGTCGACCCGGCGTCGTGGGGGGGAGAGCTGGTCGGGTAGGCAGTCGAGCGCCGCATCGCCGGAGGGCGCTGCGGCGTTAACGGTGGAGGCGCGGGGTGGTCCAACTTCCCTGCGAGACCATACTTCTTCCGTCATGCTTCCCTCGAACGCGCGCGCGCGGGCGACCGACCGAAGTGCAGCATGGGCGAGCGAGGCCTGGAGCCCCGCTCGTCGATTCGTCATGCTCGTCGCCCTGCTTTCGGTCGTTGGGTGCGGCGCGGTCATCGAGCGGTTCGGGAGCATGGGGCGCTGGGGGTGGGAGCCTTCATCGCGCGTATCGCGGCTCGACACCGCGTTCATCAGCGACGGGCACCGCATCGAGGTGGAACGCTTCTCCCCGATTGCCGCCGCGTCGATGGGAGAGCATGGCTCGCACGCGCGGCACCCCGCGATCCTGGTCCTGCACGCCAGCGGTGGTCTGCTGGCCCGCGGTGGCGCGACGGTGCGGAGCTGGGCCGACGCCTTCGCCGAGCATGGCTATGTCGCCTACGTGGTGCACTACTTCGACCGCACCGACGACGTGCGCACCGACGACGCACACGAGGACGCGACCTTTCCGACCTGGACCGCGACGTTGCGCGACGCCGTGACGTTTGCGCGCTCCGACCGGCACGTCGACTCGACGCGGGTCGACGCATTCGGCGTTTCGTTAGGCGGATTCATGGCGCTCGCGCTGGGCGCCGAGGACCGCCGCGTATCGCGGCTCGTCGTGCTCTCGGGAGGATTCTTCAGCGCACTCGCCCCGGACGTGCATCGCCTCCCGCCGACGCTTCTCATGCACGGCGATTCGGACGACGTCGTCCCGATCGCCGAGGCGAAGCGGGTGGACAGCACGCTTGCGCGACTCGGCGTGCCGCATGCGTTCGTCGTGTACCCCGGGGCCTCGCACACGCTCGACGACTCGCTCGAGCCCGATGCCGTGCGACGCTCGCTGCGCTTCCTCGACGCGCACTCCCCCGCCGAGGGCGTGACCCGTGCGCTCGCGAACACGGGGACCCCCGTCCTCTCGCCTTTCTCTTCCGCGCCGGTCACTCGTCCGTCGGTGCACCGCACGTCCGCGATACACGCCGATCGGCCGCACGGCGCCTGACGAGTCCTCCCACTTCGTTCCTCGACTCGGGATCACTGCACGTGTCTACAAACGACGCAAAGCTAGTTGGCCCTCCGGAGGATGTCGCGGCCGTGTTGACGGCCATCGCCGCTTGGGAGAGCGCGACCCGGAAGGGGGATCGCGCCGCGCTGATGGCGCTTGTGGCCGACGACTGCGTCTTTCTCGCGCCGGGCATGCCCCCGATGATCGGGCGGGCCACCCTCGAGTCGATCCTCGAGAGCTACGATCAGCTCACGCTGGAGCCCCTCTTCGACCTGCAGGAGCTGGTGATTTCAGGGGAGTGGGCGTTCGCGTGGGGGCGCGACGAACTCACCGCGGTCGTGCGCGGCAGCGGCGCGGTGCGAAGCGCGGCGGGGTGGGCGGTTACGATCCTCCATCGCGAACAGGACGGGCGCTGGCGCTTTGCCCGCGGGATCAACACCAAGCTCGAACGGACGCCGTAGGATTTCGTCGGCTCGACTACGCCGTTCGTTCGCGCGGGATGGTTGCGATGTCTAGAGAACGCCGGCTTGGCGCAACCTGCTTTCCGCCAGCCGCAACGCGGCGTCCTGCGCGAGTTCGGTCGTGCCGACCACGCACGACACGAAGATGAATGCTCGCGGTCCACGCTGTATCTGGCCAACGATCCAGCGAATCCCGCGCCTGCTTCCATCGCTGGTACTCCCGGTCTTGGCGCTGAGCACCGTGCCCGATGGCCACGGAGCGGCGAAGGGGTGCACACCCATCGCATTCGTCACCGCGCCCTCCGGCTGCACCAGCATCGCGCGCACCTGCTGCATCACCTGTTGCGGGACAGGGAGCGAGTCGGCGTAGAGTCGCCGCCAGAAGCGCAGCTGTTCCTCCGGCGTGATCGCCAGCGAACCGCCTAACCAGAACGTGGTGAGCCCGCTGTGCGGATCGGCGTTGCCGAAGTCGAGCCGGGTGAGGTACGCCTGCTCGCGTTCCATCCCGAGACGCCTGGCAATCGCCTGGAAGTACCAGACCACCGAGTAGCGAATCGCCGACGCGAGCGTGTGGTCGCGCCGCCAGAGTTCGGGAAGGTTTGGCGTGCTGTCGTACGCGATGACGGCAGTAGGACCGTTGACGACGCCGGCATCGAGCGCGGCGATCGCATGCGGCACCTTGAAGGTCGACGCAGGGCTGAGCCGCCAGCCGCACGCACGGGACGGTTCGCGCTCGCGCATCCCGACGCCCACTTCATACAGAAGAAAGCACGACCCCGAGTCGGCGATTGCCGGCGGCGCCGACATGCGCATGCCGGTCGCGCCAAGCACGCGCGCTTCGGCGCTGTCAACGAAGAAGGCGCCGAGCATGGCACCGAGTGCGATTGCGACTAACGCACCCGTGCGTGCACCTTGCGCGAGCGCCTCACGCGGCTGCGCGTCACGCGGCGCCGCGACACGCAGTCGCGCGTCTTGTCCGTCGATCAGTCGCCAACGTGCGTGTCGAAGCATGGATGGTGCGAATGCGGTTCTTCAGTCCGCGCGCATCGCCTCGATCGGGCTGATGCGAGCCGCGCGCACCGCAGGAAGCCAACTTGCGCCGGCCGCCACGACGACGAGCAACGCCACCACGCCGGCGAGCGTGAGCGGATCCGTGGGAGCCACCTCAAACAGGAATGCCCGGAGCGACTGGGCGAGCGCCAGGAAGACGAGGAGCCCGACTCCCGCGCCCACCAGCGCGAGGACAATGCCCTGCCGCGCGATCCCCCGCCCCACCGCACCCGGTTGCGCGCCTAACGCGATGCGCACCCCGATCTCACGAGTGCGCAGTCCCACGACGTACGCCACCACGCCGTACAACCCCACCGCACCGAGAATCAGCGTCGCGGCCGCCGCAACGGCCAGGATGAGCAGTGTGAACGAGAGTCGCGCGTATGACTCACCCACCACGGTTTCCATCGTGTTCAGGCGGAAGACCGGGAGCGCCGGATCGAGCTCCGCCACGATACGCCGCGCGGCAGCGGCAAGCAGCGCCGGATCGGCCGAGGTGCGCACGACGACGGCAACACCGTTCAGGTCGAGCAGGTTGGAGTCTGCCCCCGAATCCGAGGCTGGAACGATCGGGAAGAACACTTGCGCGGTCGGCGGCGCCGAGAGCGAACTGTCGCGCACCGTTTCCACCACGCCGATGACCGTGTACTTCGCCCCCGTGATCATCGACAGCTGCTGCCCGATCGCGCGCGTCCCCGTCGAGTCACCCCAGAGCTCCTCTGCCACTCGGCGATTGACGACGACCTCGTACGGCGTCTGCGACGGCGTGAGGCTGGCGAACATGCGCCCGGTCACCAGCGGGATGCGCATCGCCTTGAAGTACGTGTCGGTCGCGCGAATGAAGACGCTGAGCGGCGGGAGTTCGTTAGGCGCGGGCGGGCGATCGGCACGCGTGATGGGATTGAGGTTCGCCCCATCGATCACCAGCGGGAGCTTGGTGCTCACGCCGGCGTCCGTCACGCCGGGGAGCGCCTGCAGGCGTGTGATGAGTTGGTCGTAGAGGTTCACCATCTGCGTCGCGTTGCGGTACTTGCTCCCGGGAAGGTCGATGCGGAAGGTGAGCAGCCCCGAAGCATCGTAGCCTGGACGCACATCGCGCAGCCTGAGGATGCTGCGGGCAAGCAGGCCCGATCCGGAGAGGAGGATCACCGCGAGCGCGACCTGTACGGCCACGAGGACGCCGCGCGTACGCTGCCGCGATTTCCCCGCCGTGCCGCCGCGCCCACCCTCGCGAAGGACGCTCGCCACGTTGGTCGTCCCCTGCCTGAGGATGGGAAGGACAGCCGCGGCAAACGCCGCGAGCAGGGCGGCACCGAGCGCGAACGCGAGCGCGGCGCCATCGATCGAGACCGAGTTGAGGCGAGGAATGTCGGCGGGACCGTATCGCATGAGCAACGTGATCGCTCCCTCGGCGAGTGCGATGCCGCCCGCTCCCCCAAGCAATGCCAGCAAGAGGCTCTCGGCGAGGAAGTGCGCGCGTACCCGCCCCCGGTCGGCGCCTAACGCCGTGCGCACCGTCAGCTCCTTCTGCTTCGCCTCGGCGCGCACCAGGAGGAGGTTCGCGACGTTCGCACCGGCGACGAGGAGGACGAGTGCTGCCGTCGCTCCAATGATCCACAGCACCTCGGCGAAGGGACCGATCACCTCATCGCGCAGCGAGCGAATGAACGGGCGCATCTGCGCCTGCTCCACGATGCTCTTGGTCCCGAGCGCCTCGGCGAGGATCGGGTAGAGTTCGGGGAAGCGCGCGAAGGCGCGCTCGGCGTCGCGCTGGGCGGCATCGATCGTGACCGACGGCTTGAGCCGCCCAATGCCGTGCTGGTCGAAGCCCCCCGCCTCGGTCGCCGCTTCGTCCAGACGGATCGGGACCCACGCCTGCACTCGGTAGCTTGGGAAGTCGAAGGAACCGGGCATGATCCCCACGACCTCGGTCTCGCGGCCATCGACCTGGATCGTGCGTCCCACGATCGATGGGTCGGCACCGAAGCGGCGCTTCCAGAGTCCCTCGGAGAGCAGGACGACCGCTGCGCCGCCTCGGCGCCCTTCGTCGTCCGTGAAGCCGCGCCCGCGCAGCGGATTCGCCCGCAACACACGCAGCACCGACGGCGTGATGGTTCCGGCCTCCACCCGCTCCGCCGATGCGCCTCCCGCGGGATCGGCGACACTGACCGACGAGGTGGCGTAGAGCCCGGTCTCCTCGAACGCAGTCCCTAAACGCCGATAGGTGAAGTAGGTGCCGAGCGACTGTCCGACATCGCCGATCTTGAGGCCCGGCGCCGGGTGCCCCATGCTCACCAGACGCTCCGACTCCGCGTACGGGAGCGGGCGCAGGAGCACCGCGTTCATGATGCTGAAGATCGCCGTCACCGCGCCAACCCCCAGCGCGAGTGTTCCGACGACTGTCGCGGTGAAGACCGGCGCACGCCGCAACGATCTCCAGGCGTAGCGAAGGGGGAGCGAACCGATCGAGGCGGCGGCCATGCGTCCTCCGAAGGCGGGGTAGGTACGGGGCATACGCTAGCGCGTTGCGCGGCGTTCCGCCCGTTCGACGCAGCACACGATTCGGCGGCCGCTCCCTTCTTGGGTTGACATTCTACCCAAAGCGCCACAGTCTTCAGTAGAATGTCTACCCAAGACGAATCGCGAGAACGCGACGCGCTCCTCCAAGGGACGCTCGACCTCCTCATCCTGCGCACCCTCCTCCTCGGCAAGTACCACGGCCAGGGGATCGCGCGTGCCATTCAGGCCAACTCCGGCGACGCGCTCCTCGTCGACCATGGATCGCTCTATCCCGCGTTGCAGCGCCTCGAGTCGAAAGGATGGATTCGCGCCGAGTGGGGGGTGTCGGAGAACAACCGGCGTGCGCGCTTCTACGAGCTGACCAGGAGCGGCCGCACGCAGCTCTACGCCGAGGCGGGGCGTTGGAATCGACTCGTCGCCGCGGTGGGACTGGTGCTGGGGCCGACCCTCACGCAGGAGTGATGCAATGCGCTGGTGGAAGCGACGCAGCGAGCGCGACTTCGCGGAGGAAATCGAGGCGCACCTCGCGCTCGAGCGTGACCAGCAACTCGCCGAGGGGCGTACACCTGAAGAGGCGCGACTCGCCGCCCGGAAGGCGTTCGGGAATGTGACCGCCACGCAGGAACGCTGGGTCGAGTCGCGACGCGGCGCGTGGCTCGACGGCGCCTGGCGTAACGCGCGATTCGCCGTGCGCGCACTCCTCCGACGCCCCGGCTACACGTTCACAGCAGTCGTGACGTTGGCCTTCGGGATCGGCGTGAACTCGGCGCTCTTCACCGTGTTGTACAGCTTCCTCCTGCGTCCACTCCCGGTGCGCGATGCCGCGCGCGTGGTGTCGGTCTCGCGGACGATTCACGGGAACTACGGGCTGCGGGTATATGGCAACGCGGCGATGCTCTCCTATCCGGACTTCCGCCGGCTGCAAGAGGGGGGGCACACCCTGTCCGACCTCTCGGCGTACCGGCGCGAGTCGCTGACGCTCCTCGCCGGTGACCGGGCGACGGAACTGCAGGCGCAGCTCGCCAGCTGCAACTACTTCCGCACGTTGCGGGTGGCGATGCACCTCGGGCGCCCGCTCGCCCCAGACGCGTGCGCGACGGCGGGGGATGGCGCCGAGGTCGTCTTGTCGTATGGCGCGTGGCAACGGCATTTCGGGGGCGATTCGAGCCTCGTGGGGCGCACCATCGTCCTCAACCGCCTTCCGTTCACGGTCGTTGGTATCGCAGAACGCGGCTTCGCCGGCGTCGAGGTCAACATCGCCGAAGCCTGGCTCCCGATCACGATCTTCCCGCGCCTGCATCCAGGACAGCCCGACGACCTGGCGGCCGACATCAGTTGGCTTTCCGTCGTTGGGCGTCTGGCCGACGGCGCCACACTGCCAGGGGCGCACGCCGAGCTGCAGGCGCTGGCGCGGCAGGAGGATGCGAACTGGCCGGGACGCGAGACGACGCTCGCCGTCGAGCGCGCGACGATGCTCCCGGCGGGAGACGGTCGCGACCAGGTGGGTCCCAGCGTCGCCGCCGTCGTAGCCCTGGGACTTCTCGTGCTGGCGATGGCCTGCGCCAACGTCATGAATCTGCAGCTCTCGCGCGCCGCGGCGCGGCGCCGGGAAACCGGGATCCGCCTCTCGTTAGGGGCGTCGCGCCCGCGCCTCGTCTTGCATCTCCTGACCGAGAGCCTGATCCTCGCCTTCCTCGGCGGTGCCGTGGGTCTCACGCTCGCCTACTGGCTCCCCCCGCTGGTGCTGCTGACCGCCCCGGTCCCCGAGGTAAACCTGTCGCTCGCCCCTGATGGATGGGTGTTGCTCGTGACCGCTGTGGTGGCGTTCGGGGCGGCGCTGCTGTTCGGTCTTCTCCCGGCGTTGCAGTCGACGGACCTCTCGCTCACGTCGGCGATGCGCAGCGAGGGACCGACGCTTCGGGTGAAGGGGGGGAGCGCGCGCGTGCGCAGCATCGCCGTGGGGGTCCAGGTCGCAGCGAGTGCGTTGCTCCTGGTGATGGCCGCGCTCTTCCTGCGCGCCACGCGCCTGGCCTTCACGGTGAACCCAGGGTACGCCACCGAAGGAGTGGTGGCGCTCCAGTTCAACCTCGAGCAACTCGGCTACGACGCAGCGGGGGCACAGCGCTTCACCGACGAGATGCAGCAGGCGCTCGCGACGACTCCCGGCATCCGATCGGTTGCCCTTGCGCAGTTCGGCGTCCTGCGCGGGCGCGGCGAGACAGTGGTGCACATCGACCCGTCGGTCCAGGATTCGAGCGCCGACCGCGGCACACTGTTCAACCACGTGTCGGGATCGTACTTCGCGACGATGGGGATTCCCGTCGTTCGCGGGCGTCCGTTCACCGAGCAGGAGTCCGCCCAGCACACGCCGGCGCCCGTCGTGGTGAACCAGGCCTTCGCGCGGACGGCATGGGGCGATCTCGATCCGATCGGACGCGACCTCTCCGAAGGCGATGAGCGGATGCGCGTGGTCGGCGTCGTGCGGACGGTGCAGAGCGTCGCACTCGGCATCGACGATCGCCCGTACCTCTACAAACCTGCAGCGCCCGATGATCGGCTGAATCGCCTCATTCTCGTGCGGAGCGACCTCCCCGCCCTGAGCGTGCGGTCGCTGGCCGAGGCGGCGGCGCTCCGCATCGAGCCCAGTGTCGTGCTGACGGCGCGCGGCATCGAGAGCGAGATGGATCGCGCCATCGCCCCCGTGCGCATTGCCGGGCTCTTCGCGTCGGGACTTGGCGTCGTTGCCCTCCTGCTCGCCGTCGTTGGTGTCTACGGTGTGGTGGCGTTCGGCGTCAGCCAGCGCTCGCGGGAGATCGGGATCCGTATCGCCCTGGGCGCTACCACGAGGAACGTGCACCGTCTCGTGCTGCGCGAGGGAGGGCGGGTGATCGCGATCGGGCTCGTCGTGGGACTGCTTGCGGCCGCAGGCGCTTCGCAGGTGATCCGGTCGCTCCTGTTCGGGCTCGACCCGCTCGACATCACGGCGTTCGGTGCGGTGGCGCTTCTGCTGGGCGGGGCGGCGGCGATCGCCGTCTCGATCCCCGCCTCGCGCGCAGCGCGAGTCGATCCGGTCACGTCGCTGCGCGAGGAGTAATTCGCACTCGCAGGTCCGCGCAATCGCGCGAACGCGTCGCGCGCCCATCCACAATCGGGCGCGCGACGCGTTTGGCACGCATGGACGATCAGTTGGAGCGCAGCGTCTTGTTTGGGTCGACGCCGATGGCGCGCCGCGCCGGAATCGCCGAGGCGAGGGCCACAACGGCGAGGAGCGCGAGTACCGCGCCAGCCATGGTGGCCGGATCCCATGCGGCGACCTCGTAGAACATCGAGCGCAGGAGCGACGCACTGGCGAGCGCCCCCGCCACTCCGATCGCCGCGCCGATGAATCCGGTGCGCATCCCCTCGCGCAGGATCATTCGACCGACGTCGCCGCCGCGTGCGCCCAGCGCCATGCGCACGCCGATCTCGTACGAGCGCTGCGCGACCGAGGCTGCGACGACTCCGTAGATCCCGATCCCCGCCAGTAACAACGCGAGGAGTGCAAAGCCGACGAGGAGCGCAGTGGAGAAGCGGCGCGCGCCAACGGTATTCGCGACCTGGGCGTCGAGCGTGGAGATTCGCGAGATTGGCGTCGCCGGGTCGAGAGAGTGCACGATCTGTCGCACGGCGCCGGTGATCGCCGACGGGTCACGCTCCGTGCGTACGAGGAGGGACATGGAGCGCGGTGTGTAATACGCAGTCTTCCCCGCTTGCGCATAGGGGAAGTACATCGTCGGCGGCACGTCGCCCGCGGGACCGCGCGCACGAACGTCGCGCACGACGCCGACGATGGTCACCCAGGGCCATCCGTCCATGAAGACCTTGAGCGTGCTTCCGATCGGCTCACGCGCGCCCCAAAGCTTTTTCGCCATCGTCTCGTTGATGACCACCACCGGTGCGGCGCCGGCGATATCGGCGGGAGCGAGCAGGCGCCCCTTCACCGGGGAAATGCCTAACGTCGCGAAGTAGCCGGGAGTCACGATCTCCGGCGTGACCGCCGGTGCATCGCCGACCGTCGCCACGGTCTTGCCATCGACGAGAATCGACCAGGTGGAGTATCCGTCGACCGGGAGGCGCTCGGTCGCGGCCACGCGTTGCACACCGGGAAGCTCGCTGACGCGCGCCATCACATCGTCGTAGAACTGTACGGTGCGCACCGACGCCTCGAGGTACGGCAGCGGCGGCGACGGCTCGGGGGGGGTGAGTGTCATGGTCAGCACCCCGTCCGGATCGAATCCGAGCGGCGTGCGTTGCAGGTTGATCAGCGAGCGTGTGAGGAGACCAGCGCCGCTCAATGTCACCATCGCCAGCGCGATCTCCGCCGCCACCAGTCGCCGGCGTGCGCGACCAGCACCGCGCGCAGCCGTCGTCCCGGTCTTTCCTCCTTCCTTTAGGGTCTCGTTGGTCTCGTCCCCTGACCCGCTGATCGCCGGGACGACGCCGAAGAGGAATCCGGTCAGGAGCGTGACGAGTGCGGTGAAGAAGAGCGCGGAGCCGTCCACATGGATGTCGTTCAGGCGCGGAAGGTCCGACGGGGCGATCGAAACGAGGAGGCGCACCGCCGCGAGGGCCACAAGCACACCGAGCACGCCGCCGATGGAGGCGAAGATGACGCTCTCGGTGAGCGCCTGCCGCGCGAGTCGTGCTCGCGATGCGCCCAGCGCGGACCGAATGGCGAGCTCCTTCCGGCGCGCGTCGGCTCTCACGAGGAGCAGGTTCGCCACGTTCACGCTGGCGATCAGGAGGACGAACGCCACGGCTCCAAGCAGCGACAGCAGAAACGGTCGCGTGTCGCCGAGCAGGATGTCGCGGAGGAGGCGCGCGCTCGATGTCAGCGGCTGCGACGGCGCGTAGATGTCCGGGTACAGCGCCTTCCAACTGCGCGCCATGGTGTTGAGTTCGGCGTTGACCGCGTCGAGGTCTCGTCCTGCGGCCGCGCGCCCGATCACCTGCAGGTAGTGATTGTTGCGCCCCCAGAGCGAGTCGTAGCGTAGGCGCATGGGCGTCCACATCGCCGGCCCTCCCGCGATACCCGAGGTGCGTCCGCCTCCCGCTGGTGGATAGCGAAACGATGGGGGCATGACGCCGGTGATCGTCACGGTGGCACCGTTCACCTGAATGGTGCGCCCGACGATGTCGGGGGCGCCTCCAAAGCGACGTTGCCACATGGCGTGACTGAGCACGGCAACCGCCGCCCCGCCAACACGCTGCTCCTCCGCGGAGAAGAGGCGTCCTCGTGCGGGGCGCGCGCCGAGCACGTCGAAGAACTCTTCCGAGACGGTAGCGGATACCGTGCGCTCTGGGTCGGCGTTGTTGCCGGACAGGGTCACCGAGCCACTGGTGAAGGCGGCAACCGACGACATCGTCTTCGTGTCGCGCCGCACGTCGACGAACTCGCCCTCCGACATGTTCGCACCCGGCTCGTCCATCGCCACCTGCACGAGTCGGTCACCGTCGGGAAACGGGAGCGGGCGCAGCTGCACCGCGTAGACCATGCTGAAGATCGCCGTGTTGGCGCCGAGCCCTAACGCGAGCGTAACGATGATCATGAGCGAGAGCGCCGGGGTGCGTCGCATCCCGCGCATCGCAATGCGGGCATCCTGCCAGATTGAGGAAAGCATCCAGTCCTCGCGACGCGCGGCGCGTGCCGCGCGCGGTGGGGGGGCAAAGGCGCGCGCCAACATGCGACGCGCTGCGTCGAGGCGGGCGAGGGGGGCGTGGTGCAGCGTGTCGCCGAGTGCGCGCCCCCAGATGGCGAGCACACCGAGGGCGCCATGGGCGGCGCGTTCGTCAGCGAGGCGATCGCGAAAGAACTCAACCATCGCATCGCCGAAATCGTCGCGAAACTCGCGTGGATACAGGAGGAGGAGTGCACGAAAGGCGCGCTCGTGCCCATCACGCGGACGTAGGCGTTCGTACTCCGGCATCGTTCAGCCGACGTCGGGGGCGAGGAGTTGCGCAGCCTCGGCGAGTCGCACGAGTGAGCGCAACCGATCGGCCTCGGCCGCGACGACATCGCGGCCGTACGGCGTCAGTCGGTAGTAGCGGCGCCGCTCGTCGTCGCGATCGGCGGCCGGGCGCCGCGCCGACTCGGTGAGCATCCCGTCCTGCTCCAGCCGGCGGATGGTGCGATAGAGCGAGCCCGCTTCGAGGAGCACGCGCCCCTCGGAATGAAGCTCGACGTCCTGCATGATGCCGTATCCGTGCCGGTCACCGGCGGCGAGGACGAGGAGGACGAGGAAGTCGGCGGGGCGGAGCGGGATGGCGGCGCGCGGGTCGCCGGTGGTCGTGCGGGGGGCGGGAGACACGGCGGGCAGATAGAGGAAAGGTGCATATAGGCACTTTGCCTATATGCACCTTCGACATCGTCGCCCCGCAAAGGGTTTGTACGGATCGATGCGCCGTGCTTCCAGGCGCGGGTAGGCGGCTATTTCGGCGCGTCCGGCGCGCGGTAGACGATCTTCCCATCGAAGACGGTGAGGAGGCAGCGCATGTCCTTGAGCGCCGCCGTCTCGATCGTGTAGGGGTTGCGGTCCCACACGGCGAGATCGGCGAGCTTCCCTGGCTCGATGGAGCCGATCTTCTGTTCGAGGAACATCTGCCGTGCGGCCCAGATCGTCACGGCGCGGAGTGCGGTGTGCACGTCGACCGCTTCGGCGCGCCCGAACGCATCGCCACGACTCTTGAGCGCCGTCTCGCGCGCCACCGCGCTCCAGATCCCATAGCGCGCCGGGAAGGGCGTCACGCCGTAGTCCGATCCGTTGGCCCACTGGATGCCCTTCTTCCGGAATGTCGCGAAGGGATTCAGGCGCAACGACCGCTCGGGGCCGAAGTTCGAGGCGTAGGTGTCGCCGATCCACCAGGTGAAGGAAGCGGAGGGCTCGGGGTACCCCGCATCGTAGGTGTGCTGAAGGAGCGCGATCGCGTCGATGGCGTGATCGGTCGGAATGTTCGAGTGAATGATCCCGTGGCGCAGTCCGGGCTTGGGGTTTGCGCGCTCGGCCTGCAGGTAGGAGTCGACCGTCCAGTCGATCCCGCGATCGCCGATCGAGTGCGTGCTCACATGCATGCCGGCGTCGTGGTACATGCGGATGAGCATGCGGATCGTATCCGGGTTCGACGCCGGATAGCCGCGATTCCCCGCGTCGATCTCCGTGAAGTTCTTGTGCCAGTCGTCGTAGAGCCAGGCGGTGCGCGCACCGCCACTCCCGTCGATATAGAGCTTGACGCCTCCGGCGACGACATGGTCATCGCCGGTGGTCTCATAGGGACGGGTCATTGCCGCGCGCTCGGCAATCAATCGTTTGGCTCCCTCGACCGTTCGCCCTCCCGACCAGAGCGCGAAGACGCGCACCGAGAGGTCGCCGCTCGCCTTCACGCGCTGGTACGAGTTCCAGGTGGCGCCGGAGATGCCGGGGTCCTTGAGGCCAGTCATCCCTTCGGCATTGAACGCCTTGGCGAGGTCGCGCATCCCGGCCTGTTCCTCGGCGGGGGTGCGTGGCGGGATGAGGCGCCTGACGAGTCCCTGCGCCGACTCCTTGAGGATCCCGGTCGGCGTGCCGTCGGCGTTGCGGTCGATCGTCCCGTTCGGAGGGTCGCGCATCTCGCGCGTGATCCCCGCCAGCCGCAACGCGGCGGTGTTGGCGACGCCGTAGTGCCCCATCGTCTGCGCGAGGTATACGGGATTGTCGGGGGAGACGGCGTCGAGGTCGCGCGCTGTCAGGAGGCGCTTTTCGGTGAGCTTTCCCTCGTCCCACCCCACGCCTTCGATCCACTTCCCTTTCCCCAGCTTCGCGGCTTGCGCGGCGACGAGCCGAGTCACGTCATCGACGTTCTTCACCGCGGGATAGCTCAGGTCGACCACGTAGAGGCGGTCGGCGCCTCCATCGCTGAAGTGGGCGTGCGCATCGAGGAGCCCTGGCGTCACCGTGCGTCCCGCGAGGTCGATGCGCTGCGTGTTGGGCCCCGCCAGCTGCGCGATCTCGGCGGTCGTTCCCACCGCGACGATCCGGTTGCCACGGACTGCGATCGCCTCGGCGACGCGATCCGCGGCGTCGACGGTCAGCACGGTACCGTTCAGGAAGACCAGGTCGGGGGGGGCAGCGCGCTGGGCCGCGAGCGGCGAGGCGCCGAGTGTTACTCCAACCAGTGAAAGCAGGACACGGGAGACCCGAGGCGAGCGCGTTGCTGGGCGAGTTCGCATGATGGGCGGGAGAGGGAGGTGCACGAGCCAAACCGTGACGGAAGCGCGAGGAGGGAGGCCCGTCGCGACACTCCGATCCGAACTGCGTGTCCCAACTTCGGTATCGGGGCGACTCCTGTCGAGCCGGACAGCGGACGAGGTTTGCGAGGCGCGCAGCGGCGACGTCTCCGGCGCGATAAAGTGCGTGCTCCGGGGCGCCGAGACTCGGGGGAATGAGATCGCTCGGCTTCGTCATCTGCCTCGCTGCCCTCGTCGTCGCCGCCTGTGGCGGCGACTCGGGGAATGCCGCGCCCACACAGGTCGTTCCCAAGGGACTCGCGACGTGCGGAGCGTCTACGGAACTGTTCACGCACTTCCCGGTCGACCCATCGACGATCATGGGCTGGGTTCCGCTCGGGGCGATGAGCCCTCCCGGGCACACCTTTCCTACCGATCACCAGTACATCTACCTGACCACGTTCGGGACGAATGCAGCTGCAACAACGCTGGTCGCTCCCGGGCGCATCACGGTCACCGGTGCGCGCCGCACGACGTACTCGACCGGATCGGTGGGGAGCGACTACTCGCTGAACTTCATGCCGTGCGCCGACGTATACGCGGACTTCGGCCACGTCACGTCGGTCGAACCGGCGCTGCTCGCGCAGCTCGGCGCCTTCGACCAGCAGTGCATTCGCTACTCACCGAATGCCGGACTCGACGTCGAGGCGTGCTACACAAAGCCCGCGAGCATCGTGGTCGAAGCGGGGACGCCGATCGGCACGACGAAGGGGCTCGACCTTTCGCTCTTCGACCGTCGCATTCCGGCGCACAGCTTCGCGAAAGCGTCGCGATGGAACGTGTCGTCAACCGGTTTCGACCGGTCGCACGTCGTACCGTTCAGCGCGTACTATCGCGAACCCGAACGCACGGCGGTGCGCGCCATGCTCGGATCGTTCGACGGCAGGACGCACCGCACCATCGAGCCAGTCGGCGGTCGTATCGATTGGGACGTTGCGGGGACTGCACAGGGGACCTGGTTCAGTCCTGGTCTTCCTACCGCGCCCGAGACACCGCACCTCGCGATCACTCCCGATCATGTCGATCCCACGCAGATCGCGGTGTCCATTGGAAATTCCCAACCAGATGTGACCCCCGGGGCGTATCGCTTCGTGCCTCGCGGCACAGGCTCGGTGAATCGCGCGCCCGTGGACGTCATCCCTGGCGGCGCGATTCAATGCTGGGAGGTCGGATACGGCGCGACCGACATTCGCGCCATCGCGCTCGTGCAGCTGACGGATGCGTCCACGCTGCGCATGGAGACGCGTCAGGGTGCGGCGCGCCGCTGCGACGACGAGCAGCCATACGCATTCACGAGTCGCGCATTCACCTACCTGCGCTGACGTAGGCCGTGCGCACGATGCACGCGCCGTAAGCGCTGCGCACGCGCGACCCACACGCACTTCACACACGTCGCGCACGTCACGCACGTCACGCACGATTCATTCGCGATTCACGCGCCGGAGATTTCCGGTGTGAGTGCACGACTGAGACTTGCATATGAGAGCGGTGGGTGGGACACTATGCTCGTGTCATCGCCGAACCCTGCCGCACCGCTCACAAAGGACGTCTCCGCGCCCCCGATCTGGTCACGTCCCGATCCTGCGCTGGAAGATGCGGGGATCGAAGGCGAGTCGGTGGTCGCGACGGTGCGCGTGCTGGCGATGGCGCTCCTCCTCATGGCCCCCACGTGGAACCTGCTGCACCATCCGGAGCAGGCGATCCACATCACTGGCTTCGCCGTGACGCTCGCGGCCGGGCTCGTGGCCGTCTTCATTCGCTGGTGGCTCCGCGCAGGACGCTGGCGTCCGTGGGTCGGCTTCGCCACGAGCGCGTTCGACGTCTCGATGGTGACGCTCGCGCTCACGTCGTTCCTCATCGTCGAGTCACCGATGGTCGCGCTCAACAGCAGCGTGACCTTCGAGATGTACTTCCTCGCGCTCGTCGCGACGAGCCTGCGCTATGACGCGCGCATCTGCATCGCCATCGGCGCGCTCACGATCGGCGAGTACGGCTTGCTGTGGGGATACAGCGCGGCAAACTACGATCTGTCGAATCCTGCCTTCGTCATGCGCGCCGGCCCGTACATCCCGGTCGATCTCTCCACACGCCTCGTGCTGCTGGCGGTCGCGACGCTTCTCTCGGTGATGATCGTGCGTCGCGCGCAGCGCTTGCTCTATCTCGCGTCGCATGATCGCCTCACGGGATTGTTCAATCGCGCACACTTCGATCGTGCACTTGGCTCGAACATCCAGACCGCTTCGCGCGATCGGCTGCCGTTGTCGCTGGCGATCATCGACGTCGATCACTTCAAGCAGATCAACGACGCGCACGGACATGCGCTCGGCGATCGCGCGTTGCGCCTGGTTGCCGAGATGCTCGCCGACGACATGCGCCGCACCGATCTCGTTGCGCGTTACGGTGGTGAGGAGTTTGTAATCATCCTCCCGGGAACCGCTCTCGACGCTGCCGTCGCGCGCATCGACGCGCTGCGCGAGATGGTGTCGTCGACGTCGCTCGACTTGGGCGACGGGCGCACCGTGTCGCTTGCCTTCAGCGCCGGGATTGCCGGGATTCCCGCGGACCACGAGGCCACGGACGCACGCTCGCTGCTCGAGGTGGCCGACCGCCGTCTGCTGGTGGCCAAGCGCACGGGGCGCGGGCGTTGTATCGGCTCCGACGAGGCAGCCATCGAAGTGGCGACCACGTAGCGGACGGCAGCTGGCGGAGGCGCTTTGGGTCGTGCATGGCGTGTTGCATGGCTAGACTGCGAGGATGCGCAGAACGCTTCCAGGCACACCATATCCGCTCGGCGCGACGCTCGATGCCGACGGCGTCAACTTCGCGCTGTACTCCGAGGGCGCGACCGGGGTCGAACTCTGCCTGTTCGACGCCGACGACACCGAGACGCGGCTCCCGGTGCACAGCCGGACCGGCTTCGTGTGGCACGTGTACGTCCCGGAGCTTGGCGCCGGCACGCGATACGGCTACCGGGTGCACGGTCCGTACGATCCGGAGCGCGGAGCGCGCTTCAATCCGCACATCGTATTGCTCGACCCCTACGCACGCGCAACAGACGGCGTCGAGCGATGGGAACGCGGGTGCTTTGCGTACCCGCTCGGCGCCCCCGATGGCGACCTCGTACCGACGAACGAGGAGCAGCTCGGAGCGCCTCGTGGCGTGGTCATCGATCCGACGTTCGACTGGGAGGACGACGAGGCTCCCGCGATCCCGCTCCATCGCTCGGTGATCTACGAGGCGCACGTGCGCGGGCTCACGATGCGCCATCCCGACGTCCCCCCTGAGCTGCGCGGGACGTACGCCGGCGTCGCGCATCCGGCGATCATCCGGCACCTCACGGAGCTCGGCATCACCGCTATCGAGCTCATGCCCGTGCACACCTTCGTCGATGAGAAACACCTCCTCGATCGCGGGCTGCGGAACTACTGGGGGTATGCCAGCATCGGCTTCTTCTCCCCCGACTCCCGCTATCGCAGCGGGAGCGTGCTGGGGAGCGAAGTAGCCGAGTTCAAGCGCATGGTGAAGGCGCTGCACCACGCCGGCATCGAGGTGATCCTCGACGTCGTCTACAACCACTCGGGCGAGGGGAACCACCTCGGCCCGACGCTCAACTTCAAGGGGATCGACAACGCCGTCTACTACCGATTGGTTGCCGATCAACCGCGCTACTACTTCGACTACACCGGAACGGGCAACACGCTCAACGTGCGGCATCCGCAGGTGCTCGCGCTGATCATGGATTCGCTGCGGTACTGGGCGTCGGAGATGCACGTCGACGGCTTCCGCTTCGACCTCGCCTCGACGCTCGCACGCCAGCTGCACGAAGTCGACCAGCTCTCCTCGTTCTTCACGCTCATCCACCAGGCGCCGAGCCTGAAGAACGTGAAGATCATCGCCGAGCCATGGGACGTCGGCGAAGGGGGGTACCAGGTCGGCAACTTCCCGGTGCGCTGGGCCGAATGGAACGGGCGCTACCGCGACGCGGTGCGTTCGCTGTGGAAGGGAGATGGCGGGCGAGCGGCGGAGATCGGCTACCGCCTCACCGGAAGCAGCGACCTCTACGCCGCGAGCGGGAGACAACCATCGGCAAGCATCAACCTCATCACTGCGCACGACGGGTCGACGCTCGCCGACCTCGTCACGTATCAGGAGAAGCACAACGAGGCGAACGGCGAAGGGAATCGCGACGGCAACGACGACGAACACGGCTGGAATTGCGGCGTCGAAGGGGCGACAAACGATCCGCGGATCATCGCACTGCGCGATCGGCAGCAGCGCAACATGCTCCTGACCCTGTTCGTCTCGCAGGGGACGCCGATGCTCCTCGGCGGCGACGAATTCGGGCGCACGCAGCACGGCAACAACAACGCCTACTGCCAGGACAACGACATCTCCTGGTTCCAGTGGGATTGGAGCGACGCGCAGCGCCGTCTCTTCGCATTCACCAAGCGCCTGCTGCACCTCCGGCGCACCCACCCGTCGCTGCATCGCGCGCACTTCTTCCAGGGGCGGAGCATCACCGGCGCTGGCATTCACGACATCCGGTGGCTGCGCCACGACGGCGCGGCGATGTCCGAGGTGGACTGGAACAACCCGGGCACGCGGAGCTTCGGCGTCTTCCTCGCGGGACGCGGGATCGACGACGTCGATGAGGAAGGGCGACCGCTCGTCGACGACGACCTCCTCCTCATCATCAACGCGAGCGACCTCACGCTCGACTTCGCCCTTCCGCAGTCGTCGGAGAGCGCCGAGCCCTGGCAGATCCAGGTCGACACCGCCGACGACGACTCGGAGGAGGAGTGCGCATCGGGCGGGAGCACGCGCCTCATCCCGCGCTCGGCGAAGTTCTTCCGCGCTCCGTCGCGCGTCGTGCGAAAAGGGGGCGCCGAGCACACGCTCGGTGCGACGTACCGATTGCAGCTGTCGCCGCATTTCACGTTTGGCGATGCGCGCGCGATCATCGACTACCTGTGCGACCTCGGGATCACCGACGTCTATGCGTCGCCTTTCCTGCAGGCGGTGGCGGGGAGTACGCACGGCTACGACGTGGTCGATCATTCGCAGGTGAGCGAGGCGCTCGGCGGGCGCGCGGCATTCGACGCCTGGTCCGATGCACTGCGCGCACGTCAACTCGGGCTCCTGGTCGACTGGGTCCCCAACCACATGGGGATCGCCAGCACGCGCAATGCGTGGTGGGACGACGTGCTGGAGAACGGGCCCAGTTCGGCGTATTCGGAGCACTTCGACATCGACTGGCAGTCGCGAGGGCACGCGCTCGCCGATCGCGTCCTGCTGCCGATCCTTGGCACGCAGTACGGGGAGGTGCTCGAGCGCGCGGAGCTGCAACTCGTCTGGGAGGACGGGGGCTTTCAGGTCGCCTACTACGAGCACCGCTTTCCGGTGGCGCCAAAGTCGCTCGTCCCGCTCCTCGAGGACGTCGTACGGCTCTCCGCGCTTCCGGACAACGACCCGCTTCGACAGGAGTTCGAGAGCCTCCTCTCGGCGATCCGCCACCTCCCCGACCGGCGCGAGACGGCCGAGGAGCCTCGCCGCGAGCGCGCGCGAGAGAAGGAAGTGATCAAGCGGCGGTTGCGCGCGGCCTTCGACGCATCGCCCGCGTTGCAGCTGGCGCGCGACTCGGCACTCACCACGATCAATGGGACGCAGGGCGACGCGCACTCCTTCGATCGCCTGGATGCACTCCTCGACGCGCAGAGCTACCGGCTGGCGTCGTGGCACGTGGCGTCGGAGGAGATCAACTATCGTCGCTTCTTCGACATCAACGGACTCGCGGCGATTCGCATGGAGTCGAGGCATGTCTTCGAGCAGGCGCATGCCCTTCTCTTCGAACTCCTCGCCGAGCAGCGCGTCAATGCGCTCCGCCTCGACCACACCGACGGGCTCTACGATCCGCTCGGCTACTTCGAGGAGCTGCAAGCGCGGTTTCGACGCAGCTCGCAGCGGCTCACGTCGGGCCCCGACGACCAGGCGCGTCCGCTCCCGATCCTCGTCGAGAAGATTCTCGAGCGTGGCGAGCGATTGAGCCCCACCTGGCCGGTCGACGGGACGACGGGCTATGAGTTCGGCGCTGCAGCGTTAGGCGTTCTGGTCGACGGCAGCGCCGAAGCGCAGTTCACGGCGATGTACGAAGCCTTCACGGGAGATCGGCGCACATACGCCGAACACGCCTACCGCGCCAAGCACCATATCCTTCGCTATAGCCTGGCGAGCGAAGTGAGCATGCTAGGACGCGACCTATCGCGCATCGCCAGCATGGATCGACGCTCGCGCGACTTCACGCTGGCGAGCCTCACGCAGGCGCTGGTGGAGGTGCTCGCGGCATTCCCGGTCTATCGCACCTATCTCCGCGAGGGGAAGGAGGCGGGAGAGCACGACGTGCACACGGTGCAGGAGGCGGTCGCCGATGCGCGGCGGCACAATCCGTCGCTCGAGCCGAGCGTCTTTTCCTTCCTCGAGCGCGTACTCCTCCTGCAGACGCCGATCTCCGAAGACGAGCGCGCCGAACACGAGCGCTTTGCGCTCCGCTTCCAGCAGCTCACGGGCCCGGTCAAGGCCAAGGCCGAGGAGGACACGGCCTTCTATCGCTACAACCGACTTGCCTGCCTGAACGAGGTGGGGCGCAATCCCGCCGAGTTCGGGGGGAGCGTCGACGACTTCCACGCGCAGAACATCGAGCGGATGCGCACCTGGCCACTCGGCATGGTGACGACATCCACGCACGATTCCAAGCGCGGCGAAGATACGTCGCTACGCATCGCCGTTCTCTCGGAACTACCTGACATCTGGCGCCGTTCGGTCCGCGCGTTCGCGGCAATCGCCGAATCGGTGCGCGCGACGGTCAACGGCCAGCCAGCGCCCTCGCGAAGCCTCGAGTACCTCTTCTACCAGACACTCGTGGGGGTGTGGCCGATCGGGTGGAACGGAATCGACAACCGCGAGCCGCTCATCGCCCGCATGAGTGAGTTCGCCTTCAAGGCCAGCAAGGAAGCGAAGGAGCAAACCTCGTGGACGAGCCCTAACGACACCTACGAGGGGGCGGTCGCCGCGTTCGTTCGCACGATGATGGAGAGCGACGCCTTCATGTCGGAGATGCGTCGTCTCTGCGAGGCGATCGCGCCGCATGGGGCCTCAAACGGCTTGGCGCTCACGGTGCTTCGCCTCTGCTCTCCCGGCATCCCCGATCTCTATCAGGGCGCGGAGTTCTGGAACCAGACCATGGTCGATCCGGACAACCGGCGCGCGGTGGACTTCGACGCGCGACGCCAGGCCCTCGCCGAGATCGTCCGGGAACACGCGCACGATCCGGTCGAACATGTGCGCCGGCTCCTCGCGACGTACGAAAGCGGGCACGTCAAACTCTTCGTAACGCAAGCGCTGTTGCGCTTGCGTCATCGCCTTCCGTCGCTCTTCCGCGAAGGCGGGTACTCGGAAGTGACGGGGAGCGAGCATGTGGTCGCCTTCACCCGTTCGCACGGCGCCGATCGTCTCCTCTGCGCCGTCACGCGATTCTCGTATCGCAAGGGTGGCGACACGGGCTTCGCCATCGGCGACGCATGGGGAGACGAGCGGTTGCGCGTCCCGCACGCCGGGCGATATCGCGACATCTTCACCAACCGGGAAGTGCAGGTCGGGCTCGACACTCCGCTCCGTGAAATCTTTGGTGAGCTCCCGGTCGCCGTGCTACTCAAGGTCGACCCCGATTCGCCAAGCGCGTGACCACTCCCATGACGACCTCTTCATCGTTCGACGGGCGACTTGGGGCGCACGTGCGCGATGGCGCGACCCACTTCGCTGCATACGCCACGTCGGCGGCGCGCTGCGAACTGCGCCTGTTCGGCGGCGTGGAGCGCACGGTGCCGATGGTAGGAAACGGACGCGGTGTCTTCACGTGCGTAGTGCCCGGCATCGGTCACGGGGCGCGCTACAAGTTCGTCCTCGACGGCCAGGAGTTTCCCGATCCGTACGCGCGCTTTCTTCCCGATGGCGTGCACGGTCCCGCGCAGGTGATCGAATCGCAATACGCCTTTCGCCACGCGCGCCCTACCCGTGGACTGCCGGCGCAGGTCATCTATGAGCTGCACGTGGGCGCGTTCACTCCCGAGGGGACCTATTGCGCGGCGCAGGATCGGCTCGCTTACCTCGCATCGCTCGGTGTCACCACGCTGGAGCTCATGCCGCTGTCGTCGTTCCCGGGAACGCGCGGCTGGGGATACGACGGCGTCGCACACTTCGCACCGCACGCGACGTACGGGACACCCGACGAGCTGCGCGCCTTCGTCGACGCAGCGCACGGACTCGGGCTCCAGGTGCTGATCGATGTCGTCTACAATCACTTCGGGCCCGCCGGCAACTACCTCGGCGCCTACAGCGCGGAGTATTTCACGCGCGAGGTCCAAACGCCGTGGGGCGAGGCGCCGCGGGTCGGCGCGTGGCCGATGCGGGATTACGTGCTCGACAACGCTCGGTACTGGCTCCGCGAGTTTCAGTTCGACGGATTGCGCCTCGACGCGACCCACACGATTGTCGACACGTCGGAGACGCACGTGCTCCGCGCGCTCTCCGACGCGACGCGCGCCGAAACGCCGCATCTCCTGCTCATGGCCGAGGACGAACGGAATGACCCGACGCTCGTGGAGCAATGGGGGTGCGACGCGATCTGGGCCGACGACTTTCATCACCAGGTGCGCGTGACGCTCACCCGGGAGCGAGACGGCTACTTCGCAGACTACACACCGGGTGCTGCCGGCATCGCTCGCTGCATCGAACGCGGTTGGCTGTACGAGGGACAGCTCGTCGCGCGAAAGGGAGAAGCGCGGGGCGCGCCGGCCGACGCGCTCGCCCCCGAATGCTTCGTGTACTGCATCCAGAATCACGACCAGGTCGGCAATCGCGCGCTGGGCACGCGCCTCAATCACGACGTGTCACTGGACGCGTACGCCTTGGCGTCGGCGCTCCTCCTCTTCCTTCCCATGACACCGCTCCTCTTCATGGGGCAGGAGTGGGGGGCATCGTCGCCGTTCCAGTTCTTCACCGATCACGATGCGGAGCTCGGGGCGCTCGTGACCGAAGGGCGCAGGCGCGAGTTTGCGCACTTTGCCGCATTTGCCGATCCAGCGCGCCGCGATGCGATTCCCGATCCGCAGGCACGGCAGACCTTCGAGCGTTCAAAGCTGCGGTGGGACGAGCGCACGGAGATCCCGCATGAGGTGGTACTGACGCTGTATCGCTCGCTCCTCGCACTTCGACGAGACGATGAGATTCTGCGCGCCCCGCAGGCGCGCGCAGGGCTCGAGGCGAGGGCGTTCGGCGACGTGCTCGCCGTTCGCCGTTGGAACGACAGCGAGACGCGGTCCCGCCTCCTGCTCGCGAACGTTGGCGCCATGCCTGCCGCTCTCGACGACGTGCCGTGGTACGCTGACGACAGGAAGGCGCTCCTGTGGAGCGGTTCCACAAAAGACCGCCAGCTGCACCCCTCCGCCTTTATCATACTTGCGAGCGAGACACCGCGTGCGCGCGCCGCGATGCTCAATCTCCCCGCAGCACCTCCAGCGGCGTGACTCGGGCGGCGCGGCGCGTGGGGATGTAGGCCGCGAGAACGACGGCGACAACGAGCACCGCCGTTGCGCCGCCAAAGACGAGCGGATCTCGCGTACGCACATTGGCGGCCATCGACTGGATCACGCCGCTCAACGCCATCGAACCGGCGAGCCCCAGGCCGACGCCGATCGCGGCGACGGCAAGTCCTTGGCGCATGACGATCGCGCGCACCTGGCCGGCGCGCGCGCCTAACGCCAAGCGCACGCCGATCTCGTGCTGGCGCTGCGTCACCACGAATGCCAGCACGCCGTAGACGCCGACGGCGGCGAGGGCGAGGGCGACGGCGCCGAAGACCAGCATCAGGAGGAGGACGAAGCGGTCGCGCGCCAGGTGCTGCGCGATGACAGCGCCCATCGTCTTCGGGCGATGTACCACCAGCGCGGGATCGAGCGCGCCAAGCGTCGCTCGCGCGCGTTGGAGCAGGTCGCTGGGCGGTAGCGCTGCGTTCACCAGGTAGGTGAGCGGCCAGTTGCGGTCGTCGGCAAATTGCGCGTGCGGGAGGTAGGCGATCGGCGCAATGTCCCACGTCGACGACGTCGCCACGTCACCGGTGATCCCGACGACGGTCCACATGCGTCCGCCGACCCGCACCATCTGCCCGATCGGATCGGCATCGCCAAACGTCTTCGCGGCGAGCGATTGGCTGATCATCAGCACCGGCGGGGCTCCCGCGTCGTCCTGCGATGCGAAGGTACGCCCCTTCCGCAGCGGGATACCTAACGACTCGAGGAGATCGCCGGAGATCACGCGCACCTGCGCTTGCGTCGATGCGCGCTTCCCCTCGGCGTCGAGGTAGCCGAATCCCCACTCGTGATAGTCGCCGTTCCCCGGGAGCCACGACATCGCCCCGACGTGCGCCACGCCAGGGATCGCAGCGAGGCGCGCATTCAGCTCATTGTGAAATCGCACGCGCGCCGCCGGCGTGTCGTAGCGCGCCTGCGGGAGGTTCACCTCGAACGTCGAGACGTTCGTCGCAACGAAGCCGAGGTTGCGTTCCATCTGCGCGGCGAAGGCGCGAATGAGGACGCCGGCGCCGACCAGGAGGACGAGCGCGACCGACACCTGGCTGGCCACGAGGACGGAGCGAAGGCGAGCGGAGCGTCGTCCCGGCGTATGGCCGCGCGACACCTCGCGCAGCGCGTCGTGCGGATCGGTCCCCGCCGCCCGAATCGCCGGGCCCGCACCGAAGAGGAGTGCCGTCAGGACGGTAGCCAACAAGGCAAAGCCGAAGAGGGTCGGATCCAGGTGCAACGATTCCGAACGCGCGAGCGACTCGGGGCTGATCCGGAGGAGGAGCTTGACGCCCCAGTACGCCGTGGCCGATCCGACGATGCCGCCAACGATGGCGACGAGGAGGCTTTCGGTGAGCCGCTGCCCGACGAGTCGTGCGCGCCCCGCGCCAAGCGCCGCGCGCACCGCAGTCTCGCGCGAGTGCGCCATGCTGCGCGAGAGGAAGAGATTTGCGACGTTGAGGCAGGCGATGAGGAGGACCAGCCCCGCCGCGCCCATCAGGAGATACAGTGCCTGACGAGAGTCGCCGACCACATCCTCGTGCAACGGGAGGATGTTGCTACGACGTGCGTATTGTGCATCGTCGTGCGGATAGAGCTCCTCCTGGCGTGCGTCGAACGCGTTCACTTCGGCGCGCGCCTGGTCCACCGTCACACCGGGCTTGAGACGCGCGAACGCGGAGAGGTAGTGGTTGCCGCGCTCGTTGCCGTCTCCGGCGGCGAGATTGAGCGGGGTCCACGCCGCGACGTCGTTCCCTGCGAGGTCCTGGAAGGTCGGGCGCATGACACCCACGACCTGCATGGACTCGCCATTGAGGTCGACGCTGCGTCCGATGACCGCCGGGTCGCCAGCTGCAAAGTCTTTCCAGAGACGATGACTCAGGATCACCAGGTGCGACGACGCGCGCTCCTCCTCGCGCGTGAACGCGCGCCCGAGCAGCGGCGTCGCGCCCAGCGTCTGGAAGTACTCGGCGTTCACGCGAAGGACGCGCACGCGTTCGGGGTGACCGTCGCTGGTGCGCAAGTCGGCGCCGACCTCGCGGTACGTCATCATGATGCCGACCGACTCGAAGGCCTTCACCTCGTTGCGCAGGTCGACGAGACTCGGGGCGTCGTGATACTGGTGCGCAGCAGGCTCGGAGCGCCAGGCGTTGTACAGGCGCACGAGACGTTCAGGCTCGCGGTATGGCAGCGGCGACAGGAGGACGCTGTTCACGACCGAGAAGACGGCCGTGTTCGCGCCGATGCCTAACGCCAGCGTGAGGATCGCGACGAGGGCGAAGCCGGGGTTGGCACGCAGCGAGCGGAAGGTGTGGCGCAGGTCGAGGACGAGGTTGGACATGCGGGCACGCAGAGTTGGGGAGCGATCGCGGAGCGCACGCGAGCGGAGCGTGGCCTGCCGTCGCTCGGCGAGGAGGGCTCGCGCGAGGCCGGACACGGTGCGCGCATCGTGACGCCACGCGGCCCACGCGGGACGCGGCGAGTTGCACCTGACGGCATCGCGCTGGTCGAGGTACATCGCGAGCATCTCCGCACCGAACCGCTCGCGAAAAGGCGACGGGAAGGCGTCGACGACCCAGGCGACGAGGCGATGCCCGAGCGGCTTCACGGGAGCGACTCGAGGAGGGTGAGCGTGGCCGGGCTGGCGAGGAGCGCACGCAGCCGCGACGCCTCGGCGCGCGCGACTGCACGGCCGAAATCGGTGACCGTGTAGTAGCGACGCACGCGCCGGTCGGCCGGGGCATCGCGGGGCGGATCGACCTCTCGAATCAGCCGGTCGGCGAGCATCCGGCTGATGATGCGGTAGAGCGATCCTACATCGAGCTGCGGTTGCCCGGGAAAGTCGGCGCTCGAGGCCTGCACGATTCCGTAGCCGTGCAATGCCTGCCCGGCGAGGAGTGTGAGAACCTGGAAGTCGAGCGGCGGGAGCGGGAGGAACCGCGCCGGATCAGGCGTGCGAGGTGTCATGCGATCCAATATCAGTCTTCGACTGATATGAGACCACGGCCGGGGCGAAAGGGTTTGAAAAGGCTCTTCGAACGGAGGGGATGCGTGCGCTCACGATCGCCGAGTGCATGTGTCTGGCCTCCCGATCCTTCAGCCGTTCGATGTCTCGCGCAGCAATTCCCAGAAGGAGCGAGGATCCAGGATTCGTAGAGTCGTTTCGCTCGCTACGGCGAGGAGATCAGCATCGCCCGTGACCAGTACGTCCGCCTCCCCATCGAGCGCCGTCGCAATGATCCATCGATCAGCCGGATCTCGCATCGGCACATCACTCGGAGTGCGTGGTTTGGGAATTATGGGAAATGGCGTGAAGACCGCTTCGATTGTCGCCAGACGCTCGGCCGGGAGCTTGAACTTGCTCGTCAGTACCCGGCGAAGCTCGGCAAGAATGACCTCACCGATTACGAGATCGTGCTCTGCAAGAACGCTCCGAAATACGTCTGCGCACAGGCCGCGTGTCGCGAACGCAGCGATGAGCACATTCGTGTCGAGGCAGACCCTCACGAGACGTCGCGGAAGACATCCTCGTCGGTGAGATATCCTCGTGCCTCAGCGAACGGCAACACCGCGCGCCTCGCGTCTTCAAACTGGAGAATGGCGAGCTGACGCCGTAACGCGTCTCGCGCGATGTCGCTTCGCGATCGTCCCGAACGCTTCGCGAGGGCGGCTAACTGCTTCTCGAGGGCACGATCGAGACGGATGGTCAGTGCGGACGTCTTCATGTATGACAATGTAGGACATCGATCCGGCCGCTCGCAAGCGCGGCGCACAGGCGAGGCGCAGGAGGGCGCGAACGCCGTCAAACACCTACGCTGCCGGCAATGCGTGCAGCAGTCCGTGATCGATGAGCAAGTGAAAGTGCGCGGATACGCTTGCCGCGAGCACGCGATCGCGAACCACGAGTCCGAGCTCGATGTTCCGATCAAACGCGGCCTCGGTGAGATTCGCCGACGTAACGTAGACAGTTTCATCGTCCACCACGGCTGCCTTCGCGTGCAGCACGCCTGAAGCTTCGGTGCCGATCGCTCGTGGATCGTAAAACACCTGCGGTCGCGAGACGCCGGGCCACTCATGCGTCCAGAACCTCTCGGCGAACTTGCGGACGAGCGTGTCCGCCGCCGTCGTGTCGCCGCGCTTGCGCTGAATGTTGAGCAGGAGCGTCACCTGCAGCTCCTGCACGGCGTCCATTCGACGCGCAAGCACGTCGAAGGCCTTCGGTCCGTCGAAGTAGACATAGGTGCTCAAGCACACCGAACGCTGTGCGGAACCCAGCAGCTCTTCGTAGACGCGTCTCGTGTCTCGCGCGTGCAATCCCGGCACTTCCGGCCCGGACCACACGAGATCTGCGCGAGGTACTCGCGCGTCGGCGCGCGCGAGCGATCGCATCCACGTCGCCGCTGCCGGTCCGGTTACACCCAGGTTGTGCATGCCTCGGAGTGCGGCCTGCACCAGGACGTGGTGTTCCGCATTTCCGACGACGGCCTGCAACGCAGACGCCGAGGGCTCCATCGACAGCACCTCCGACTCCAGCGCACTGGCCAGCCGTTCGCGCACGTGCGACGGCAGTGCGAGCAGACTCTCGATCACGCCAGCACTTGGAAGAATGCGGCGTCCTCGACGCCCATCACCGGCACTACGAGCCCGCGATCGAGGTAGTCATTTCGCATTTCGCACGACGTCTCGGAGATGAGCGCGCAGCCATGACAAGCTGCCCCATGCAGCCAACGGGCCTCGAGGCTCGCCCCAGGGGTGTGTTGCGCGCAAATGGGGTCGTTCGAGCAGAGCGCTGCGTACTGCAAGGCGTGCATGAGGTGCAACTCCATGTGCCGCCCCTGCTGGACCAGCCCACCGAGTGTCCCCTCGGAGTCAGGGCTCGACGTGTAGAGCAGAATGCCGTAGCGCGCTCCTTCAGGATCGGCGTAGACACGCTCCCTGATTGAGCTCGCTGGATACCCGCATCGCAGCGCGAGCGACTGCATGAGCAAGTGCGAGAGGGTGTGGAGCAGGACGTATGGGCCGCCCGGAAAGAGACGGGACGCGTTGTGGTCGGCCGCCCAACGAAGATGCCCCGCCAAGAGTCCGTTGAGTCGCTCTCGCACCGGCGCGCGTTCCATCCAAGTCTGCACTGTCTGGGCGCGAAGCTGGATGAAGACGCCTTCGCCGCGATTCTCCACTGCGGGAAACCACGTTGGCTCGATCGCGATCTGTGCACGCTCGACATCGGTCTCGAATTCGCCGTTTATGTCGGGGGTTACCGCCTCGAGTCGGGTAAAGCCCACCAGGGCAATGACCTCGCGAAGTCGATGCAGCTGGATGACGGCCTCGATGCCGCTAAGCCGATTCGAGTGCCGCCACACGCGGTCCGGGAGCTTGCGCGCGTGGAAATCGGGATCGACGGGGACGTCGTCGCCAAAACCCTCCGGTGCCGCGAGCAGTGCGTCGAGTTCCACTTGCTTGACGGGACGTTCCTGCGCAGGCCCGCGTTTGCGCGCGCGAATCGCCTCGAGCACCTCACTGTCGGCGAACGCACTAAGCCGCGTCATGATCGTTGGTTTCTTCTTAAGAAGCCGCAGCTCGCCCTCGTCGTCGACGATCTGCAGATCGTCCCACAGCTCGCCGACCACGGTGTCGAGCGTGCTTGCACGATCCGGGAGCGACAACGTGCTGACGACTTGTGAGAAATACGCGTTTGACGCCGTGCGAATCAGGAGGCGGCTAGGTTGCTTGCACGGCTCGTTTGTCTGACGCCCCAGCCATGGTCTCGTGCCGCGGCACGTACCGAGCGGATTGGTCTCGATCTCGGCCGCCTCATACAGTCCGCGTTGCTTTCCGCACTCGCAACGAATCACGAGATCCGCGAGATCGCCACTCGTGCCGCGCTCGTCGAGCCAAAGCTGGCGCTGACAGTTTTCGTGCGAGCCGTGGGCAAACGCCCGCCAGTCGACGTCGTCGACGTGACCCTTGGGACACGCACGCACAAATCGTGTCGCCACGACCGCGCGACCGTCAAAGCGACCGCGCGCGTCCAGCGCTTTACGATGAATCATGCGCCGTGAGCGTTCACGGTCGCTTCCACTCCCCTCGTCTTGAACAACGAACCATTCGGGAAAGCGCCAGGCTCCGATTCCAATGGTCTTTTCGCGCGGATCGTTGGAATCGGCAGGCGGGGCGAACAAGCGCGGATGCGCGACGCCAGTCATGAGCCCGAGCTTGCGCGCGAGGCGTGGTTCAACGACCTCCTCGAGATCAGCAGTGTTGGGCCACGTGTCCAACCCACCGACGATCGCCGAGTGCCTGGGTAGATCGATGAGTGCGCCGGGACCGTAGCCCCCGATCACCTGGCCGCGACGTACTTGCCCATGCGCCCGGCGGCTCATGCCCGATCCTCGACGTCCATTCCGCTCAGATCCTTGAGGAAAATGTTCACCTCCGGCTCGACATCGCGAAGCGACCTGTTCGCGCGAAACTTCTTGTGGTGCTCCGATTCGAAGTCCGTGTCCAGCATCTCACGAAGGAGCGGCTTCGGTTGCGTGAGCGGCGGAACGTCATACTTCTGGTACTGCACGGCGACGTTAGCTAACCTGTAATCGGAGACGATGCTCTGCCAGGAATCGAGCAGGTCGACGACCCGGTTCTGTACACTCCGCAATCGTTCGTCTCGCTCATTCTCGTCCGCCAACGGCTGTGCACGGACGCGCTGGAGAAACACGTCCAGCAGCTCTCGCTCGAGGAGCGCACGATCATCGGCCAGATGCTCCGCTCCCTGAGCCGGTGACATATTCGGCTGAAGGTGGCGCGCCAGGCCGACCAGCGCGCCCGCAAATCCGCGATCGAGCGCACGCGCCGAGAACGGCGTGACGCTCGACGCCTCGACTGAGCGATAGAAGGTCTCGTGATAGTGGCGAAAGCGTTCGTAGTGCGACCGGTCACGCGGCTTGTGCACGTTGAGCAGCGTGACAACTAAGCCAGGTCGCTTCGCGTCGCGCCCCACTCGGCTCGTCGCCTGGATGTACTCCGCGCTTGTCTTGGGCTGCCCGAGCACCACCATCAAGCCGAGTCGCGGAATGTCGAGTCCAACGGAGATCATGTTCGTCGCAATCGCACAGTCGACCCGCTGGCTGATCTCTTTGAAAGGCGCCTCAAGACGGCGCCGTGCGTCAGCGACTTTGTCCGTGGAGACGCGCGACGTGAGCTCGACGACCTCCGAGAACGTCTTGCGATCCTGAAAGAGACCAGTTGACTCGCCGAGACGCTTGCGCGCACCGTATCCCTTGAGAGTGTTCTGAACTTCCTCCTCGAGAATCCGCCGAGCGCCGCCGAGTTCGCGCAGCGCGTTGAAGTAGCCGAGGACGGTCATGTACGGATCGGCCGGATTCTGGTCGTTCTTGTGACCGCCCTCGTCGCGATACGCCCGCTCGGCGGCACCCATCAGGGCGAGCCATGCACGACGCATTACTACCTTCGGATTGCGCCCTTGGGCGGCGATCCCGAGATAGAGCCGCGCCGGAACTTCAGATGCTGGCGAGATGCGCGAGAAGAACGAGTCCCGACGGTTGGGGCCCGGCGGCGGGAAGACCTGCGTGATCCCACGACCGAAGAGCGCCTGTATCTGATCTTGCGCGCGCCTAACCGTCGCCGTCGAGGCCACGATCTTCGGCTTCACGCGGCGCCCACTGACCTCACGTACGCACAGCGCTTCGATCGCTGACTCATACAGCCCAGCAAGCGTTCCCAGCGGACCGGAAATGAGATGTAGCTCGTCCTGAATCACCAGATCCGGTGGCGGGAGTGCCGCGGCGAGCCGCGTCCCCTTACCTGGCTCTGCGGCCCCGTAGAAGCCATGCTTGTCGTACCGATCGGCGCCGCCGAGAATCGCACCGGCTGGGCCGACCCAAGGCAAGGCCGCGAACTTGTCTACCGTCGCAATGAGGAATGCCGGGAGCCGACGGTAGATGGGCTCATCGACTGCGACGATTGGCAGCGGACGATCGCGAGTGAAATCACACTCGAAGTTTGCACACACGATGCGCAACTCTCGCGGATGATCGTCGTCGGGGACAAGGGCAAATGATTGCGGCGCGAAGCGCGTGCCGCACCACGGACAGTTCTCGAGCGGGATGGGCGACGGCTTGCTCTTGGGGTCTGCCTTGAACTGCCGCACCTTCGTGCGGGCGGAGTCGGGACGGCCGTCGCCCTTGTGCCCGAGGACATTTGGTGTCGCCGCCTTGCCGACCCAAAGGCCGATCTCGAACGGCCATGCGCCGTAGCGCGCCACGTCACGTTCACGCTCGAGTTCGAGCGCGCACACGAGACCAGCAGCACGGTTCAGCTGATCGAGCGTGAGGAGGCGGAGCGTATACCGCATGATGACGCTGACACCAGCGCCTAAGACGCCACCGTCGCCGCCGTGACGCAATCGCCGCAGCACCATCGCGAAACCAGCAAGTCCAAGGTAGGCCTCCGTCTTGCCGCCGCCCGTGGGAAAGAAGAGAAGGTCCACCGTATCGCGGCTCGGATCGCTCGGATCGGCGAGGCCGGGCAGGTTCACAAGGATGAACGCCAATTGGAAGGCGCGCCAATGCGGCGTGTCGACGCTGAGGCGCTTTCTGAGCGCGCGGGCCACGGCGCGATTTGCCACGCGAAAGGCGTCGAGCGTGTCAGCGTCGGTCGACAATTTCGAGATGCCACGCTCGATGCGCTTCGCCGCGACTTTGGCCAGGCGCAGCAGCTCCTCTGCGGTCTCGCGCCGCGCGTTCGGAAGCACCTCGATCTCACCCAGTCGTTCCTTTATCCAGGCGCGATAGGCCGCGACAACCGGGCTGAGCGCCATAAGCGCCGCGTCACCATTCGCCAGCGCGCCGAGTGCGTCCATCGAGAGTTCGACGCCTGGCACGTCGACCGTTTCCGTTCTCTCGACCTGCGCGGCAGGAATCCATGCCGTCCGAATCACTCGGCATGCCTGCTCCGTGATGTCCCAATCCGCCGAGACGCCGTGACCGGTCGCGTATTCGGGTGTGTCGGCGTAGTGGAGGTCGGCGACCTGCTCGTCCCACCCCTCGATAAGCGAACCACGCGGATTCGGGCGGGGCACGAACGGGAGCGTGCTGCGCACTTCGAGCTCGGTCTGAAACGTGAAGGCACTGTCAGGCGACTCGGCGACTGGAGCGCGATGATTGACCAGAAAGACTGATACAGAGCGAGTGCCAGCGGGGATGCCAGTCGCGAGTTCGTCGACGGCGATGGGGCGTTCGGTCAACTGAAGCTGAAGGCCGCCGGAGCCCGAGACGTTTAGGGGTGCAGCGTCGCGTGCGCCGGTAAGCGGCAATGTTTCCGTTGCCGCACGCGCGGTGCGCTGCCACACCGAAGTCGTCTTTCCGTCCCTGTCGGTTGTCTCGACGGTAGCGTAGTCGCCCCAACGGACCGTAACGGTCAGCTCGTTCGCGTCTTTCGGAACGAGAAAGCTCAATCCCATCGAGGATGGGAAGTAGCCTTTCTTCGCGGCCTTGCGCTCGTCGTTGGATTCCTCCGCTAGGCCAGCGGATTCTGGTACGAGCTGGAAGTCGTCGTCCTCGTCTGCGTCGCCACTCTCGCCCAACGGCGTCCCGGATGGAATGAGGAAGCTCGTTAGGTACCAGTTCGACGGGCGCACCCAACCGGGGAGTCGTTCATCGTGAAGCGGGTGGCCGGCGTCTGGTCCGATCAGATCTAGTCGCAGCGCGTCTACAAGTCGATCGCGTACGTCGAGCGAGGTGGTCACGAGAAGTGTTTGTCGCTGTCGGAAGAATGTCGCCTGTATCCTTCGGCGGAGGTGCCCCGATGCACTATTGCGTCGACGCGTTCACAAGCTGAAGTAGAGGATTCGCCTTGGCAGAAAACTTCCCCTCGTAGTCCGACGCGGAGATTTCACCAGCCTTGTGAATTTTCCGAATAACGTCGTTGAGATGCGGCTCACGCCAGATCTCCGACCGAAGTTCCTCCTGCAATTCGCTCCAGCGACGCGCGCGCGCACTCAGCTTATCCAGTACCCAGGTGCGAAGAGGCCTAAAATCAGGTGTGGGGCTGATCAGAACCAGCTGCCCGGGATCCACCGACTTTCGGGCGTAGTAGCCGCCGTCGGGAGCAACCTTCCAGATGCAGTCCTTGATCAGGTCGCGGCCCTCGTCATGATTGGTGAGGTGCAGCAGGATGTATCGCGTTCGCCCATTGTCGCCTAACATGCGGATATACGTGTGCCATCGAGCGCCGATCGTCGTCGCCAGCAAGCGCACAGCCTGTTCAGCCCGCTCGTCGATGTCATCAGCAGCGATGTTCATCCACTCCTGACTGCCGAAGATCTCGGTCAGCGATGCCGCCATGCCTGGCTGAGCACCCGACCTGCCGTGACTGATCGCCATGTCGAGTTCGCGCCAGATCACATTGATGAACAGCTCAACACGACCAGCTTTCATCAAGTCGCGCAGAACCGCGCCGGGAACCTTGAATCCGTATGGGTCGACGAACACGAATGCTGGAGCAAGCTCCTTCGTGCTTTTAGCGATATCAGCAAGCACGGCGAACGCGTCGCCGCAATGCGGATCGACGTGCACCCCCTCCGGGAGCTGCCTTGTGGCAAGTTCGCCTTTGAGCTGCTCCAGGTTCTCTGCATTACGCTCGATAAAAAGGAACCGGAACTCTGATCTCGCGAGCAGTTTGTCACGCGCGTTGTGACTGAGGAACGTGTCGAGCGCGATGAGCGGTGAGCCGAGCTGTCCCGTGTTGTGCCGTCCGCGCCCGGAGTGAGTGTCAAGGTAAATGGCGCGCCCCGCCCAGAAGCCAAGTTTGGGATACCATCCGTTGAGATAGTGGCGAATCAGGTCGTGCTTCACCTGCTGAAGGTTCGTGTACTCCCTCCAGTACTCAGGATTCGAATCCGCGTCTCGTGAGGGCATTGCCGATTGTCACCCGACAGTAGCGAGCGAGGCGTCCGGCCGTTGACTCGAACGCCGCGCCGCATCGAACAGCTTTCCTGACCTATGCGGCAAGAATGGGTACTCGCGCCAGACGCGACGATCCAGGCGATTGCCACCAGCTTTGGGTGTGAGCCCTCCCCACTGCTTGAAGAAAAACGGAACGCCTGCCGCCACGCATTGATCTCTGACCGACCGTGCCCAATCCGGATCCAACTGGCGAAAGCCGGCCCCACTTTCCCCGCCGGCGATGACCCATTGAACCCCCTCGAGGTCGAGTTCCAGCAGCCCTAGCAGCGGCTCGCAGGAGAGGAAGCGTACGTCGGCCGGCACGGCAGCGAGATGCCGTACGCGGTACGCCACCTCCTGATTCTCCACGGAAGTCCCAATCCAGATATGGGACGGAATCGTCGTGTAGCCGAGCCGGCGAGCGTGCTTCTCCCAGAAGTTCGCAGCGCGCGATGGGCGTTTTGTGAGTACCTGAAAAACGTGGCGGTCCGCCGCCAGCATGACCTCGAACACCTCGCGGACGAAATCTTCCGGGATGTCGTGATGGAACAGGTCGGACATCGAGTTGACGAACACCATGCGCGGCTCGCGCCAGCTCAGCGGGACGCGCAGACGCTCCGGCCAAAGCCTGACAGCGAACGGGTCAGCGCGGGCTTCCGGGGTGTCGCGCACCGCGGTGCGGGCGAGATAAACCTCCCGCAGCCGGCGCTCGGCTAGGACCGCGGCGTAGCAGTGGTCACACCCGCTCGTGACTTTGGTACAGCCGGTGACGGGGTTCCACGTGGCATCGGTCCACTCGATTCCAGTTCGAATTCCCACGATCGCTCTCTCGAGAGGTAGCGGCGAGTTGCCGAACAAGATGTGCAGTATCGCCGCTGGACTAACGACCGCAAGGCCAGCGTGTCGCCGACACGTAAAAGGCCTCGCGTTCAGGTCGCGGCATCGAATAGGTCGCCGGTTCCACCGCGCTTAGGGACGGCTTTCCTCGTCCGCTTCCCGCCAGATCTGCCAGGCGCCGCGCCCGCACGCACTTCATCGCGAGCGCGCTCGGCATTGAGCTCGAGGAGGCGCGCGAGCACTTCGTCGCGCATGTCATCTGGCCAGCGATAGCGGTAGGGCTTCTTCTTGTCACCCCATTCCTCTTCGTCGATTTCGTAGTCGAGCAGGAATTCGCACGTCGTGTCGATGTCGGTCCAGCCGTAAGCGTCGAGGACGGCGCGATCCATCGAGGCGTGCAACTCGCGGAGTTGCAGGATGTCGGGATTGCGCTCGTTCGGATCGTGGAAGCGGTTGTAGGTCTTGGTCAGACCTTCGTTGTTGCGGACCATAAGGGCGGCACGGAACTCGTAGTAGGTCTTGCCGGCGGATTCCAGCGCCGCATGCGTCTCCCAATTGTCGGGGAGCGGGAAGGTCTCGAAGCAGTCGGAGGGTGTGTAAACCGGATCGTCCTTCATCGTAGACCCTAGGAATAGCGCCCAATGCTCGTGCAGTCGGGAATGAAGCACGCAGAATGCCTCGACGGTGTCAAAGGAAAACACAATCAGCTTCTGATCGTAGATCATTCCGACGGGGAGGAACGTAAATGATCTATATTTGCTTGTTTGTCCAGCCACTAGGACTCGCGCAAGGGGTGCGATCGTTAGGTATAGCTTCGGTCGAGCATTCCAGTATTTCCACCACTCGTTGACCATCCTTGGGTATTTCGCGGCATCCTTCGCTATGCGATCAGGCTTCACTCTGGCTTCTACGATGTTCATCAGCGCGGGCCATTGCTGGCGGCAATCTTCTTCGTCGCGCTCGCCAAAATTGATCGCGTAACGATGGTGCGCATGAGTGGGGCTTGAATTCACTTCATCGCCACCTATGTAGGGAAGGATCACTTCATGGTTTCTCGGATCCTCTTGGATCAGCCGTCTCATCTCCGAAAGCGACGAGGCAACTCCCTTCGTGTCCGTGTCGTCGAATGTGAAGCCCATTCCGAGCATATAACTGCCAACGAAACTCCGGGCGGCGTTGGCGGCGAGCCTCGTTGGATCGTCGTTGCCACCGCGATGGAACAGGAATGCCGTGACGTTCTCGACTTTGCCACCATTTAACCTTTTCGTACCGCTGAAGACGCCTTTAACAACGTGCACGACACTGACTACGACGGCAGCCAACCCTGGCCATTTGACACGCCGCCTGGCATCAAAGATCTCGCCGCCATTGTTGCAGATCCACCGCAGTCCGCTCGCTCGCGTGTCCCCTTGGCCGATCGTGTTTGTCGCGATGAGGCCAAACGCTCCGCCTTCGCGGAGTTGATCGAACACTCGCCGGAAGAAGTGCGCTACGAGGTCAGCTCCTCCGCTTGATTGATCGTGAGAATGCAAGAGCCAAGCAGAGTAAGTGCTCCCCTGCGAGGCCGACAGATTGCGCCCGCCCTGAAACGGCGGATTCCCTACAAACGCGTCGAAGCCCGCCGGCACCCTGTCGAACACTTCAGGGAATTCGATCTCCCAGTGAAACGGCGCGAGCGGCGGATCGCGGTGTCGCAACTCTTCGATCCACCCTCGATAGTCCTCAGCACCACCGCGCACGACCGACGTCGCGAACTCCGCACGCTTCGTTTCGCGCTCCTTCGCCTTATCTGACTCAAAGAACGCCGCGACTGCGAGATCTCCGATGAGTCGCACCTTCCCCAGCTCGAACTGCGCCTCGTCCCATAGGTCCCGCCGCTCCCAATCGGACACTCTTTCATCCGCGTCGCGAATCCGCGCGCGCAATGCAGCCACAGTGTCGAGCGCGTCACGAATCCCGAGTCCATGCAGCAACGGCGGTTTGGTCGCGTCCCAGTGAAAGGCCTCGAGTTGTCGACGGGAAAGTCCGACCAGCGAATCGCCGTGACGCAGCGCGTGATCCACGAACGTGAGCGCATGATCCTTGGCCAACGTCACCAGCCAGAGCGACATCTTGGCCAGATCCACCGCCACCGGATTGCGGTCGACTCCGTACAAACAGCGCTGTGCGACAAGGCGCCGCGCGAACACGACCTCGTCCTCGTCGACAGGAATGTCGGGATGCTCGCCGTGCGCGCGCCACGACTCGATGAGCGCATCGCCGAGGTAGCGGCACGATTCCACGAGGAAAGCGCCAGACCCCATCGCCGGGTCGCACACCTTTAGCTCGAGAATCGCCTCGGCGCGCGGCGGCTCGCCGTCGGGCTCCCGAAGTCGCACAAGAATGGGATCGAGCGTAGTACGAACGATCGGCTCCGTCAGTTCGCGCGGGGTGTAGTGGGACCCCGAGCGCCGCCGCTCCTCACTCGGCTCGAGCACCATTGCGCCTGACGGTACCAGGTCCGGCGTTGCGGCGTGGTCGATGACTGGCAGCAACGCGGCGTGCAGCGACTCGAGCGACGTTGCCGCTGCCACGCTCTTCTTTACGGTGTCGGTCAGCTTGCGGTCGGTCCGATCCTGTATCGTCTTTGCTCGGTTTGCACTCGGCTGGGCGAGCAAGGCGTCGAGGTCGAGTGCGGTCGGCGCGCCGTGCTTCTTCGGCGACCGGATCGCTACCGAGCGCCCGGTGGCGGTCTCGAGCCGAAATCCCATCATTGTTTCGTACACCGAGCCGATCTGCTCCACGTCGAGCGCCCGGTACGAGATCCGTTCGCCGTCGAGCACTAGGAGCTTTTCGAGCGCTCGGTAGACGGTTCCATCGGGGACAAGCGGCGCGTTGATGCGCTCGTGGATCTGGCGGCTACCGCTCCCGCTACGCCCCTCGAGAAACTTGTAGCGATCGGGATCGAACAACACGCCATGGCGCGCCGGCAGGTGCAGGCTGTTCGCCCTCGCTCCGTCGTGCACCATTCGAAAGAGCGACACGAGCTGCGCCCACGCACCGAATCGCTGGTCCATCGTGTCCGGATGGAGCGCCGCATCTTCGCGCAAGCGTTCGTGCAGTCCCGCGAGCGAGTAGTAACGCAGAAACGTCTCGTCCTCCGGCAGCATATCCCGCTCTTCGGCGTAGAGCAGGAAGACGAGCCGCAGAATCACCGTGAGCAGTGCACGATAGACTTCATCGGGATGGTCGGCCTTGACCTCGCGCAGCAGCTCGCCGTTGGTCGCGTCATCCGCCGTCTGGAAACCGCGTAGCAACTCGTACAGCGCGTGCAGCACTTGCTCGGCGAGCTTTTCCGAGACCTCGTTCTGAAACTTTCGGCTGTCGGTCAGCAGCGCGGTGAGCCGCTGATGACGAGGCAATGCAAGGAGCCGCTGCTCGGAGAGGAGCAGGCGCAGCGCAGAGCAGATCGGCCGCCCCGCCGTCTGCGCCATGTCCCCAACGCGAAAGTCCATCCACCCCGAGGACTCACCGCGCGGTGCGGAGACGAGGCGGAGCGCTGTTCCGTTCACCAGCAACCCAGCCGTTACGCCCGTCGCGCGAAGTAACCGCTCCATCCGCGATTGCGCGGAGAGATCGTGGTACGAGGCGGATCCCCCTTCGCGATCGAAGGCGTCGTCCCGCCCGGTGAGGCTAACAAGGAGCTGCCACTCCGGCTCGCCTGCCTGCGGTTCCAGCTCACGAACTGCGAAGTCGGGACGCAGCGTTTCTCCGTCGCCGAGGGAGACCTCGAGCTCCGCAGGGATCGGGATGCCGGCGGTTCCAGCGTAGCCTCTTGGTGAGAAGCTCCATCCCAACACGTTTGCAGCGAACTCGTGGAAATCCGGGATATACGGCGTCTCGTCGTCCGCCGCAGCAAGCGAAGCGCGGAGCAACCGTTGTCCTTCGACATCGCGTTGGTCGAGTATGGCTCCGGCGCGAACGAGCGCGGGCGCCGATACTACGAGCCCGATGGGGCGAACGAAGCCCAGCCACTCAAGGTGCGTCAGGATCTGCGGATCGGCCTTTGCCATCGGCTCAGTTGGTCTCGGGCCAGAGATACACGAGCCCAACCGGCTCGATGCGCGTCGCCTTCACCGCATAGAAGTCTCTGATGCGATCGGGTTCGGCTTCGAGGTCACGCTCGAACTGCTCGAGACGGCTGCGCCAGGAGCGAACGTCTGATTCGAGCTGCCGCTTTTCTTCGATATTGAGGTCGAGCGACAATTGGTCGATAGATTTGCGGTCGACCTTCGACAATTCTTCGCGCACGCGGTCACGCTGGCGCTCGAGCGTCTCTCGCAGGTCGCGCGCTTCGCTCTCTCCTCGCGTGCGGAGGCGCTCGACCGCAATGGACGCCCATTCTTCGGCGCGCGGCTCGAGTCGCGGCAGGAGTTGCTGGATATCGCGCGCCGCCGAGGAGAGTAGTCTTCCGAGAACGGCTACGTCGGGTAGGCGGCCGCCGCTCTCCGCGAGCGAGTCATCGAGCAGCTGGAGTGTTTTCGCCTCCGCTTCCCGGCTATAGGGTTCGAGCGGGCGTTTCCGCTGTGAGGGCTCGATCCAGCGGGCCGTGAGCGGGACGAGTTCTTCATGCAATCGCTCGGCGCGGCGTCCGTAGAGTGAAAGTCGGCCGAGGAGGATGACGCGCGGGATCGAGTCGCGACTCTGGGCGAGACAGGCTCGCGAGAGGTCGTTGTGTATGAAGCCCTGTGCGCGGAAGCGCGCGAGGAGGCGCTGCGCCACACGTTGCTCCAGATGCAGATGCACCGTGTCTTCGGTGAGTACTCCCGCATCCTCGAACACCACAGGGCGGATCGGCGCCTCGCGGCGCCAGTCGGCGAGCTTCTGGTTGTGCTTGCGTGGAGCACGCAGGGAATCGAGTGTCGCGATCCAACTCGGGTCAGCGCCAGCGCGCTGGCCGAGTTGAGGAAAGGCAAACGCGGGATGTCCGTGGACATCGGTCGCCCTCTTCAGCGGTTGGGCTCCGAGAAGCTCCAGGGAGCAAGAGAGCGCCGCGCGAAAGGGCGCCGCTTCGAAACCTGTCGCCTCTCGCGACTTTTCGAGAAGACTTCGGCAACGTTCGATTTGTGCTATCAGCGCACCTTGACGGTCGCGTGCCGCCTCCAGTTCCTCGACGGTAGCCCGCCGCTTCTCGGCGTCGAGATCCGCTGCCTCGATCTCCCTCGCCAGTCGCTCGGCGTCGCGGTGGCGTATGCCCTGGCCAAGCCGACGCTCGATGTCGTCGTCGATCACCTTCGACAGGCTGCCAAGTTCCTTCTTGATCGTCTCCGTCTTTCGCACCAGCACGTCGAGCACCCGGTCTTCCTCGCGCTGCGGAAGCACGAAGTAGTGGCAACGCACCTCGGGCGCCGGTTGCAGTTTGCGATCGATGCGGCCATTCCGCTGCTCGATGCGCCCGGGATTCCACGGCAGGTCAAAGTGAAACAGGTCGGCGCAGTGCGCTTGGAAGTTCAGCCCCTCGCGGGCCGCGTCGGTGGCCAGCAGAATGCGGAGCGGATCGTCGGCAGGGGGGGTATTGAAGCGACGCTGGATCTCCCGGCGTCGAATGCTGCTGGTGAGGCCGTCGATCACTTCGATGCGTTCGTCGGCGCGGTCGGTTCCCTCGATGGCTTGCTCGAGCACGTGCTTGAGAAATCGCTTTGTACCTTCGCGATTCTCAGTGAAGATGAGCACCCGTCCGTCTCGCCACGTAGGAGCATCGCCGCGGCGCGTCTGTCCGTAGGCGGGGAGCTCCGGACAGAGGTGCTCGCGAATCCAGTCGATGAGGAAGCGGAGTTTCGCGTCTGGTAAATGTCGATGTTCGTCCGCGACCTTCTGCATCTGATCGAGAAGGTCCTGCTCCCGCCGCTTGAGCGCTCGAGCAGTCGCGTCGCTCGGCGACTCCGCTTCGGCCGCCGTCGTGATGACAGCTACGTCCGCCGCTTCCTCCGCCTCGAGCTCTTCATCGCTCCAGCCCGCGCGTTCATCGTCGCCGGCCGAGAGGGTGGTAAAGAGCGTTTCCTCGTCGAGTACTTTCGTCGACGCTGAGTTCGCAGCTCTCTCGTCCTGCCGCTCGAGCGTTGCGCGATGCACTTTGAGACTGCGTGCGAACGCTTCGATGGAAGAGAGGAGTCGCTGCTGAAGTCCCACCACGAGTAGTCCCGCCGCTGCTCGTGCTCGGCGTGATGTCGAGACGAAGCGTTCTTCTCTTGCGGTGCGATACTCATCGAGAAGCCGAGACAGCACTAGCTCGGGAGCATTAGGTGCGAGATCACTCAACTCCACGCGCACAATCGTCCGTAGCGGGAAGCCTCCCTGCACTGCACGAATGTCTTCCTTGAGGCGCCGCACCATGATCTCTTCAAGCGCCTTCGGTCGAATTTTCACTCCGCGTGTGAATCGGTAGGGATCAAGCAACTCCAGCAGCGTGGAGAAACTGTTGGAGTGGCCGTTGTGCGGGGTGGCTGAGAGAAAGAGGCGATGCTCGAATCGCCCGGCGAGATCTCGAACAGCGCGTGTGAACTTCGTCTCGATGCCGTAGTGCCCGCTGCTTGATGGCGCGGCGTGATGCGCCTCGTCGATGATCAGCAGGCTTCCGGGGAGAAGAGCTCCGAGCCACTCACGAAGTGGATCGGCGTATGCCGGATCGGTGAGGAGATTGTGTGAGACAAGGAATCGGCTGTGGGTGCGCCACGGGTTGACACCGAAGCCGCGCTCGCGACGCACGCGCGCGAGATATTCGCGGTCCAGGATCTCGAAGACCAGTCCAAAGCGCTCCTCAAGCTCCGCCTTCCATTGCTCGAGCACCGACGGCGGTGCAGCGACTACGATCACCTTTGCCTTGCGCCGCAACAGCAGCTCGCGGGCGATCAGGCCCGCCTCGATCGTCTTTCCGAGACCTGTGTCATCGGCGATGAAGAGATTGACACGTGGGAGGCGAAGCGCTTTTCGCAAAGGCTCCATCTGGTACGCGTCGATCTTGATCCCGGCCCGAAAGGGGGATTGGAAGAGGTTCGGATCTGTAGCCGTGACGCAGTTCCAGCGAAGCGTGTGGAGAAATGCGCCAAACATCGCCGGAGAGTCGAAGCCCTTTGAGGCGAGGTCCGTCCAGCCCTCGTCTTCGAGGATCAAGCGATCGGGCTCGCAGTTCCAGAAGACATCCAGCGCCTGGCCCTGTGCGTCGTCGTCCGCGCAGGCCAGTCGCACAACAGCGGATGCGTCGGGCGCCGCGGAGCTGATAATCTCCTCGACCAGCCATCGTCGCGAGCGGACTTGCACTAGTTCGCCGGGCTCAGGCAAACGTTCTGGGAGCGACTTCGGCGCGGTTGGAGTGAGCGACACTGCTAACGCTTGTTAGTGAAGCGCGCGCCGTCCGGAGGCGTGACGACGTCGCTCATTGTTCCAACGTCTCGCCAGCGGGAGTTCCGCGCGGCGAAAGGCGTGACCAGCCCCATTCGGCCAACGGGCCTTCGAGAATCGTCCGGTCTTTCGCGTCGGTTCCTATGCGGCTCGTCGCGAAGGCGGGGCGGGAGTGGCCAGGAGAGTCCGTCCTCGTGATAGAATCCCTGCATCATTTGATGAGTGAGGCAGCGTCAAGACAGCGCACCTGAGTTTCAGGCGCGGCTGGAGGAAATGCTCGAGCGCACTCTAGACGTACTCGGCGGCGCCGGATGGGGCTACGCGCTGAATTTGCGCAAGGGGCAAGAGGCCGTCGAGTCCCTTCCAAACCAGATGCGCTTCGCTTGAGACCAACCCGGGGCTGCTCCAGCGTGTTGGAACGGTCCGACGCCAACAACGGGCTGACCATCCGATGATCGTTGCAGCTCGCCGGGTCTGGTCTACACCCCGGTCGCATCGCGCTTCGTTTCGCTGACCAAAACTGCTACACCCCGATGGAACATCTCGCGCCATTGGGCTATGGCTTTCGTCCCCCGGCGCATCCGCCCGTCCCTACATCCGCCACCCCAGCAGGTTCCAGTAGTTGAGCGACCAGAAAAAGACGCACGCGACGACCACGGCGAGCGAGTGCCGCACCCGCATCCAGATGCTCCCGTCGCCGGCGATCCATTGCCCGAGCATCTCCCACGCCCCCCACAACACGCAGAACGCGGCGAGCACCGGGAAGAGGAGCGCGACCTTGAGGATGGTGGGGTTGTCGGAGAATAGCACCATCGGCTGCGAGACGATGGCCGCGAGGAAGGCGAGGAAGACGAGCATCATCACCCCGGCCCAGGTCAGCGCGCGACGCCCGCGCGCGACATGCAGCGGGATGTTTGGGCGCCCCGGCGTGTTGCGCAGGAAGAACCGGATGATCGCCGTCACGACGAGCGCAAGGAACATGACAAGCCCGGCACCGAGGGTCGCCTGGTGCAGCGACGGCGCATGGAGCGAGGACTGCTTGTCCATCACCATCATCGGGAGCGCGTCGAGATAGGCGTGCGAAATCGCGCCATTCGCATCGGCACTGAAGGCCACGCGCGTCCCGCTATTCACGTCGCGGAAGAGGTTGGAGTCGACCGCCACCAGTCGCATCCCGCCGAACGGCGTCTGGATGAAGAGCGAACCATCGGGCATCGCCTTGACGGGAATGCCACTGCCGATGCCTGCTGCCTTCTGGTAGGTAGTGAAGTTCATGCGGTTGAACAGGTACTCCCCCGCGTACTTCTGCACCATCGCCTTGTCGCCTTCCTTCGGCGTGAGCGCCGGAACGGGCTCCGGATAGTAGTGATCGAGAAAGGCCGTCAGGAACGGAAGGAAGGAGATGCCGGCGCCGGTGTTGGTGTTCGTCGACATGAACACACCCACGCCCTCCCTGGGGATGATCGAGAGATTGGAGTGGAACCACTGCGTGTCACCACCATGCCCAATGATGCGCAGCCCGTGCGACGATTGTTCGTAGAAGCCGTGCGCGAAGCCCGGGAGCCGCGGGTCGTGCCCGCGCAGCCGCGCATGCATCAGCTCCGCTTCCTGCGTGCCAAGGATGTGCGCGTCGCCGAAGGTCCCGTTGTTGAGGTGCGCGATCATGAAGTTCGCCATGTCGGTCGCCGAGGCGCCGATCGATCCGGCAGGTGCTGCACCGGTCACGATCTCGAACTTGTGCGGCTCATACTCGCCGTTCTTCCATTCGTAGCCGACCGACATGTCGTTGCTGAACTCGGGCGGGAGCGGTTGACGCGTCGTCGTGTGCGTCATCGCCAGCGGCTGGATCACGTGCTTCTCGATGTAGTCATCCCACGTCTTCTCGCCGCCGACTCGCTCGACGATGTAGCCGGCCGCCGCCGTTGCCCAGTTGGAGTACGACGCGAACGTTGCCGGCGGGCGCACGCGCGCGGGCATGTGCGACGGGAGCCAGGTTTTCATCGGGGCGATGTGCGCCGGATCCTCGGTGAAGAGGTCGCGCGAGTCTTCCTCGAGCCCCGGCGTGTGCGTGAGGACGTCGGTCAGCGTAATCGGCTGCGGATACGTCGCCGGAATCTTGAAGTCGAGATAGTCGTTGATGTCCTTCGTGAGGTCGAGCTTCCCCTGCTCGTGCAGCTGCATCACCGCGGTCCAGGTGAAGAGCTTGGAGATCGAGCCGATGCGGAAGAGTGTGCGCTCGGGGTCGACCGGCTTGCGGCTGGCGACATCGGCGTAGCCGTAGCCGCGCGCGGTGAGGAGCTTCCCGTCGCGCACGACCGAGACGGTGATGCCGGCGATGTGCTTGTCGCGCATGTACGCGGCCATCAATCCGTCGAGGAAGGCATCGACTTCCGCCTTGTCGCTCGGGCCTCGCGCCGCACTCGGCGCAGGTTGCGCGACACCCGTCGGCTGTTGCCCTGCGGATGGCGATACGGCGGGCGTCTGTGCGGCGAGGGACCAATACGGCGTGGCGAGGAGCAGCGACGCGAGGCAATGGCGGAACCGCACGGGACCTCCGTTGGCAGGACGCTTTTTGTATACAGTCGGGGGAACGCCCTAGTCTGCGCCCCCCAGCCCGTCAGCGCAATGGTCGAGCGCGCTGATGCGTCGTGCTGATCCGTCGCCGCTACGGATAGAGCGAAAGTCGCTCGGTGCGATGCAGGGTGATCCCGAACTGCGCGATCGGCGGCGTGATCGTCGCCTCGAAGAGCACCTGCTGCGTCGCGTAGTCCAGTTCGATGACCTTGCCGTAGTTTGTCCCGCGGTTCACCGCGCCCGGGGACCAGATCACGTGGTTCTGCGCGGGGAGATAGTCCACATCGGAAACGATGCGTGAATACGTCTCGGTCCCGCGCGCCTTCCCGTACGCCCAGACCTGTCGCACGGTCTTCGCGTTCTTGTCGATGTCGAACTCCACCGCGCGACTGTAGGCCGGTTGCCCTCCGAAGTTGCGGTTGTCGCCGTTGTCGAAGAGCATCACATGCCCGTTGGGCATCACCAGCGGTGCATGCTGGTACCAGTTCCACTCGAAGCTCGTGTGGTTCGCCGTCCCGTCGAGCACCGCCGGATCGGTGATCGGATCACCGACGGCGTCGAGCGGCTGCAGGAGGGCGTTGCGCAGGTCGGTGCCGTCGCCCGCCGTCCCCCAACCACGATGGGCACCGAGGATCCAGACCACGTGGTTATTCTCGTCGAGCTTCACGACGCCCTGCGTCCGCCCGGAGACGATGATCGTGTTGTCGCTCGCATCGAACGCAACGGCGTTGGCGTGGAACCAGTCGACGGCATCGCCCGTGAGAGTGCGCCTCCCTTCCTGCAACGACTGACGCAGATCCCACGTGCGCACGATCGCCTTGCTGGCGCGATCGAGCTCGATGACGAAGTCCTCGATAGTCGAGATCCCCTGCTTGCTCACCGTGACCAGGAAGTTGCCGTTCGGCTTCTCCTGCACCTCATGGTGGAACTGGTAACCCGGGAGCGGCCAGGTATTGACGACTTCTCCGAGCCCGTTCACTTCGTAGACGCGATTCGAGCTTCCGTCCCCAAAGTAGAAGTTGCCGTTCTGCAGTCGCTCGACGCCGTCGTCGTAGAACAGGTTGGCCAGCGTCGGGCTGGTGATGTAGTCAAGGTACCAGCGAATGTCCCCAAACTCGTCGAAGATGAACGGACGCTGCAGCTGACTCGTGGCACCGTAACCGAAGTAGCTCACCAGGTTCATCCCCGGAACGAACATCCCGTCGCGCTTGGTGTCGATGCTGATCTGCGGGAAGGTGTTGGCGAGGAGCGGCACGGTGGTGATGTTGTAGCTCCGCTGACCCACCGTGGTACCCGAAGCATCGGTGAAGGTCAGCTCGACCGTGTTCCCAGCGTTAGGGTACAGCCCGAGAACGGGGACATCGTGCACGGTTTCCAGCACGTCGAACGACTTGCGCACGTCGCTCGCGGCTCCGCGCTTCCCTGCTACGCGAATCGCCACCTTCGTGGCGACCGAGCTCTCGATGTGAATGCGCGCCGTGAGCGGCGCATACCCGCTCGGGTTGAGCGTCACCTGCTCGGCGCTGAACGTGACGCCGGAGTTCGGAGGGCCGGAAGAGTCGGAGCCGCAGGCAGCCAGCAGCAGGGCGCCGACGATGAGTGCGCCAGCATGCGGCACCCGCGCGGCAAACGCGCGCCTGACGAGCGAGCGATGGGATAGGACCGAAAGGTTAGGCATCCCGCAATCTATCCCGCGCGCCGAGCACACCGTCGGTGTCTTGGCGCACACCGCGTGCGTCTGCGCACTCCGGACCTGCGGCTCTTGATCAGATGAGCTTGAAGATCCAGAGCGCGTACACGCCGAGCATCGCCACGATGCCGTTCACCAGCGTCACGCCGCCAAAGGAGATGAGCGCCGAACGCAGCGACATGCGCGAGAGCGAGGTACAGACCCAGAAGTAGCTCGAGTTCATGTACTTCACGATCATGGAACCTGCGGCCCCAGCCAGCATTGTCGCTTCAGGCGAAAGCCCGAGCGTGGGCATCATCGGCGCGCAGATGGTGGCCGACGTGATCACGCCAACGGTCGTCGATCCCGTGACCATGTTGCCGACGACGCCGAGGACAAACGGAAGAAAGATTGACGGGAGCCCCGTGGCGACCATCCCCTTGGCGATCGCGTCCACCGCTGGAGTCTGCCGCAGGATCTGGCTGAGCGCGCCGCCCAGCCCGGTCACCATGATGATCATCGCCGAGGTGGCCAGTGCGTTCTCGATCCAGGTGCTGCGACGCGCGTCGGCGTGCTCGGGACGCGTGTTGCGATAGGCGAGCACGACGCCGATGAGGAGCGCGACGACGGGCCACCCCAGGTACGTCATGACCTGGTTGACGATGTGTCCCTTGGGGAGCGCGAAGGCGCTCACCCCCTGCCCCGCGATGAGGAGGAGCGGCACGATGATCGGCGCGTACGACGCTGCGGTCGACGGGAGCTCCGCCTCGAGCCCGCGATCGACGAAGGACTGCCCGATGAACTCGGGCGACGGCGGCGACTCGACGCGCGGCCCAACTGTGCGCGCGTAGATCCATCCCGCGAGGCTGGCGACGAAGGTCACCAGGCTTCCGTACAGGATGACTTTCCCGATGTCGGCACCGACGATCGCCACGGCCGCCAGCGGGCCGGGAGTCGGCGGAACCATCGCGTGCGTGAGTTGCATCGCCCCCACCAACCCGGTTGCCATCTCACTCATGCTGACGCCAGTACGCAGTGCCGCCGAGTGGACGAGCGGATTGAGGATCACGTAGCCGACGTCGGAGAAGATCGCGATCCCGATGACGAAACCGCTCAGCGTGAGCGCCAGCGGCATGTGACGTTCGCCCACTCGTCGAATCATCGAGAGCGTGATGCGCTCCACGCCTCCGGTATGCTTGAGCGCTTCGGCGATGATCGAGCCGAGCACGATGACGACGGCGATGCTCTGGATCGTTTTCCCGAAGCCGGTCTCGAACGCCTTGATGAAGGTCTCGCGATCGATCCCCGGGATGAGCGCGAAGAGGAGGATCGGGACGAGCAGCGCGGGAAAGACGTGCCACTTGAGCCGCGTGATCGCCAGGAAGAGGAGCGCGACGACTCCAATGAGCCCGCCGACGGCGACGACGACGTTGTTGGTGATGCTGGCGTCCATGCGCGAGGAGAGAGGGGCGAGTTGATGCGTGCGCGTTAGGTGCGCACCGCGGAGCGGTACGCGTTAGGTGCGCACCGCGGAGCGAACTCCTGCGCGGACGGCGGATCTGACGATCACCAGCGGGTGCAGCGCTTCGCGCCCGGTCCCCTGGTGCACCTGTTGGCGACAGGAAACGCCGGTCGCCGCGACGAGCGCGTCCGGGGCGGCGCGCACGGCGGGGAAGAGGCGCAACTCGCCGATCTGCATCGAGAGGTCGAAGTGCTTCTGCTCGAAGCCGAACGAGCCCGCCATCCCGCAGCATCCGGCGTCGAGGACGTCGACGCGCGCGCCGGGAATGCCGCGCAGGACGGCGACGCTCCCGGCGGTGGCGTGCGCTGCCTTCTGATGACAATGCGGGTGCAGGAGGATGTGTGCGTGCGCCGGCGAGCCCTCCAGCTGCAACGATTCGTCGGCGATCGCCTCGGCGATGAGGGAGTCGGCGAGGCGCGCCTGACGAGCGATGGCACGCGCGCCCTCGCCATCGCGCGCGAGATTGGGGACTTCGTCGCCGAGCGTGAAGACGCACGACGGTTCGACGCCGACGATGGGAACGCCAGCCGTCGCCGACGGTGCGAGCCGGGCGACGAGGGCATCGTGCTGCGCGCGCGCCTCCGGCAGCAAGCCTTTGGAGATCAGCGCGCGCCCGCAGCACACGTCATCGATGAGGCGCACGCGCCACCCGGCGAGTTCGAGGAGTTCGATCGCCGCACGCCCGACCTCGGGCTCGGTGAAGCTGCTGAACGAGTCGGCGAGGAAGTGCACCTCGCCGCGCACGTGCCCGCGCTGCGGGGCGAGTGGCGCCTCCCGTCGCGCGAACCACTGCGGGAGCGTCTCGCGCGCGAACATGGGGAGTGCGCGACGACGGTCCACGCCGGCGATGCGTTCGAGAGCGGCGCGCACCGGACGCTGACGGGCGAACCAGTTGGAGAGCGTCGCCGATGCTGCGCCGGCGATGTTGAGCGCGCGCGCGTGCCCGAAGATGCGCGCCGAGAGTGGGGTGCCGTGGAGCGCGTAGCGCCGGGCGAGCGCCTCGGACTTCATCGTCGCCATGTCGACCGACATGGGGCACTCCGACGCGCACGCCTTGCAGGCGAGGCAGAGGTCGAGCACCTCGTGCAGCTCACCGCTGCCTAACGCCGTCGCGGGGTCGTCGGACGAGAGGGCGCGCACCAGCGCGTTGGCGCGTCCGCGCGTCGAGTGCGCTTCGTCGCGCGTCGCCATGTACGACGGGCACATCACCCCGCCGGCCCCCGCCGACTTGCGACAGGCCCCGATGCGCACGCAGCGGTTCGCCGCGCCGCGCATGCCGTCTTCGCCGCTGTAGGAAAAGTGCGTGGGGAGGGCGCGCGGCTCGGGGAGCGACGGCTCGCGCAAGTGGTCGGTCATGCGCGGCGCGTCGACCTTCTTTCCCGGGTTGAGGCGCCCCGCCGGGTCGAAGAGCGCCTTCACCTCGCGCATCGCGCCGTAGACCTGGTCGCCGAAGAAACGCGGGTTGAACTCGCTCCGCACGAGGCCATCGCCGTGCTCGGAGCTGTTCATCCCCCCGAATTCCTGCACGAGCGCGAGCACCTCTTCGGCGACGCGGCGCAGCGTGCGCACGCTCCCCGCGCGCGTGAGGTCCATGAACGGGCGGATGTGCAGGCACCCCGCCGACGCGTGGCCGTAGAAGCCGGCGCGCAGCTGGT
>CAZWVG010000003.1:0-71410 GCA_964637355.1 uncultured Gemmatimonadaceae bacterium
GGATCAGGATCATCGACGGGATCGGCGCCACCGAGATGCTGCACATTTTCATTAGCGCGAGCGGCGACGATGTGCGCCCCGGCTCGACGGGGCGCGTGGTCCCGGGCTACGAGGCGAAGGTCGTCGACGAGGCGATGCACGAGGTCCCGGACGGCACGATCGGACGCCTCGCGGTGCGCGGCCCCACCGGGTGCCGCTATCTCGACAATATCGAACGCCAGCGCGCCTATGTGCAGCAGGGGTGGAACCTCACCGGGGATTCCTACATTCGCGATGCCGACGGCTACTTCTGGTACCAGGCACGCACCGACGACATGATCATCTCCTCGGGCTACAACATCTCCGGCCCCGAGGTCGAGGGGGTGTTGCTCGAGCACCTCGCCGTACAGGAGTGCGCGGTGGTCGGCGTCCCCGACGAGCAGCGCGGCCACCTCGTGAAGGCGTTCGTGGTGCTCAAGCCCGATTTCGAGCGTTCGTCGGAGATGGTGAAGAAGCTGCAGGAGTGGGTGAAGGAACAGCTCGCGCCGTTCAAGTACCCACGCGCCGTGGAGTTCGTCGACAGCATGCCGCGCACCGCGACCGGCAAGCTGCAGCGCTTCGTCCTCCGTGATCGCGAAACCGAGCGCGCGCGGGGAGGGAGTGCATGACCGACGATCGGTCGCTCCCCTCCCCTGTCCTCCCCGACGGCTGGCCGCGACCGTCGGGGTATTCGAACGCCGTCTCGGCGCGCGGACGCATCGTCGTCACCGCCGGACAGATCGGTTGGGATCCGCGCAGCATGACGATCGAGTCGGACGACTTCGCGACGCAGTGCGCCCAAGCGTTCCGCAACATCGTCGATGTCCTCGCGGCCGCCGGCGCATCTACCGACCACCTCGTGCGTCTCACCTGGTACGTCACGAGTCGCGACGAGTACATCGCTTCGCTGCGCGAGGTTGGGCGTGCGTATCGCGAGATCGTCGGGCGCAACTTCCCGGCGATGGCCGTGGTGATCGTGGCGGGACTCGTCGAACCGAGGGCGAAGGTCGAGATCGAGGCGACGGCGATCGTCCCGGAGTGATTCCCTGTGTGCGTGCGCGATCGACACGTGTAACCGTCTCGCGAATCGCTCGAGATCGAACCGAATGGGTGTTGCGTCGCGACGAAACCTGCGCAGCATTGTGACCGTTCTTCGCAGCACCGGGTCTTGAGACGAGAGAGACACTCCGATGCGGACCTACCTTCCCACTCCTCCCGCGCTCCTCGCGCCGCTCGCGCCCGCCTTCGGCGGGCTGCCGCGCCGTGTAGACGCCTGCGCGGTCTCGACGGTTCGCCAGCGCTAGGGCGCTGGCACCTCAGAGTGGTTCGCCCGAGTGGTACGCCCGCGCCGCCCCATTGGCGACGCGCTCTCCAACGATCTTCCCTACATGACTGATCCACATATCGCGGCCAGCGAACCGGCTGCCGCCACCATTGGTGCCACTGCCGCCGCTGCCGCCGCTGCCGCCAGGGCCGCCGACGCCGCTTCGGCGCAATCGGGCGCAGGCAGAGGCGCGCGCACCTGGCAGCTCGTGCGACAAGCCATCCGCGGCTCGCACGTCGACTACACACAGGGTGCAGTCGGTCAGGCCATCCTCCTCCTCGCCATCCCGATGGTGCTGGAGATGTCGATGGAAAGCATCTTCGCCGTCGTCGACGTCTTCTTCGTCTCGCGTCTCGGTCCACAGGCCATCGCCACGGTCGGGCTCACCGAGTCGATGCTCACGCTCATCTATACGATCGCGATGGGGCTCGGCATCGGCGCCACCGCGATGGTGTCGCGGCGTATCGGCGAGCACGACCCCGACGGGGCGTCGCGTGCGGCGATGCAGGCCATCTGGCTCGGCATCATCCTCTCGCTCGCGCTCGGCCTCACCGGTGCGATCTTCGGCCCGCAGCTCCTCATGTTGATGGGCGCGGAACCCGAGGTGGTCGCGACCGGGAGCACCTTCACGCGCATCATGCTCGGCGGGAACGCGAGCGTGCTGATGCTCTTCCTGCTCAACGCGATCTTCCGTGGGGCGGGGGACGCGGCGATCGCCATGCGCACGTTGTGGCTGGCGAACGCGCTCAACATCCTGCTCGGCCCCTGCCTCATCTTCGGGCTCGGACCGTTCCCCGAACTCGGCGTGACCGGAGCGGCGATCGCCACCACGATCGGGCGGAGCACGGGGGCGCTGTACGCACTCACGCGCCTCCTGCGGTCGCGCGGGCGTGTGCAGCTGACGGCGCGGCACCTGCGGCTCGAACCCGCGCTCATGTGGCGGCTCCTGCGACTCTCGTCGTCGGGAACGTTCCAGATCTTCATCGGGATGGCGAGCTGGATCCTGCTCATCCGTGTGATCTCGAACTTCGGGAGCGACGCGCTGGCCGGCTACACGATCGCCATGCGGGTGATCCTCTTCGCCCTCCTCCCCTCGTGGGGAATGAGCAATGCGGCGGCGACGATGGTGGGGCAAGCGTTAGGCGCGGGGAAACCCGACCGCGCCGAGCGCGCGGTGTGGATCGCCGGGAAGTACAACTTCGTCTTCCTGGGGATCGTGGGGATTGCGTTCGTGACGCTGACGCCGAAGATCGTCGCGATCTTCACGGCCGACGCGGCGGTGGCGCGCTACGGGATCGATTGCCTCCGCCTGGTGGCGATGGGCTTCGTCTTCTACGCCTACGGGATGGTGCTCACGCAGGCCTTCAACGGCGCGGGCGACACCTGGACGCCGACGATGATCAACATCGCCTGCTTCTGGTGCTTCGAGATTCCGCTGGCATGGACGCTGGCCATCACCTTCGGCATGGGACCGCACGGTGTGTTCGTGGCGATGACGCTCGCCTACACCTCGATCGCGGTACTCAGTGCCATTCTCTTCCGACGAGGCAACTGGAAGAGGAAAACAGTTTAGAGAAGACGAGAAGACGAGAAGACGAGAAGACGAGGGGCGCGCTATTCTCTCCTCCTCTCGTCTTCTCGTCTTCTCGACCTAGAACTTCGTGCCGAGCGTGATGAAGACCAAACGCTTGGGACCCACCATCAACGTCTCGCGGTCGCCGCTCACCGAGAAGCCGCCGGTGCCGACGGTGCTGATGTACTTCTCGTCGAGCAGATTGATCGCGCTCAGCTGCACGTTGATCCCCTTGAGCGCTCCAACACTCGGGAACGTGTAGCCCGCCGACGCATCAACCGTGGTGTAGGCCGGCGCGGCGATGTCGTTCAGGATGCTGAAGTAGCGCTTGTCGACGTGCCGCGCGCTCACGGAGCCGAGCAGCGCGCCGCGCGTCAGGCGAAGGGTGCTGGTGCCGAGGAGCTTCGGCGCGTCGACCACCGTCTTCCCGGCCGATGCGACTTCCGTCGTCCCGCTCCGGTAGTTGTCGTCGATCTTCGAATCGTTGTACGCCGCCGAGGTGATCCAGCTGAGCCCCTCCGCCAGCCGCAACGACACCAGCACCTCGGCGCCGCGCGTGGTCACACCGCCAACGTTCGCGAAGGAGCTCACGCACGTCGCGGTGAGCGGACAGACGGCCACGCCGATCAACCGATTGCGGTAATCGATGTTGTACAGCCCGAGCGATGCCTCGACGCGATCCTTGCGCAGGCGGACGCCCCCCTCGACCGTCGTCGCCTTCTCCGGTTTGGTGTTGTCCTTGAAGAACTGAAACGCGGTGGCGTCGGTGTTGTACACACCGCTCTGCGGCGAATAGGGATAGGCATTGACGTTCTGCGAGAAGTTGCCGAACAGTTGCCACTCCCGCGTTGTCGACCAGACGAGTCCCACCTGCGGCAGGACTCCGCCGTCGGTGGGGATGGAGACGTTGGGGCGCGCCGCGTCGCCGAACAGCGGGGCCGAAGCGTCGGTCTTGCCGTTGTTCTTGAAGTCTGCCGCGATGTAGAGGTACTTGATGCCGTACGAGAGCTTGAGCCGATCGTTGGCGAAGGCGTTCGTGTTCTGCGCGTAGACCGTGCGAGTCCCGATGTCGCCGGTGCGATCGAAGAAGAGCGCGAGCACGTTGTCGAAGTTCACCGTCGGGCCGGCATTGTAGTCCTGCAACCGCCAGGCGACGCGGCGGATGTTGGCCTCGTTCTGTTCCAGCCAGCCACCCACTTCGAGGTCGTTGTTGCCGAACTGCACGCGAGAGCGCGCGAGCACCCCCAAGCGCCGCGTGTCGTACTGCGTCTGACGGAAGTAGATCGGATCGGGGGAGAAGGCCGTCGAACCGTAGTTAGGCGCGTGCCAGTCGCCGCTTCCGAGGTTGGTGTGCAGGTACGGCTTGACGCTGAGGATCGCGCGATCGCCGAGCTGGAAGTCGGCCGAGAGATACGCGAGGTGATCTCGGCGCGCCCCTTCGGCCGAGTAGAAGTACGCCTGGTCGGGATTCGACGAGAGCGCCGCGGCCTTGGCCGCGTTCCAGTCCGAGAACTGGTCCCAGTCGCGCCCCGATTGCTCGTAGCGTGCAAGGCTCAAGTCGGTGTAGTCCGACTCCTTCTTGTCGGCGAAATTGTAGTACGCGGTGAACTTGTGCGGGCCGGCCAGGAACTGCGCCTTCCAGTTGACCTGGTCCATCCATTGTTCGCCCGCGGCGCCAAACAGGCCGTGCTGGCCGAAGATCCCCGAGCGCGCCGGCGAGAAGCGCTGGCCGTCGCCCTTCCACTTGTCGGTGTCGTAGCGCGACAGGCTCACGTAGCTCTTGAACGCGTTGTTCCCCACCGACATCAGGCCAGTCTCGAAGTGCAGCGCACTGCGGCGCGCATTGGCCATCCCGAACATCTGGCGCGCCGAGAACCCGCGGAGATTCGCCGGATCGGCGCTCGTGTACTGCACGACACCACCCAGGTTGTTGCTCGACGCGGTCTGCAGTGCGCTTCCGCCCTGCGTCACCGTGGCATCGGCGAGGTTGTCCGCGTCGACGGCACGCCCGATGGAGAGACCATTGAAGTTGCCGTAGCTCATGTCGCCGAGCGTAATGCCGTCGAACGTCTGCCCGACCTGCGAGCTCTGGAAGCCACGCATCGTGATGCGGGTGGCCCACTCATAGAGGCCGAACGGGTCCGCCCCCTGCATGTTCACGCCGGGGAGTCGCTCGATCGCCTTGAGCGCCGACGTCCCCGATGGCGTCAACCGGAGGTCGAGCGCCGAGATCGCGTTGCCCGCCCGCACTTGGCCGAGTCCAGTGACTGAGCCCCGAACCTCGATCGTGCGAAGGAGCTGCGAGGAATCGACCTTGGCGGAGTCCGCGCGCTGGGCGATCGCTGGCGAGGAGACCAGGAGGGCCAGAAGCGAAGCTCTTGTGAGAATTCGTGCGCCGAGGCGGTAGCGCGTAGTACACGAGAAGGACAGCATTTTCTCTCCGGAGATTGAAGGATCGTCGCGCATGACACCGCACTGGCGACATCTTCTCCGGATCTGGTAACGGACCGGCGACGGTCTGCCGAGTCGTTAGGTATCAAGGCTGGCACAGGAACGCCCTCATTCCGACCTCTTCCATGACCCGAGTGCTGCGACCCACCCCGATCACCGAAGATCTCGCGCTCGTGTTGGGCGGCGGTGGCGCGCGCGGTGCGTACCAGGCGGGACTCCTGCGACAGATCGCGCGGCGCTACCCGCACCTGCGCATCCCGATCCTCGTCGGGGTGTCGGCCGGCGCAGTCAATACCATCCACCTCGCGGCGCATCGGGGAAACTTCGAGGAGTCGACCGATGCCCTCGTTAGGCATTGGCTCTCCCTCTCCCCGGAACAGGTCTACCGCGTCGACGCCCGCTCGCTCCTCAATAACGTCATCCGCTCGAGCTACGGCCTCCTCTCGGGCGACGCGGGAGAGCGCGAACGCGCCCGCGGAATGGTCGACACCACGCCGCTCCGCGACTTCCTCGAGCGCACGCTCGAGCGCGATCCCGACGGGTCGCTTCCCGGCATCCGGCACAACCTCGAGCGCGGCACCCTCAACGCCGTCGCCCTCAGCGCCACCAGCTACACCACCGGCGAATCCGTGACGTGGGTCGAAGGGCGACGCCCCGTGCTCTGGGAACGCCCGCAGCGCCGAAGCGAAGCGGTGCGCCTTGGCGTCGATCACGTGCTCGCGTCGGCCGCGCTCCCGATCTTCTTCCCGGCCGAACGCGTGGGACATCAATGGTTCGGCGACGGCGGCATTCGCCTCACCGCGCCTCTCTCCCCAGCCCTCCACCTGGGCGCCTCTCGCATCATCACCATCTCCACCCGCTCGATCGACTCCAAGGTCATCGACAGCACTGAAGACCCGATCTACCCGCCGCCGGCCCAGGTACTCGGCACGCTCTACAACGCCGTCTTCCTCGACGTCATCGACCAGGACGTTATCCGGATGGACATGATCAACCGGCTGGTGAAGCGCATGCCACCGGAGAAGCGGGAGGGGATGCGGGTGATCGACATCCTCGTGATGCGCCCCTCGGTCGACCTGGGGCAGCTGGCGCGTGAATATGAGCCCCGGCTCCCTCGGGTCTTTCGCTTTCTCACCCGCGGCCTCGGTACTCGTAAGTCCACCAGCCCCGACCTTCTCTCGCTGGTCATGTTCCAGGAGGACTTCTTGCGACGGGTCATCGCCCTGGGGGAGGAGGACGCCGAGCGCCACCACTCACGGATCGCCGCCTTCATCGAGGGGTCGGCAGATATCGCGGTCTGAAGCTGGCGAACTGGGCCATTTGAATTGACCGCTAAAGTTTTTCGGACTGGGGCCGACACTCTTACTCAGAGGTGTACCCGGTCCGTCCATCGGCGCCGGCGGCACTGACGCACCGCCAGCGCTCCGGGGGGATCGGGGCGCTCACCTGCAGACAGGAGGGCATGCATGGCCATCAACGCTATCTCAAGTTCTCTCAACGCCATTCAGCGCCAGAGCGCCGCGATGGATCGCGCTGCCGACAAGGTTGCGCGCGCGACCACGTCGAACGTCGCTGAGGCGCCCACCAACGCGCAGGACGCCGATGCGCTGGCATCGCAGGAAACCGGTCTGATCGACGGTACCGTCGAGATGATGGTGTCCAAGCGCATGTTCACCGCCGCTCTCCGCATGGCCGCCACGGCCAACGAGGGGATCGGCGAGGCGCTCCGACTGGGCGGATACGACAGCGCGCAGGCGGCCTGAAGGGGGGCGTAGCCGAGGCAGGTCGCCCGGGGGCGCTCGCGCCTCGACCTCGAGGGCGCGAACGAGAATGACCGCAGGACCGTAGTCGCTGCCGAAAATCCGATGCTCGTCCGCGATGCCGCCGGTTCAGCCCCAGTGCTGGATCGGCGCTCGTTTTTTCGTCGAGATCGCCCGGGCTCTTGTCCTGGTCGCATTGCGAGGTCTGCGCGGCGCGAGGCGGAATTCCCGCGCTGAGAGGTGTTGCGTTTTGCAGCGTCGAACATGAACGACGTTCATGCAGGACGCGAGCGACACTGTTGAACTCGCCATACCGAGCCGTCGGCGATCGCCCACGCGTTGGGTGGCGATTCCCGCCCCGTCGCTCGCTCGACGAACCAGCGCAAATGATTACAGCTTAGGAACTTACGAGGCAGATCGCGGTGAATTTTCGTTGCATCTGCGTCGAGGGACGCCGGCGGCACGTCACGTGCTTCTGTGATGTGTCGCACATCGGGGACGAATGACCGTTGGCCTGAACGGGGTCTCGTGGCGGTGATTCTATCCGATGTGCGCCACCCGATCATTTCGGCCGTCGCTTCCTTCACCTGCGTCCAGAGTCGCTCCATGCGCTACACCCGCTCCCTCGTCACCGTCCTGGCCCTCGCTGCGTCGGCCGCACCGGCCTCCGCGCTGCAACTGCCAGCCAGCTCGGTCTCGGCATGGCGCCTCAAGAACCTCCAGTTCCAGAAGCAGGCTCCGAAGCCGGCCGTGACGGCCTTTGGCTACTACGTCGGCCCCTTCACGGGGACGGTCCTCTCCGACCCGACGCGCCCCACGATCAACCTGTTCTGCGTCGACATCCTCAACAGTGTTCACTTCGGGCAGACGTGGACGGGGGTGTTCACGAACCTGAATTCGAACGATTTCAGCGCGACGCGCCACGGGATCAGCGCCAAGGAGTCGTACCAGAAGGCGGCCTATCTCGCCTCGATGTACAAGTACTCGGGGATCCAGACCTCGCAGTGGGGCGGGATCCAGGCGGCGGTCTGGAACCTCCTCAACCCTGGCAACCCCAACGGTGGGACGAATCCGGCGGCGAACACCTCCGAGGCATACTGGCTAGCACAGGCCGATTCGTGGTACCTTGGCGGAGGTGCCAAGACGTTCGACTTCTCGCGCTGGTCGATCGTGACCGATGTGGATGCGGCGGGAGTGGTCTCGGGGCGCGGGACGCAGGAGTTCCTCACCGACACGACTGCGACGCCTGAACCCGAGACGTGGATCCTGATGGGCACCGGTGTGTTGCTGATACTTGGGGTTGCAATGGCCAAGGGTGCAATTCGGCTGTAGCCATCCCGACAATTGATAGCAGTGCCGCGTCTTCCCCTTCGACGCGGAGTGAAAAAGTGGGCTGGGTCCCGGAACCCAGCCCACTTTTCATTGCCCGGCATCATGCATAACGTGACGGGCGCCCCGGGCGATCGTCGCTCGCGGAACCCAGTCCCGCACCTCTCATGAGCTTCAAGCAACCCGAAGGGCCCGACGCGATGATCGCGCCGCTGTACTTCGTCGCGTTCCTCCTCGTGGCCACACCGGTGATGGACTTCGCGACGAGCATCATTCCCGCGCGTCCGAGCGACATCGAGTGGCGCTTTGCATCGGTAGGATTGCTCTCGGGCTTCCTCCTCACGCCGTTGCTCGGCGTCGCCCTGGCCATGGGTGTCGCGCATTTCTCCGGTCACCTGCGCTTCCAGCGCGTGATGGCGCTCCTCAACCTCACGGTGACGACGCTCTTCGTCGCGCTCCTCCTCTTCTTCCTCCTCGACATTTTCCAGTTGCGGAGTGCGGTGCAGCCCGAAGCGGCGGATGCGTTCAGCTCAGCGGCGACCAAGGCGGTGATCAAGCATGGCTCGTTCATCGTGGCGCTGGGTGTGCTCGGCTGGGGTGGTTTCCGCATGTCGCGCTGGACGCTCCCCGAACCGCGCCGCAAGCAGTCGGCGCTGATCGTCGGGAACTGACGTGAGCGACGGTCGGCGCGCGCCGACCGACGACGCGACGGCGTCGCCGGACTCTCCCGCGCTCGTGCGCACGGAGCGCGACGGGGCGGTCGCGACGCTGGTGATCGATCGCCCGGAGAAGCGCAACGCACTCAGCGTCGCGGTGCGCGCCGAATTTCTCGACGCGTTCGATGCGCTCTCGACCGACGCGAGCGTTCGCGTGATCGTCGTGACCGGTGCCGGAGACAAATCATTCGTCGCCGGTGCGGATATCGCCGAGTTCGCGACGCGCACTCCGGTCGATCAGTATCGCGCCATGCGAAAGCGCTCTCCCATCGAGGCGATCGAGCGCTCGCCCAAGCCGGTCATCGCGGCGATCAACGGCTATTGCCTGGGCGGTGGACTCGAGCTCGCGATGGCGTGCGATTTCAGGATCGCGGCGCAGCACGCGACGTTCGGGCAGCCCGAGATCAAGCTGGGAATCATTCCCGGTGGCGGCGGGACGCAGCGTCTCCCGCGACTCGTGGGGCTCGGCTACGCGATGCGGATGATCCTGAGCGGCGATGCGATCGATGCCGGCGAGGCACTCCGTATCGGGCTGGTGGAGGAAGTCGTCCCGGGAGAAACGCTGCGCACGAGGACTCGCGAGGTCGCCCAGCGAATCGCCGAGCGGAGCCCGGTTGCACTTGCAGCTGCAAAGGAAGCGACGCGCGCCGCGCTGCAGACGCCCCTCGCCGAAGGGATTCGGGTCGAGTCGGGACTGTACCTGATGGCGTTCGCGAGCAGGGACAAGGAGGAGGGAGTGCGGGCGTTCCTGGACAAGCGCGCTCCGCATTTCACCGGGGAGTAGACGAATCTCGCGGCATGGGATGAGCCGTTCACCCCACTCGTCTTGTATGCTTCTCGATTCGCTGCCATAATCGTAGCAGGTGATCACTGCGCAGCCGGTCATTACGCCGACCGCGATCACGAGCGGAGGTCCCCCCAGATGATCTTCCGACGCCTGGTTCAACGGAATGCGCGCGGCAACCTGATCCTCACGCTTGAAGGGTACGTCGTGAGCGTGTTGGCGCACGTCGCGATTTTCACCGCGACCGTGGTGGCCACGAGCGGGCATCCTTCCCCGGAACTCGCCGATTCGTTCACGCCGGTGGAGTACTTCATGCCGCGCGACCGGATCATGGGGTCCAAGCCCAAGCAGGAGCGCATCACCTTCATGTCGACGCAGTCGCCGGGTGGTGGCGGTGAGGCGAAGATCGACGAAAAGGCACTCGTCCCGGCGAAACAGGAGACGGAGCCAGGGCCGGGCCTTACCGAGTTGAGCAGCGAGATCGCGCAACAGGAGCCGCAGGAGCCCGAAGCGGCTGGTGACTCGGTGATGTCGGTGCTGCAGGTGGACTCGGCAGCAGCGCGCTACGACGACAGCGCCGCGCCCCCCTATCCGCCCGCGATGCTGGAGAAGCGGATCGAGGGATCGGTGGGAATTCAGTATGTCGTGGATACGACAGGACACGCCGACACCACGAGCATCGTGGTGCTCTCGACGACGCATCCCGACTTCGCACGCTCGGTGCGCAACACGCTCCCCTTGATGCAGTTCCGGCCCGCGATCATGAACGGGCACAAGGTGCGGCAGCTGGTCCAGCAGATGTTCGCGTTCCGCATCGACACACTGCAGTTCACGGCGCAGGAGAAGGGGAGCAAGAAGCCGGACAAACAGTAACGTGCAGGGCGGCGGCGGTCGCCGCGCTTTCCTTCATCGGCGGCGTGGCACCAGGGAGCGCTGCGCTCAGCGAGCGCCGAGGGTGACGAGGGCGCGGTAGGAGTTCCACCCGCCAGCGCGGAGGCGCGCGGCGAAGTCGTCCAGCGGCTGCAACAGCTGCACGCTGACGAAGCCCGGGACGGCGAGCGGATGCGCATCGCCGAATTGACGCCCGAAGTAGCTCCGGATGATCACGGATCGGGCATTGCGCGGCAGCTGTGCGACGTTGCGCGCGAAGGCGTCGAATTCGGCCCCTCCCCACAGGTAGAACTCGACATTCGACGTGTAGAACGCCGAGACGGTGGTGCCGGCGGCCCGCACGTCGCGTGCGATGCCCGGGAGCGCGCGATCCCCCGCGAGATTTCCCACGAGTGGGATGATGCGATTGGCGTCGTGAAGCTGCTTCACGTATCGCCAGTCGTCCTCGCGCGCGAGATACGACCGCTCGGCGCCCGACGTGTCGCGCGCGAGGACGAGGTCGCGCAGCGTGGGATAGTAGCTGCGCGGCGCCCGCCCAAACGATGTGAAGCGCAAGTCGAGCCCGAGCCGGACGAACTCGGCGTGGAAGCGTCGAAGCGTCGCCCGGTCGCTGTCGGGAAGCGCGATACCGGTCGCCACGGCGGCATCGACCAGCTGTTGCGCCGTGCGGCGCGCCAGCGCGTCGTCGCGAGGGGCGGCGTCGATGTAGGCGACGATGTCGTCGATCGACCGATCGTCCCACGCCGCCGGATCGGGTGGGAGTCGGCGCCCAAGCCAGAGACAGAGGAACTCGATGCGATGCGAGGCACGCGCGAAAAGTCCCTTGAACATCAGGTGCTGAACCAGGTTGTCGCGCCGCACGTCGACGAGGTACGCGATGGTTGGGCGTATTGCGGCGATGTAGGAGTAGTTCTGGTCGGGACCGACGCCGATGTACGCGCCCCCGTGCGTTCCGAGGGTGCGGAGACGCGGGATGACATGGAGATACGACGACTCGTTCGAGATGAGATTGTCGGTGTCGAAGAAGCCCGCCGGCTCCGAGAGGCGAGCGACGGTCGCGGCGAAGGTCGAATCGGAGAGCGGGGCGAGCGCGCCCGCCGAGGGCGACTGCGTAGCCGGCTGGGCAGGCGCCGGAGGGCGCTGAACCTGCGCCTCCGGCGATCCGCAGGCGATCGCCATCGCACAGACGCTTACGACGCGTCGGGCGAGCGCCCGATTGTCGGCGGCGCGCAGCGTGATCATTCTCCTTGCATGCCGCAATCCTTCGAACATGCTCCTCCTGTCCTTCGCGGTCACTTCCGAACGGACGAGGTCTCGCGCGCGCTGTACGCCGAGTCGGCGGGGATCCTGCGCGCGAATCCCCGCGCGGTCGCGGTAGCGGCGGATGTCGACGACGTCCGCGCGCTGGTGCGCTGGGCAGCGTCGCTCGCACTCCCGCTGATCCCGCGCGGGAGCGGGAGCAGCATGTCGGGGGGTGCGGTCGGGGACGGCATCGTCATCGACCTCTCCCGTCTGACCACGCTGTCGCCAGTAGATAACATCGGGCGCAGGGTGTGGGGAGGCGCGGGGGTCACGCGCCGCCGTGTGGAGCATGCGGCGAACGCCGAGGGGCTGCGCTTTCCGGTGGATCCGTCGAGCGGGGCCTTTGCGACGATCGGCGGGATGGCGTCGACGAACGCGGCGGGGCCGCACACGATGGGACTCGGGGCGATGCGTCGCTGGGTGGAGGCGATCGACTGCGTCTTCGACGATGGGAGCCACGCGACGATTCGCCGCGGCGCCCCGTTGCCGCGCGGCGTACCGGCACTCGATCGTTGGAGTGCGATTGCCGCGGATGTGCGAGCCGACGCGGGGGCGCGGCGGGGGGCGCCGGTGCGCAAGGAATCGTCGGGGTACGGCGTGCGCGACTTTGCGGAGAGCGGTGAGCTGGTCGACCTCCTGGTGGGGAGCGAGGGGACGCTGGCGCTCTTCACGGCAGTCGAGCTGCGCCTGGCGCCGATCCCAACGGACACGGCGAGCGTTCTGGTGGCGTGGTCCACGCTGGAGGCGGGGGTAGACGGCGCGGCGCGCGCGCGTGCGGCGGGTGCCGCGACGTGCGAACTCCTCGATCGCACCTTCCTCGACGTGGCACGGAGCGGCGGCTCGGTTCCCGTACCTAACGAGTCCGAGTGTGTCCTCCTCATCGAGTTCGAATCGGCGGGGACGGACACCGGCGCGACCAGCGCCGCCCATTCGGCGCAGCGACTCGCGACGGAGTTCGAGTCGCTCGGCGCGCTGTCGGTCCTCGTGGGGCTCGATCTCGAGTCGCAGGAATCGCTCTGGGCGCTGCGGCATGCGGCGAGCCCGATCCTTTCGCGCCTCGACCCGCACCTCAAGTCGATGCAGGTGGTGGAGGACGGGTGCGTTCCTCCGGAGCATCTGGGGGACTATGTGCGGGGGGTGCGCGCCGCGCTCGATGCCTCGCGATTCCGCGGGGTGATTTTCGGGCACGCGGGAGACGCGCACGTGCACGTGAACGCGCTCGTCGACGTGCGGGAGGCGGACTGGCGCGAGCGCGTGCACCGGCTGTTTGACGATGTGGTGCAGCTCACCGCGTCGCTCGGGGGCTCGCTGGCGGGGGAGCATGGCGACGGGCGGCTGCGCACGCCCTCGCTGGGGCGCACGTGGCCCGTCGAGACGCGCGCGCTCTTCGCGCGCATCAAGGAGTGCTTCGATCCGGCGGGAATCCTGAATCCCGGGGTCATCGTGCCGCTCGCCACACCGGTGGATCCGCTGGCATCGATCAAGTACGACCCGGCGCTCGCGCCGCTGCCGGCGAGCGCGCGCGCGGTACTCGATCGCGTGGAGCGCGAGCGTTCGTACGATTCGCTTCGGCTGGAGATGCTGGAGGGGGGAGGATAGGTTTCCGTCCGTTCTCCCCTCTCCCCCGATTGCCGACTGATGTACTACTACGAACCGCGCGTCACCGTCCTCGCCCGTCCCGCCTTCGCCGAGCCGTCGCACCTTCCGGTGCAGTGGATCGGCGAGTCCACCGAAGGGGAGCGGCTGGCGGAGTTCGCCGGACGGCTGTGCTACATGAGCCAGCGCAACCCGGCGAGCCGCACGACGCGCGAGTACCTGGAGAACATCCTCAAGCAGGGGCACGGGAGCGTGCTGGAGCACGCCAACTATTCACTGCTGCTCGAGGGGATTTCCCGCTCGCTGACGCACGAGTTGGTGCGGCACCGCGCCGGCTTCGCGTATTCGCAGTTGAGCCAGCGCTACGTCGACGAGTCGCAGGCGGCGTTCGTCGTGCCGCCGGCGATCATCGGCGACGAGGCGCTGGAAGGGGCGTGGCGCGCACAAATGGAAGGAGCCCAGGCCTCGTACGTCGCGCTCGTCAACGACCTGATGCAGCGCTACGCCTGGGTCGGCGACAAGGTGCACCGCCGCAAGATGGCGCGTGAGGCGGCGCGCGGCGTGCTCCCCAACTCCACCGAGACCAAGATCGTGGTGACGGGGAACGTGCGCGCCTGGCGCACGATGCTCGAGTTGCGCTGCGGCGAAGGCGCCGAGCAGGAGATTCGTCGCCTGGGGCTCCTCGTGCTGCGCACGATGCAGGCCGAAGTGCCGGCCTTTTTCGGCGACTTCGAGATCTACCAGGCCGAGGATCGCCGCGAGGCCGCGCGCCCGGGTTACCACAAGGTGTAGCACCGGAGTTGCTCTCCCGAGGTAGGGGGAGCGCGACGAGGCGAATTGCGGTGCGCGTTCGGAACGCGCGCCGCGATTCCCGGTACCACGCCGCTCACTCTGGAGAGGGCGTGGGATGCCAGTCAAGGAGATGTCCGCGCGGCGCGGGCGACGCGCCCGCACCACGATGCTGCCGCCCGAGGAGGCGGCGCGCGCCGCGCAGCTGCGATACGTGAGCGATGGCACGCCCGGCATCGCGCGGCGCGGGGGGCCATCGCGCTTCTCGTACGTTGCAGCCGACGGGGTGCGCGTGCGCGACCGCGCGACGCTGCAGCGCATCCGGCAGCTCGCCATTCCCCCGGCCTGGACCGACGTCTGGATCTGCCGGATTCCTAACGGCCACCTGCAGGCGACGGGGCGCGACGCACGCACGCGCAAGCAGTACCGCTACCACGCGCGCTGGCGGACGGTGCGCGACGGGAACAAGTACGCGCGACTCGCCGCCTTCGGGAAGGCGCTGCCAACGCTGCGCGCGCGGGTGAGCGACGACCTCGCGAAGCCGGGCTTTCCCCGCGAAAAGGTAGTGGCGATGGTGGTGCGCCTGCTGGAGACGACGTTCGTGCGGGTGGGGAACGAGAGCTACGCGCGGGAGAACGGATCGTTCGGCCTCACCACGCTGCAGAACCGCCACCTCAAGCCGACGCGGAGCGGGCTGCGCCTGCGCTTTCGCGGGAAGAGCGGGGTGATGCACGACGTCGCCGTGACCGACCGGCGCCTGGCGCGCCTGGTGCGGCGATGCCGGGAGCTTCCGGGACAGGATCTGTTCCAGTACCTCGACGCCGACGGCGAGCCGCAGCCCGTGACGTCGACCGACGTCAACGCCTACCTGCAGGAGACGACCGGGAGCGACTTCACGGCCAAGGACTTCCGCACGTGGGCGGGGACGCTTCTCGCGCTCCGCTACCTCGTGCAGCACGCCGATGCGCTCGACGAGGCGCCCCCCAAGGCCTTCACCGTGCAACTGGTGCAGGAAGTCGCCGATTCGTTAGGCAACACGCCGGCAGTTTGCCGCTCGTGCTACATCCATCCCGCCGTGCTCGGTGCGCCCAACGACGCCCACGCCCGCGGGCGCGTGCAAACGTTCGCGCGAAAGGGAGCGCCAGAGGACGACGCGGGTTGGGAGGCGATGCTGTTGCAGCTGTTGCAATCTGCAAAGGACTGAACGGCGAAGCCGCCAAGCGCGCGTCACTTCTGGTGCTTGAAGAACTGCACCTCGCGCTCGTGCTTTTCGGCGGCTTCGCGGGTGGAGAAGGTGCCGAGGTTGCGCCGCTTTCCCGTCCTGGGATCCTTCTTCTTCGAGTAGAGGCGGTACTCGCCGCTCTTGAGCCTGCGAATCATCGGGCGCTCCGGTTTCGGTCGAGGGTGTGCGCGCCGACAGAGGGCGCGGGTGCACGATGCAACGGGGTGCGCGGTTCGGCATCGCACCGACGTCGCATTTGCGTCCCGACTTTCGGGCGACCCAATGGCGATGGTCGGGCGGTCGGGCAGGCGTTGTCGTTGCGCTCGCATCGCAGGTCATCCATCGCTCGGCCGGCAAATCGCGGACGCCACACGAGCTCAACGGCTCGTCACGCCCGCCCGCCTCCCTGTCCCGTGCTCTGGACAGCGTTGCACGACCGGCTCCAAGTTCAAGCGACGCGTACTCCCCCTACCTCTCCGCGGCAGGCGCCCATGCCCCTCTCTCGTTCGCTCCGTACGCTGTGTGCAGGACTCCTGGTCGCGGCGCTCGCCGCCTGCTCGCACGGCGGGAGCGGGACCGGCGCACCGAGCCCGCGCTCCGACATCATCTACCGCAACGAAATCTCGAAGACGAGCGCGCTCAACGCGTACGATGCGGTGCAGCTCCTGCGCCCGGCCTTTCTCACCGGGCGCGGACCCAGCACGCTCCTTCGCGTGCGCGAGAGCAGCACCTCGCCCGTCGTGTATCTCGACAACCAGCGGTTCGGCGACACCTCGACGCTCCGCAACATCCCGGTGGATGGGATCGTGGAGATCCGCTTCATCGGTGCCACGCAGGCGCAGATGCGCTGGGGCTCCGACCATCCGTCAGGTGCAATCCTGGTGCTGACGGGCGTTTCGCGCGGAACGACGCAGTAGCGAATCGGTGCCGGAGCACGCCGGTCGTCAGCACGGGGCGTGACCGCACCTGCCATCTCGCCAACGGTCGACGCCCTCGCGCCGGCGCCCAGCCCCTTCGTCAGGGGGGCGACTGCCGGCGAGATGTCGGCTAGAAATCCTCGGGGGGCGGCGGGACAAGATCGCGCAGCCGCTCGCGAAGGCGTTCGACTTCGGCGGCCACGCGTTCGACCTGCGCCTCGAGCGAGAGCTCGTGCGACCGCTCGTTCGACCGCTCGTGCGGCGCCAGGACCGAGACCGCCGAGTCGCCCCCCTGCGCGGCGGCGTCGAGCGCACGCGCCTCCCGCGCCAGCACCCGCGCGCCTAACGTCGATGCCGACCCGAAGAGCGCGTGCGCACCGTGCGAGACGGCGTCGGCGTCGCCACTGCGCGCCGCGGTGCGGAGCGCCGTGAGCCGGTCCGGCGCATCCAGGATGAAGAGGTCGACGAGTGCCTGCACGAATTCGTCCCCTCCTTCGCCATACGTATCGCGCAGTCGATCGAGCACCGCAGTGTCGAGCGGATCCTCGGCCTGGGCGGCGGAGGGCGCGGGGGGCGCCGAGCTGGGCGCCCACCGCTCGATCGCGTCGCGCAGCTCGGAGAAGTCGATCGGCTTGGAAACGTGCTCGTCCATCCCGGCATCGAGGGCGCGCTGGCGATCTTCACGTCGCGCGCTGGCCGTGAGGGCGATGATCGGAAGGCGTGCGCGCCCGCTCTGTCGTTCGCTCGCGCGGATCGCCCGCGTGGCGTCGTACCCGTCGAGCGTGGGCATCATGCAGTCCATGAGCACGGCGTCGTAGGTGGTCGCGGCGACGCGTGCGACCGCTTCGGCGCCGTCAGATGCAACGTCGACCGTGCACCCCATCTTCCGGAGCATCCCGCTGCAGACCATCTGGTTGACGACGTTGTCCTCGGCGACGAGGATGCGGCGGTGCGCGACGGGGAGGTCAGGCGCCGGCACATGCTCGTCGGCACCGCTCCCGGCACGCGCCCGCGCTGCTTCACGCTCGGCGGGCGGCGAGACCGCCGAAACGAGGTATGACGGTCGGAGCGGAAGCGAGAGCACGCTGGTGTAGCCGGCCGCGCGGAGGCTCGCGGCGTGCGCGCGATCGGCGAGCGGGACGAGCGCCACCACCGCGGTCAGCGCGGGATATTCCGCGCGCAGTGCATGTACGCGCCGTTCGAGTTCAGCGGGCGGCGTGCGTCCGCCCACCACCAGCGTATCAACCACACGAGGCGCGAGCGAGGCAACTGCAGCGGCAACGTCGTTGGTTGTGAGGGCGCGCGCCGACTTCACCCCAGCGCTGGCGAGCACCTCTTCCACCATCGCGCCGCGCGCGTCGTCATCCTCGATCACGACGGCGGCGCCGCGCGCGGCGACGAGGGCGGCGACCGGTGCCGCGCCCTCGGTCGCCAGGCGCAACGTCACCCAGAAGGTGGAGCCGATTCCCTCGACGCTCTCGACTCCCGCCGTTCCCCCCATGGCCTCGGCGAGGCGTCGCGTGATCGCGAGCCCGAGCCCGGTGCCACCGACCTTGCGCGTGGTCGACGTATCGCCCTGCGAAAAGCTCTGGAAGAGGAGCGGGACGATGTCGGCGCGGATGCCGGCGCCGGTGTCGCGAACCGTCAGGCGCAATTCTGCGTGCGTGGGGGTGCAACTGAGGCACTCGCCCGACACGATGACGTGCCCGGAGGTGGTGAACTTGAGGGCGTTCCCCACCAGGTTCACCAGGATCTGCCGGATGCGACCGGCGTCGCCGACAAACGATCGCGGGCATCCGGGACGCAGCCGAACGAGGGCATCGATCCCCTGCGCCTCGGCGCGGGAGCCGAGGAGCTCGAGCACATCCTCGATGGTGCGTCCGAGGTCGAAGCGCTCGTGCTCCAACTCCAGTTTGCCAGCCTCGATCTTGGAAAGGTCGAGGATGTCGTTGATGATCGTGAGGAGCGCCTCGCCCGACGCCTCGATCGTGCGCACGATGTCGCGCTGGTCCGGATCGAGCGCCGTGTCGATCAGGAGCTGCGTCATTCCCAGGACGCCGTTCATCGGCGTGCGGATTTCGTGCGACATGTTGGCGAGGAATTCCGACTTCACGCGGGAGGCGGACTCGGCGGCCTCCTTGGCGTGCAGCAGTTCGCGCTCGGCGACGCGGCGTGCCTCGAACTGGCCGAGCTTCGAGGCCACATCGTCGACGAAACGCAGGACTTCCTCGTCGGAGGGTTGTTCGAGCCGGCATTGCAGCTCGATGACGCCGTGGATCACGCCACCGACGCGCACCGGGACGCCTAACGCCGAAGCGATGCCGGCGCGCAGGCAGGCAGGGGCGCGCGGGCACTCGCCCGGATCCTGTTGCCGCACATCCTCCACCCAGAAGGCGCGTTCTTCCTGCCACACCTGTCCCGCCAGCCCGATCGAGCGGGCGAAGCGGGCGCTGGCGGTGACGGACGTGAGGTCGCGCAACGAAGGGTCGTCGCCTGACACGACAGCGACGCACTCGAGCGAACGACCATCGCCGGCGTCCCACCAGAGGGCCGCAAGGTCCCACCCGACCGCGCCAAGGAGCGACTCGAGGATCGCCGGTGCGGCCTCGCGTAGGGTGGGGGCGTACTCGAGGGCGTGGGTCATGGCCATCTGCGCGGCCATGCGCTCGTTGGTCCCACGCAGTTCGGCGCGCTGCGCCGATAGCTTTGCCGCGAGCTTGCGAACGTCGGCGAGCGCGGCGTTCTGCGACATCACCAGCTGCAACAGGTCGACGACGGGATCGTGCAGCGCAAAGTCGGCGATGCTCAACCCGTACGCGCGTATTGCGGATGCGTCGCTGAGCCAGGGAGAGCCGAGGAAGGCGATGGTTCCGTCGTCGTCGACGACCTGGAGCTGGCCGCGCAGCTGCATTCCCGAGGCGCGATGCACGAGGAGCCAGAGGAGGCGCGTGTTCTGGGCGAGCGCGGCGTGGGAGAGCGGGACGTGGGGGCGCTCGACCCGCAGCACGTCGTCGAGCGTCACGCCGGCGCGGATGTCGGCGCACACCCGCGCGAGCGAGCGCCCTACCTGCACGATGCGCAGGTCGCGATCGACGGCGAAGTGGAAGGGGAAGGCGGCGGCGAACTGCTCGGCGGGGAGGCCAATCTTTCCGACGGTCGCGACTTCCTTGCTGGTGCGGGAGACCACGGAGAGACGTTGAGGTTTGGACTGGCGGGAATCGGGTGGCCGAAGTTCTCGCTGCGATCGCTCCAACGCGCTCGCTCAAACGCGCGCGTCGCTCGCGCGTCGCGCCTTCGTCGCGTGTTGAGCCGTCGCAAAGAACGCGTGCAGCGCCTGAGCGACGCATCGTCGCGGGAACATTCGGGGCGACGAACGTGTGAAACGCACATCGCTAGCGGCCACTTCTCCTCCTCGTGAGGATCGGCAACTTTCCAGCGATACTTGATCGAACCGCATTGCCGGAGGAGTGCCGAAGTGGAGAGTGTTTTCGGGCCGCGTACGCGTGTGGCGCGGGCGTGGTTTGCCGTCTTTCACGTGGTGATGTCGGCGGGGCTCGTCGCGTGCGGTGACGACGGCACGTCGCCGGGGGGAACGACGCCTCCCGGAGTCGAATCGGTGGATGTGGTGCCGGCCTCGGCGTTCATTTCCACAGGGGCTACGCTCCCGCTCACGGGGACGGCGCGCAACGCGACCGGGCTTCCGGTGACCGGCGTCTCACTGCATTGGCAGAGCAGCGCACCGGCGGTCGCCACGGTCAGCAGCACCGGTGACGTACAGGGCGTCGCCGCCGGCGTGGCGGAGGTGACGGCGAGCGCGGGGTCGCTCAAGGCGACGACGCAGGTCACCGTGGTGGGCGCCGCCGCGAAAGTGCCGACCTTCGCCATCGAGCGCGAAGGGGTGACCGATGTCTCGTTGCTCGGGATGTGGGCCGACCCGGCGACCGGACGCGGCTTCGCCGTCGGGCAGGCCGGGGTCGTCCTCGACGGGAGTGGCGGAACGTGGCACCTCGTCGACACCGGGACGGAGGAGACGTTCGTCGGCGTGTGGGGGGCGAGCGCGCAGGACGTCTATGCCGTCGGCACGTCGGGGGCGATCTGGCACTTCGACGGCGCGCAGTGGGCGCCGATGTCGAGTCCGACTAACCAGACGTTGCTCAACGTCTTCGGATTCGCGGCGAACGACATCTTCGCGATCGGGACCGACGGGACGGTGCTGCATTTCGACGGGACGCAGTGGAGCGAGCGGTCGGCGGCGCGCGGGTGGGAGTTGTGGGGGATCTGGGGGACGTCGGCCCAGGATCTCTGGCTGGTGGGACAGAACGGCGTCATCGTCCACTACGACGGCGTGCAGTTCTCGACGGTGACGTCACCGACCACCGACGCGCTGTTTGGCGTTTGGGGGAGCAGCGCGCAGGACATCTGGGCGGTCGGGATCAACGGGCTCCTCCTGCACTACGACGGCGCCTCGTGGCAGAAGCAATCGGCCCCGACCCGACGCAATCTTTTCTCGGTTTGGGGGCGGGGGGCGAACGATGTGTACGCGGTGGGGAACACCGGAGCCGTGGTGCACTTCAACGGGCAGGGGTGGAGCGAGCTGTCCAACTCGCGCACGGGGCAGAACCTGCGCGCCATCTGGGACGATGGCGCCGGCGGGACGGTGATCGCCGGGTGGGACGGCACCGTGCTGCGCGGGGCGGCGTCTACCGGGTGGCGTGCCGAAATCACGTCGCCCGCGCTGACGGCGGTGTGGGGACCCGGCGATGGGACGCTGTACGCCGTTGGAGGCGGGGGGGCGGTCTTCAAGCGCACGCTGCAGGGGTGGGCGTTGACCGACGCGCCGCCGTCGCAGCCGCTGTACGGGGTGTTCGGGGCGTCGCCGACGCAGGTGTATGCGGTGGGCGACACCGGGACGATCGTGCGGTACGACGGCACCGCCTGGCATAACGAGACCAGCGGCGTCTTCAACCTGCTGCGCTCCATTTGGCTCGCCTCGCCGACGCGCGCCTTCATCGTCGGGGAGCGCGGGGTGATCCTCACGTCGCCTGGGGACGGCACGTGGTCGCCGATGAGCAGCGGGACGCAGGTCTTCCTGCGGCACGTGTGGGGGCTCTCACCGTCCGACGTGTATGCGGTGGGCGACTCAGGGACGGTGCTGCACTACGACGGCTCGCAGTGGCGGCCGATGACGACGCCCACCCGCCAGCTCCTGCGCGGGATCTGGGGGACCGGCCCGACCGACATCTTCGCGGTCGGCGATACGGCGACGATCCTTCGCTACGACGGTGTCCGGTGGTATTCGCAGCCGAGTCCCGTGCAGCAGCTGGCGCTGCGCAGCGTCTGGGGAACGGGGCCGACCGATGTCTACGCGTTAGGCGAGGACGGGGTGATCCTGCGCTTCGACGGCGTGTCGTGGACGAGGCTCACCTCGCCGACCTCCCGCTACATGCTGCAGTTGTGGGGAGAGCCCGGTCAGGGGCGCGTGTTCGGCGTGGGGCTCCTCACGACCATCGTGCGCGGCGAGCGCAACTAGGGGTCACCGTCGCGAGGGGGGAACGGGAACGGGGGATGTCGCAGCCGCGACATCCCCCGTTTGCCTAACGTTCAGCGCGGGCCGCGCCGCGCGGCGTCCGGGTGGAATCTCCCGGACCGCACGGCGCGTTGCGTCAGCGCGCAGTCTCGCGCGCGACCTCGCGATCGTACTCCTCGCGGAAGCGCTGGATCTCCTTCTCCGCCTCGTCCTTGCTCTTGCCATAGCGGCTCTGGATCTTGCCGGAGAGCTCGTCCCACTGCCCCTCGGCGACGTCGAGATCGTCGTCGGTGAGCTTCCCCCAGGACTGCTTCATCTTGCCCTTCATCTGCTTCCACGCGCCTTCCATGCGGTCGTTGTTCATGGTGAACTACCTCGTGTTGGAGTGGTGGTGGCCATCGCTCCCTTCGTTCGGCCGCGCTGGCCGTTGCGAAGAGCGATGGGTCGTGCGTGCGCCCGGTCGTGGTCGAAATCAGAACACCACGACCTCGGCGCCGATCGGAACGTGCGAGTACAACCACGCGATGTCGCGCGGGGCGAGCCTGATGCAGCCGTGCGTCGACGCGGTGCCGATGCTCGCGGGATCGTCCGTACCGTGGAGCATGTAGCCCGCGCCAAGGTCGAGCGCGAAGGCGCCTAACGGGCCGCGCACCTCACGATTGCGCGTGTCGATGGGCGGGATGTAGAGCGTCGAGTCGAACACCACGTGCTCGTCGAGCGGGAGGGCGGCGAACATGCTGTCATGACCGACCAGCAATCCCACGGTAGAGTCGCGCACCACGATGTGCCGCCCGTCCGGGAGCACGAGCCCGCGTTCGGGGAGGTGTCGCAGGCGAAGGGCGTACGCCTTCGCCACCTCGGCATAGTGCCAGTCCGGCGGTGTCCACACCGGATCGATGCGCTTGCCGAGTACCACATGCTCACCCAACGGCGTGGCGAACTGCCACGTTCGTCCGGCGTAGGACAGCCGGTCGTTCGACGCCACCGCCACGGGGGCGCGATACATGGTATCGCTCCCCTGCATCACCCAGAGCATGCGATCGTCGAGCGAGATGCGCACCTTGAGGGCGCGCAGCGAATTCGCCGAGACTGCCGTCGGCGATGGCGCCGCACCCGTCGTGGCCCGCGGTTGCTGCGCCCACGCGAGTTCCGGCGACGTCGCACAAACGATTGCGAGCATTACCAGCGCCGTGCGCTCGAGGGCGCGGCCGGGCGAGTTTCGCGACGGGGCGACGAGACTCACCGGAAGGTCACGCCGAGGATGAGCGGAACCCACCGGATGTCCTTGCCGAAACTGCTGCCGAAGATGTTGGCGAAATCCGAGTTCTCGTCGCGCCGGCTGTACACATTCACCATGCGAGACTCGAGATAGAACGAGGCAGGGCCGATGCCGAAGTCGATGCCCGCACCAACCTGCGCCCCGAACTCATTGCGTGATCCTTCGGTCGCCGATTCCACGGGCAGCACCTCATCGCCCAGGAATGCCGCGAGGCCGCTCGACGCCCCGAAGTCGGTGAAGTGGTAGATGCCGCCACCGCCGAGTCCGTAGAGGTTCACGGAATGCGCGCCATTCAGCGGGACTCGCGCCGTGACGTTGAGGACGGCCGACCAGATCTTCGGATCGGTGTTCGAGAAGGAGAGGGGTTCGCTGCCGGTACCGGTGCCGATCACCTGGCGACCATTGAATTGGCTGTAGCCGAGATCGAGCCGCACGCCGAGGAAGTTGGTTGGCGAGTGCCAGCCGATCGGGATCGACATCGTGTAGCCGTTGTCATAGCCGAGTTTGTCGAAGTCGCCTGCCGGGATCGCACCGCCGCCGGCGAGGCTCACATACCAGCCGCTTCCGTCGAACAGGTAGCGATCCCGAACGCGTTGCTTCCTGGCCGCCTCGGCTTGTGCAATGGAATCGACCCGCGCGATGCTGTCGGCCCGCGCGCGCGCGACGGCGTCGATGGAATCCTGCCGCAGGCGCATCACCATGGCGATCGAGTCCTGCCGCGCGCGCTCTGCCGTGACGATCGAGTCACGTCGCATGCGTTCCTCTCGCGCGATCGAGTCGGCGCGCGCCTTTGCCATCGCCATGGAATCGGCACGAGCGATCGAGTCGGCTTCATCGGCTCGCAGGTCGACCTCGCCGCCCGATTCCTTGCGGATGGGGATGCGAACGTCTGACGTAACGCGCGGTGGCTTCACGTTCCCCGCCGTGCGCGTCGGCGCATACTCCGTCGCGCGAGTCAGCGCGGAGTCGCTGTGGGGATTGTTGATGGCGCGCAAGCTGTCGAGACGGGCGACCGAGTCGCGCATGGCCTGCGTGCTGTCCACGTGCGTCGTATCGCGTCGCACCGTGGAATCACGGACTATTGTAGTATCCTGCGCCCTCCCCCACGACGGCAACGCCGCGAGCAGGACGAGTGCCGCCGTTCCGGCGACCTGTCCTCGAATGAACACTCGCATACCCTCCAACTAAGATGTGCAGGCGGACAGTCGCTGTCCGTCCTCTGCATCATACGCGTTGGGGGCACGTAATGGTCGTCCCCGTGAGTGGCGTCTTTCGTTACCACTCGTCAGGCAGCGAAGGAGGGTGCTGCGGAGGGACGCTCATCTCCCTCCATCGACCACCAAGCAACCACGAGCGTTCGGCTCGCGGGGCGTGGGTGCCGACCGTTAGGGTGCCGGGCGCGACGTCGTCGAGGGAGACGGCGCCTGCAGCGAGTCGAGGAGCGCGCGCAGGTGTTCGAGATCGAGCGGCTTCACCACGTGCATGTCGAAGCCCGACTCGAGTGCGCGCTGACGGTCCTCGTCACGCCCCCATCCGGTCATCGCGACGAGCGTCGCACGGGAGCGCCACGATTCGGCGGAGACTCGGCGCGCCACGTCGTAGCCGCTCATCCCCGGCATTCCGACGTCCATGAGGACGAGATCCGGCGGCGACGACGCCATCTGGGCGAGCGCGTCCTCGCCGTTTCGCGCCGGCACGACCTGATGACCGAGCATCTGGAGCACCGCCACCAGCGTTTCCACGAGATCGGGGTTGTCGTCGACCACCAGGATGTTGAACGGGCGCATGGCTTCGATGGGTTCTGGCGCTTCGGGCGTCGCGGCCGGCGCATCGGCCGCAGCGGCGACTCCGGGAATCTCGACGCTGAAGATACTCCCCTTTCCGGCCCCTTCGCTGCTGGCCCAGACGCGCCCGCCATGGAGCGCCACGATCTGCCGCACGAGCGCGAGCCCGATGCCGAGCCCGCGTGAAGAGCCGGTGTCGCTCCCGCGCTCGAACATCTGGAAGATCCGCTCGGTATCGTCGCCCGACATCCCCTTCCCGTTGTCGCGCACCTCGAGATGGAGCACGTCGCCTTCGATGCGCACCACGGTCTCGATGTGCCCCCCTTCGGGGGTATACGTCGAGGCGTTGTTGAGGAGGTTGGTGAGGACCTGGGTGAGGCGGAGCTGGTCGGCACGAATGCGGATCGGCTTCGCGGGGATGTCGATGGTGTGGCGCTGCCGCTTCTCGAGCATCGCCGGACGGCAGTGCTCGATCGCCGCCTCGATCACCGAGGAGACCTCGATGCATTCCTGTCGTAGCTCGAACGTCCCGCGTTCGAGGCGTGCGGCGTCGAGGAGATCGTCGATGAGGTGCACCATCTGCCGCGCGTGTCGGTCGATGAGGTTGGCGGCGCGTTCGACGATCGCATCGCCCGACTCGCGTGCGTGCAGGAGCGCGGCCGCGTTCACGATCGGGGTCAGCGGATTGCGCAGCTCGTGCGCGAGAATGGCGAGGAACTGATCCTTCCGCTCCTGCATCTCCGCGCGTTCGCGCTCGCGCACTCGGCGCTCGCGCATTTCCAGTTGCAGCTCGCGGGTGCGCTCCTCGACGCGCTCGCGCGAGCGATGCAGCGCCTCGCTGAAGGCGCTCACCATGAAGCCGACGACCAGGAAGACGACGGAACGCCCCACATCGGTGGAGGCCATGGGCCAGAGCTGTCCCGGCGTCCCGAGGAAGAGGTAGTCGGCGACTACCGCGCTGATGATCGTGATGACGATCCCGGGAAGCCAACCGCCAACCCACGATGCCCACATCACCGCGAGGACGTAGAGGAGGAAGGGGAGACCGCCGCCGAGGACGTCGTTGAGCGCGAAACGCACCCAGGTGAGCATCGCGACGACGAGGATGCCGCTGACGATCGCGGTACGCGGGCGCCTATCGCGCGTTTGCAGGAGGTTGGGGAACTCCTCCGGCGTGAGGATCTTCATGCGGCTCGCGACTCGTTCATCGAGGGAATGCGCTCGGTGGTGCTCACGGCAGGGCCGCGCGCACGCGCGCGCGCGCGGTGGCGAGGGACCAAGATGGCCGGGATCGCGCCAGCGCGCGCCTCGCTATGGTTCGCGCGCGCCGTGCAGCTCGTGTTGCAGCTCGTGCAGGTAGTCCTGCGTCTTCCGCGTGATGAGCTCCAGTTGACGCTCGAGGACTGAGAGCATCTGGGGGCGCGACTCGGCCGACGCGCCGTCGAGGGTGAGGGCAAAGAGCGCATGCCGCATGGTCTGCACCGGATTGCGCAGGTCGTGCGCGAACCGCGCGAGGGAGTCGCCGCGCACGCGCAGCGACTGCTCGAGCGACTCCTGTGCGACGATGTGTCGATGGATGTCCACGATGCGCACGATCCAACGTGGGCGCTCGCCCAGTCCGCGCACGCGATCGCTCGTCCCCCCCGGCTCGGCCGAGAACTGGCACCAGCGATACGATCCGTCGACGTGCCGGAGGCGCAGGTCGATCTCGAAGGGAAGCGCGGTACGCAACGATTCGCGCCATGCATCCGCGAGGAGGGCGACGTCGTCGGGATGGACGACCGCCTCCCATCCTTCGGCGCGCAGGTGCGCTGCGTCGATGCCGGTGAACGCTTCCCACGCGCGATCGCCGCCAGTCGGCGCGCCGTCGGCCGCAACGACGCAGCGCATGTAGCAGGCGCGCATCGTGGCGTCGGCCAGGTTGTTCGAAGGCGTTCCAACGGACATCGCGCCCCTCCCCGCCGGCTCGCGATCGGTAGGTCGGAGGGAGCGCGGAGTGCGCGTGCTCCACTGGCGACGTCTCGCGAGCGTGGGCGTCGTACCAAGCAAGCTGGGCTACCGTGCCCTTCCGGGCCATTATCCGCGTGGCTGCGATTGGGCGCGACGTTCGTCGAAGGGTGGTATCGCTCGATGGTGGCATCCCGAAGTCGCACTCGCGAGCGACACGCAGGAGCGTCATCCCGCCTCGAGGGGCGACCGCGTGGCGTCGTCACCGGGCGATGTGCGACGCGCGATCGTCCAGGAGGCGACGGAGGAGGTCGAGGAGCGACGGGAGGTCGACCGGCTTGACGAGGTGCGCGTCGAACCCGGCCTCCTGCGAACGCTGTCGATCGTTGGGCTGCCCCCAGCCGGTGAGCGCGACAATAACGGCGTCGGCGCCGCCGGGGAGTTGCCGGATCGCCCGACAGGCGTCGAACCCATTGAGCGTCGGCATCCCGAGATCGAGCAGGACGACGTCGCACGGTGCCTTGGTGAACTGCGCGATCGCCGCCACGCCGTCGTAGCAGGTGGACACGTCGGCTCCAAACACGGAAAGGAGCGTCCCGAGGGTGTCGGCGTTGTCACGGATGTCGTCGACCACGAGGATGCGACGCCCGTGCAGGTGTGACGCCGACGGAATGCCACCGTGCCCGACATTGGCGATCGCCGGCGTGTTGCCGAGCGGAAGCTCGACGACCGCCGCCGTCCCGGTACCCACGCCGGCACTCTCGAGCCAGGCACGACCGCCATGCAGTTCGGCGATGCGCCGCACGAGCGTGAGGCCGATTCCAAGTCCGCCGCGCCCGCTTTCGCCGTGTTCGTGCCCCTGCGCGAAGAGATCGAAGAGCGATTCGAGGCGATCCGGGGGGATTCCCGGTCCGTTGTCGGTGACCCTCAGCTGCAACGTGGCGCCGGTCACCGTCCCCTCGATCGTGATGATTCCTCCCGGCGCGGTGAACTTGGCGGCGTTGCTGAGGAGGTTGGCGAGGACCTGCGCCATGCGCACCGAGTCGATTTCGAGGAGGATCGGCTGCTCGGGAATCTCGACGCTCAGGGTGTGGCGCGCCGCGTCCATGAGCGGGCGCGCCGTCTCCACCGCCTGACGCACCAGCGTGGAGAGTTCCACGGAGGTGCGACGCAGCTCGAGCTTGTTGCGGTCGATCCTCGAGACGTCCATCAGGTCGTCGATGAGGCGGACCATGTGCTCCATCTGTCGCGTGAGGATCCCGAGCACGTGCGCAATGCGTGGCGAATCCGGCTCCAGCGCCGCCATCAGGTGCAACGCATGGCGCATCGGGGCAAGCGGATTGCGCAGCTCGTGCGCGAGCGTCGCGAGGAACTCGTCCTTGCGCCTGGCGGCCTCGCGCAGGTCGCCCTCCATGCGGATACGGGCGCTGATGTCGCGCGCCATCTTCGACGCGCCGATCACCTGCCCCGAGGCATCGCGCACGGGGGAAACCGCGATCGAGATCGGAATGAGCGTCCCGTCCTTGCGCCGACGTACAGTGTCGAACGCGGGGACAAACTCTCCGCGCCCGATCTTCGACAGGATCAGGTCCTCGTCGCCCAGACGGTCGGGGGGGATGATGAACGAGATGTTGCGACCGACCGCTTCTTCGGCCGTGTAGCCAAAGAGACGCTGCGCCCCGGCGTTCCAGCTCGTCACCACCCCCGCGAGGTTCTTGGTGACGATGGCGTCGTCGGATGACTCCACCACCGCCGCGAGCAACGCCTGCGTGCGCTGCGCCGCCACCCGGTCGCTCACGTCGAGCGTGAAGCAGCACGCATTCGCCGTTGCATTCGCCCCGGCAATCGGCGTGCAGTTGATCATCACGTCCTTGAGCGTTCCATCCTTGCAGCGCATGCGCGTGGCGCAATTCTGAAGGCCAGCGCCCGTCCGGAGCGTGTCGAGAATCGCGACGACCGCTTGCGGATCCTCGTGGAACTCGCCGATGTGACGCCCGACGTACTCCGCGCGCTCGTAGCCGAGCATGCGTAGCTCTTCGTCGTTCGCCCTGAGGATGACGCCGTCGGCGCCGACCCACCGCAGCCCGACGTTGGCGTTATCGAAGAGGTCCGAAAGGGCGGTCTCACGCGCCTTCACGGCGGCGTCGGCGGCACGGCGCTCCGACACGTCGCGGAAGACGAGGACGCACCCCGTCACCTCTCCGTCGGCGTTGATGATCGGGGCGGCGCTGTCCTCGATCGGAATGCCGCGCCCATCGGGCCTGAGGAGCGACGCGGCGGCACCAAGATGTACGATTTGCCGCTCGTCCATCGCGCGACGCACCGGGAGCTCTATCGCGCGATCCGTCCCTTCCGCGACGAGCCGCACCACCAGATCGACATCGCGGTGCCGCACCTCGCCGATCGTGCGACCGACGAGCTGTTCGGCGACTGCGTTCATGCTCTCGATCTCGGCCGCTCGATTGGTCACGATGACGCCGTCACCGATGCTCATGAGCGTGAGGCGCAATTGTTCGCCGCGCGCCTGCGCCTCCCTGCGCGCACTCTCACTCTGGTCGCGCGCATCGTCGAGGAGGGCGTATTGACGCACCACGTCGCGACGTGCACGGTGCAGCGCTTCGGCAAACGCGCTGATGCTGACGCCGACCAGCATGAAGACGACGACGCCGATCCGGTCGCTCGTTTGCGGGAGGTAGAGCGACTGGAGCGGTTCGACGAAGAAGTACTGCGTGGTGAGTGCACCGACGGCCGTGGCGAGCACGCCCGCTCTCCAGCCGCCGAACCACGACGCTGCCATCACGCCGGCAAAGAACGTGAGATACGGGAGTTCGAGGCCGAGAAACGGCGAGAGCACTCCGCGGATCGTGCCGGCAATCGCGACGCAGACCACCGCCACGGCTGCGGTGACGATGGGCGAGTGTCGCGCCGGATCGACCGGTCGCGTGAAGCGTATCGAGACGGCGCTTGCTACGTCCCGAGTGTGCACGTCCTCACCGTGGTGCGTGGAAGCTGGGGGAATGCCAACGGCGCGGAATCGCGTAACCGTCAGGCGCAACGCGGCGCGCCTGGGGGCACCGACGGCGCGCATCGACGAACGGCCCCTCATCGGGAGGGCCACGAGGCAATGCATGGCGCACTCGAGCGCGAAAAATGCCTTGCACTACCCCGCGTCAAAAGCTGTCACCCGCGAGCCCGAGGAGACATACCCCACGAGGAGGTTTGACTCCTACCTCGCAAGAGAGAGGGCGCGGAGCGAGAACACCAGGTGCTCGCAGGAGAGATGCGGCGTTTGCTCGCGCGGCGACTGGCCTGATGGAGCCAACGCGTCCATCGTGCGATGCGCGCGCGTCGCCGCTGATTGACCGCGCACCCCTTCCTGCGCGACGTCGTGTCGCGCGGCTCCTCCGGTCGCCTACGATGCCGACATCCGCCGCCTGCAATTACGCGCAGTTCGAGTCCGACCTGCTCTGCTTCACCCACCTCCGCTGGCACTGGATGCCGAGCCGATATCGGGAGGGCTTCGTCGCCGCGGCGCGCAGTCGGCGCGTCTTCATCGTCGAGGAGCCGGTCTTCGTCCCCGGCTCCCCCGTGATGGACGTCGAGTATCCGCACGAGCATCTGGCGGTCGCCCGCCCCTGTCTCCCCTACGCGCTGCTCGGGGCCGGGGTCGAGGGAGCGCAGCGCACCCTGCTCAATGCGTGGCTGGCCTCGCTCCAGATACGCCCGGGCGTTGCGTGGTACCACTCCCCCGCCGCCTTTCCCTTCAGCGCGCATCTCGACGTTCCCATCACGGTCTACGACCGCGTGGTCGATCCGACGGCGCCGGCCGACGAGCGGCTGGATCACGCGCGCATGGAGCGGGATCTCCTTCGCCGCGCCGACGTGGTCTACGCCGATGCGGGGGCGACGCTCGAGCGCATCCGGCGGATGCATTCCGATGTAAGGGTGACGCCGGCTGCCGGGGGGATGTCGGTGTTCTTCGCCGCGACGCCCAAGCCAGCGGCGCATCGGTCGGAGGCGCGCAGGGTCGCCACGGTGCGCGTCCTACCAGGCGATCGTCCAGGTGAGAAGCGCGCCGAGCACCTGCAGCGAACGAGGATCCAGTCCAGCGCTCAGCGAGGGCGGGGTTGGGAGGAGCCGAGTCTCGAGCGAGGTCCGTAGGCGCAGTCGTTCGTTGAGGCGCCGCTCAATGGCGGCGCCCGGCACAGCAAGTGTAGGGCGAATGCGCCCGATCACGAAGGTGCGGCGATCGACATACTTCCCGATTTCGATCTCGGTCCCGCTCAGCACCGCCTGGAAGTCGCTCAACGACACATCCGCGGGAATCTGGGCGGGCGTGATGTTGAGGACGTCGGCCCCGGTGGCGCCGGCCAGCTCGCCGCGCACCTCATCGAGCAGTGCGCCCAAGCCGATCGCCGCGAGCTGACGCTTGGCCAGCGCGGCCACGCTCCCGGCAAGCGACGATCCCGAGCCTCCCCCCTGCAGCCCCGTCCCCGGGGAGTCGAGGAGCGAGGACGACGACTTGCCGAAGGCGAGGAAGGAGATCAGGTCGGACTGCGACATCGGAGGCTGTGCATCGCTCTCCAGCGTCACCGTGGGACGCTCGAGGTTCCCGCCGATGAGCACGCGGATGTCGAGTGGCGAACGTCCCGCCTGCGCCACCTCGTACGACGCGACGATCTGGAGCACGGGGTTGAGCTCCTCGGTCCCGAGGAAGCGCACGGCCCCGCGCTCGACGTCGAAGCGCTTGCCGAGGAAGCTGTACGTCCCCTGGTCGGTGTAGAGCGCACCGGAAATGTTGTAGTCCTCGGCGCCGCGCTCCTTGCGCACGTCGAGCGTGCCGTAGACCTCGACGTTTGCATCTGGCGAGCGCGCGAAGGTGCCGCGCTGCACCTCGACGGCGACCTGCATGCGAAGGTTGCGGAGCATCTCCGACGATGCGCCGATGCCGAGCGCTTCGGCCGTTGACGAGTCGGTGACGGCGAAGATCGCCGGGTCGGCGGTGCTGATGACGTCGTACTGCGCAGGCTCGGGGATGTAGATGACGCCGCGGGTGATCGCCACGCGCCCGTTGACGGTGAGGGTGTCGAGCGCTCCCTCGACGTTCACGTTGCCGTCGGCGAAGAGCTCCCCGGTCTCGTCGTTGAGCACGCGTGCGTCGCTGAGATCAAAGGCGAGTTGCAGGTTCGGTTCGGTGAGCGACGTGAGACGAATGTCGCCGGTGGCGCGAATCGTCCCCTGGCTCCGGGCGAAGAGCGTGTCCACGTGGACGGTGTCGTCGACGAAACGGAGGGTGGACGTCACCTCGCGGAGCGTGACGCCGGTGCTCGTGAGCGTGACCTGCGGGAGTGCGGCGTGGAGCGTACCGTCGAATGCCGGCCGCTCCCACGTCCCTTCCACGCGAACGTCGCCATGGGCCGTGCCGTGCACGTCGGCGACGGCGTCGGAGAGCTCGCCCAGGGGCTCGAGCGGAATGCTGTCCCCAACGAGGCGCAGCGCCAGCGTCCCGTCGATCAGGCGCGTCTCCACCGAATCGCCGAGCGAGAGGTCGATGGGGACCGTTCCACTGAGGTGCGCCAGCTCGTATGTCCCGCCGCGCAGCGCGCGCACGTCGAGCGTGAGTCGCTTCGCGTCGTAGTCGAAGCGCGCGCGCGTGTCGGGGAGAGCCGTCCCCTCGTACACCGTCTCGACGACCGACGCGGTGCCCGCCAGCGTCGGGTTGTCGCGTGTGCCGTCCCACGAGGCGTCGAGGTCTACCGCCCCCTGCGCCTTCGTGTCGCTCTGGGCGATCGCCAGCCACGGGGCGATCTGCACGCGTTGCAGCTGCACCACGAGGTGGCCCGGGTCGGCGTCCGGCACCTCGCCGTTGACGAAGACGCGTCCCCCGCTCCGCGCATCGCGCAACTCGAGCGAATCGACGGTGAGCCCCTTCCCCTTCCACCCGATCACGCTGGGGTGCGTGCTGAGCCATGCGGTGGTGTCCATCCGGAGCTCGAGCTCACGGAGCCGCAACTCCCCCTCTCCGGTGCGCAACGCATACTGCGCCTGCAAACGGTACCGCGAGGTGTCGCCCGGGAAGAGGGTCACCTCGGCGTCCCCTTCGCCGGCATGGTAGGTCACGTCGACCTTGGTGCTGTCGAAGGCGAAGCCCGTCACGCGCAACGAATCGACGCCTCCAACGACGTGCAGCGTATCGTGTTCGGAGAGCGCGCCGTGCCAGTCGCCCTTGAGCTTCCCCTGCCCCAGCAGGTTCCCTCCCCAGACTATTCCCGGCGTGGTGAAGGAGGCGGCAACGTCGGCGCTCTCGATGTTTCCGGTCGCCTCTCCCTCGAGAGTGAACGATCCGGCAATCGAGTCGCGGTCGATCGGCGGAACGACGATGGCGCCAGAGGGGCGCGTCGGCACATTGCGCCCGGCGATGTCGGCGGCGAGGAGCGAGGCCGGGTCGGTTCCCCGCCCTTCGGCAGCGCGCGCCGAGTCGCGGGCATCGCGCAGTCGCTCGCGCCGCTGGGCAATGGCGGGGCGCGCCTCCACGAGTCCGGTGTCCGCCGACGCAATCCAACGCCGAAGGCCTCCCAGGTCGTTGACGGCGAGTGCGAAGGTACTCTTCCCCTGATGCGCGTTCGTTAGCCCGACGGTTCCCCTGGCGGTCGCCGAGGCGAACGCAGTGACGGCCGAGAGCGAGTCGACGGTAGCGACACCGTCAGCTGCATGGCCTCGCAACACCAGCTCGCGCACTTCGGCGCTGTCGATGAGGAAGGGAGCGATGCGTGCATCGACCGTTGCGTCGAGCGTGGCCGGGTCGAACCCGTTTCCCTTGACGATGATCGTCCCGTCGAGGCGCGTCTCCGGGAGTGTTGGCAGCACACCCTGCGGCTCGAGCCCAACGAGCGTGAGGTTGGCCGTGTACGATGGACGCTCGTCCGAAGCGCGATACGTTCCGTCGCCGTCCAGGCGCCCGGCCTCGGGGAGCGAGAGCGCGAAACGGGTGGCGACGTCGCGCGGTGTCCCCCACACGTGCGCCTCACCCGAAAGCGTTCCGCGAAGGTCGTCGCGGCCGACGAACGTGTCGGCGAGCGCGAGCGCGACTTCGCGCAGGTGGGCGATGACGTCGAGGCGCATGCTGTCGCGCACCGCGACATTCCCTTCGAGGTCGACGCGCGAGACCAGCGTGTCGACGCGATGCGTCACCTGTGCACGCCCGGTGATGCGCGCAGCGCTCGACCCATCGAGCGTCGCGATGGCCGAGACAGTGCCGCCGAGCGGGATGTCGGCGTCGAAGGCGTGGGCCAGCCGCACCGGGACAGCCTCGGCGTTCACGTGCAGCTGACGGGCCGTAAACGTCTCGTCGTAGTAGCCCACGCCGCCCCGCGCGCCGATGCCGAAGGCGCGATAGCCTCGTGGCGCAACGGTGGCGTCGAGTTGCAGCTGCAGTCCGTCGAGCGGGCCGTTGGCGACCACGCGCCCGGTCGCCTCTCCCGCGAGGGGGAGCGCTGTTCCGGGGACGAGTTGCTCCACCAGCGCACTCGTGAGGCGCGTCGCGCGCAGGTCGGTTTGCACAAAGCGCGTCGGCGCATCGTCGTCCAGCACGAGGCCGAGCGCGCCGCGAATCGTCGTCACGCCGACGCCAAGCTCCGCGTCGGACACGAAGTATTCGCTCGGCGCCGAATCGCGTAGCGCCATCGTGAGGCGCAAGTGCCCGCCGCCGCTCGCTGGCAGCGGCGGGTAGAGCGTGCGCACGTCGGCGAGCGCCAGCTGCGGCACGGCGAGCGCCGCTTCGGTGACGCCGGTCGAGATGCGATACGTGAGCCGCCCGGTCGCATTGCTCGCCGGGAGCTGCAACGTGAGCGGGTTCACCGCAACGGTATCACCGTCGACGAGGATATCGCCGGCGAACTGACGAACGTCGAGCGGAGGAGGATTGAACGGGACGGCGCGCATGGCCAGCGAGTCCATGTGCAGCCGGATCGCCTTGTCGGCGGCATCGGCGAGCACGACATCGCGGGCAAGCGCCTGGATCGACGTGAAGTCCATCCGCTGCTGATAGCCATCGCCGAGGGGCGATACGCGAAGGCGCGCGTCGGGTGAGAGTGCGACGGCGATCGCGCTGTCGCGTGCCGCTGCTGTCCCCAGCTTGGGAGGCTCCCACGGGCGCTTGACCGTCATCGCCGCGTCGATCAGTCGCACCCGGTCGAGGCGCACCCACGACCCGAACCCGAACGTCGTGTCGGTCGACGTCGAGTCGCGCGGGAAGATGCGTTCGTAGTTCCACCGGCCGCTCGCATCCTGCACGAGTTGCACGCGCAACCCCGTCGCCACGACATCGCGGAGGTCGATGTGCTTGCTCCACAAGGCGCCCACACTCGCGCGCACCGAGATGGAGTCGGCCTCGACGAGCCGTGCGCCGCTGCTGTCGGCGATCGAAACGCCCACGAGCGTGAAGCGATCGATGAGGTTTCCCTCGAGGCGATCGATCCTCACGCGACCGTGGACCGCCCCGCCGATCGCGCCGAGCGCGATGCGGCGTGCGCGGTCGCGGCCGTAGTCGGTGTGAAGCACGAGGTACGTCCCGAGATCGAGCGCCGCCAGGAGCACGGCGACAATGACGAGGAAGATCCGAAGCGCTCGCATCGTCAGAAAGCGGGACCGATCGCCAGGTGCAACGTGAGTCGGCTCAGCACCGCCCCAAGAAATCCACCGCGCGACTCGGCGGCGTTGTAGCGCCGCGTCGTGTTGAGCGTGACGAGCTTGAACGATCCGTCAGCGTCCTCGACCTGCGTGATGACGGGGAGTCGCTCGACGACGTCGGGGCGGATCCCGAGGTCGAGGCGCACCGGACCGACGGGCGTCGCGAAGCGCACCCCGAAGCCTGGGGTAATCGTCGCCGTGGCGCCGAGGAGATCGGTGAAACGCTTGGTTCCCACGATCGCGCCATCGACGAAGACGGCGCCGGTGAGGCCGAGCGGCACCGAGAGTGGAAAGCGCAGCTCGATGCTCCCTTCGGCGAGCGCCGATCCGCCGAGCGGGCGCGGCGTGAAGGCGCTCGACGGCACTCCTTCGAGATTGGGATTGCAGCTCCCGTCCTCGAGCTGCGCGACGGTGCACGGCGACGGGAGCGAATCGCTGGTGAGCTTCGCCGGGTCGATGGTGAGGATGCGCGGGCCGAGCTGGTTCTCGCCGTACCCGCGCACCGATTGCGAGCCGCCGGAATAGAACAGCTTTCGCGGGTGGATCACCTGTCCGCCGGAATCGTTGGCGATTCCGAGTGCGCTGTTGTTGCCGGCAAGCGCGCGCACCCAGCCGAGTCGCACGCGCCCGGCGAGCACCGCGCGCCGCGTGAGGTGGCGGTAGGCGCTGGAGGTGAACGCTGCGCGCTGGTAGGCGAAGTCGGAGCCGGTGACCGACGACGCGTGCTCGAGTTCGAGGTGCGCGCGCACGCCGCGCGACGGGGTGAAGGCATCGTCGGTACGGTCGAGCGTCGCGACCAGCGAAACGGGAGCGAGCGGATTGCGCCGCGCGACCACGTCGATGGCCGAGGTGACGCAGAGCCCGACCGACACGCAGAAGTAGACGTCCGAGGCCTCGATGCGAGATGCTTCCCACGTGTAGCCGAGCGTGGCCTCGGAGCGGGCGCCGATATGTCGAGTGAGGGCGAGGCTCGCCCCTGCCCCGACATCGGTGACGACACCGGGAACGCTCCGCCGGTGCGTGAAGATCGACGCGCCGAGTTGGTTGCGCGGACCGAAGGCCCACGGCTGCGTGAAGTCGATGCTGGCGGCCCACGTCGGGCGAAGGAACGGCTCGCGGTCCGCGCCGGTCGCGCCCTGCGTGACATCGTAGAGAAGTCCCTTGCCGTTGAGCTGTCGGGCGAGGAGGTTGCCCGCGGTCGCGCGCAGGCTGAGTCGACGCGCCCCGCCGAGGAAGTGGTAGCGCGAGAACGAGGCATCGAGCTGCAGGTAGTCGGCGGTGGAGAAGCCGGACTTGAACTCGAGTCGGTTGAGCGGCGCCTCGCGCACCTTCACGCGGATCGTCTTGCTGCTGTCGGTGGAGGGATCGGCCTGCGCCTCCACCTCGGAAAAGAGGCCGGAGAGGTAGAGCTCACGCTGGGACCGGGCGAGGTCGCTCCGTCGATAGAGTCCACCCGGCCGAGTCTCCATCAGGCGCTCGACGGTCGACGTCGAGATCGCCGAGTTTCCTTCGACGACGATCGAGTCGACCGTCGTGGCGCGCCCCGGTTCGAGCGTGATGGTGACGGGACCATGGTTCTCGGCGTTCGACACCTTCGACGTGTCGAGCTGCACGCTGGCATCGGCGAAGCCACGCTCCCACAGCGCATCGCGCAGTTCGAGGCGCGTGGAGTCGAGCGCCACGAGATCGAGCGCGTCGCCGGGGCGGAGACGCACGATGCTGCTGATCGTGCGCGACGGGAGCTCGGGCTTTCCTTGCACCACGGCGAGCGAATCGAGCTTGGTCGGCTCGTTCTCCGAAATGTCGAAGCGCACACGCACCCCGCCCCGCGCGCGCTCCGTCTTCGACGTCACCGTCGCGTCGCGAAAACCTCGCTTCCAGTAGAAGAGGCGGATACGCAGCATGTCGCGCCGCACCTCGTCGGGCGAGAGGTACGCGCGCGTCGCAAACACGGGAGAGCGGGTGAAGAGGCAGATGGGAGTGTAGAGGACGCTCTTGCAGCGCGTCACGCGCGTGGCGAGCCCTTCTCGCAGCGCATCCGCGTCGACCGATTTCACGCCGTTGAGCTCGAGCCCCACGACCAGCGGCTCCCCTTCGTCCTTCACGGGAAGGGACGCAGCGCGTCCCGGCGCGAGGAGGAAGACGAGCAGCGCAGCGGGGAGAAGGATCCGAGTCGCGTTCCCCAAGCGCATCACGCGAGCGCGTCGTTCACGGGCACGGTATCTGGCATGAGGGGACGAACATCGTTGCGCCAATCGGCGTACACGCGCGTGAAGACGGCGCCCAGCAGGATAATCTGCGACGCGTAGTACACCCAGACGAGGATGATGGCGACCGTCCCCGCGGCGCCGAACGGGGAGGCAACTGCTGTTTGCCCGAGGTAGAGACCGATCAGGCGCTCGCCCACGGCGAAGAGCACCGAGGTGACGATCGCCCCCACGGCGACATCGCGCCAACGAAGCTCTACATCGGGAAGGACGCGAAAGAGCACGCTGAAGAGCGCCGTGCTCACCACGATTCCCACCACCCGATTGAGCATGAGGAGCGCGTTCGGCCAATCGGGGGTGAACTGTCCCCACCAGGTCGCCGCCGCCGAGAGCGCCGCGTTGATCGCCAGCGAGACCATGAGGAGGAAGCCGATCGCCACGACCATGCTCAGCGAACGCAGTCGCCGGATCACGAGTCCCTTCACGTCGATCGCGGGTCCCTCCGCCGGCTTGACGCGCCAGATCTTGTTGAGTGCTGCTTGCAGCTCGAGGAAGGCACCCGTGGTGGCGATGAGGAGGCCGATGACGCCGACTACTGTGGCCGCGACGCCTTCGCGGGGTTCGCTCGCGCGTTGGAGGATGCCCTGGATCGCACGCGCGCCATCGCGCCCCACGAGCGAAGCGAGTTGCGCGACGATTTCGCCGCGAACCGCATCCTCGCCGAATACAAGCCCGGCGATCGCGATGACGACGATGAGGACGGGCGCCAGCGCGAAGAGGGTGTAGTACGCGATCGCCGCCCCGTGCCGCGGCGCACTATCCTCGAACCAACCGACGACGGTCTCGTACGCGAGGTGGCGAATGGCGGCCAAAGTCGAAGTCACGACGACGGTTGGGGCTGCAAGGATCGATGGCTGTGGAGTGCGGGGGTGTGAGAAGATTTATCGGGCGGCGCGAGGGAGTCGCCATTGCTCCTGAGTCGTAAATGTGGACTACAGTCATCAGAAGACGAGAAGACGAGAAGACGAGAAGACGAGGGGCCTCTCGTCTTCTCGTCTTCTCCAAACTCGTCTTCTATCCCTTACGAGGAATGGCGCGAACGCACGATTGGCGAAAGTTTCTCTGAGTCGAGCAGCGGCGCAGGGTCGAGGACGCGCTCGCGCTCGCCAACCGCCGGACCGCACCCGAGTGCTGGTCACGCAGCGTGCGGTTCGCCATTGTTTCCCAGACATGCCGAGGCCGACAATGCACGTAGACATCGGCGACGTTCGAGCCGCTGCCTTCCACCCCGCTGAGCGCCGCACCACCGACACCGGCGCCGCCTACACGACCGAGTGGTACATGACTGACGTCCCGATCCGCCTCCTCCTGGTGGATGATCACACCATCATGCGCGAAGGGCTGGCCTCGGTCCTCACCGCCAACGGCGGCTTCGAGGTGGTGGGGCAGGCCGGTGATGGCGAGACGGCGCTCCGCCTCTTTAGCGAGCTCAATCCCGACGTCGCGATCGTCGACCTGCGCATGACCCCGATGGACGGCGTCGACGTGACGAAGGCGATGCGCGAGCTCAACCCATCGGCGCGCATCATCGTCCTGACGACCTACGACACGGACGAGGAAGTCTTCCGCGGACTGCGCGCGGGGGCGGCGAGCTATCTCCTGAAGGACGTGGATTCGTCGGAGCTGATGAACGCCATCCGCACCGTGCACGCGGGGCGGAAGTCGATCTCCCCCGAAATCGCCGCGAAGCTCGCCGACCACGTCGCGTCGGACCAGCTCACCGCGCGGCAGCAGGAAGTCCTCAACTGCCTGGCCGAGGGGAAGTCGAACCTCGAGATCGCACACACGCTCTTCATCAGCGAAGGGACGGTGAAGGCGCACGTGAAGGCGATCCTGCAGAAGCTCGACGCGCGCGACCGCACGCAGGCCGTGACGATCGCGATCAAGCGCGGGATGGTGCGCTCGCTCTGAGCGTCGCGCGTGCGCCGTTAGGCGCAATGTACCGGCTCCGTTAGGCGTCGCGCTGGCGACGTACCGCGCCCCTGTCGTGCCCGTCACGACAGGGGCGCGGTGTCTCCCGCAGGGAGTACGGAGCGCTTGGACTCAGGCGACCTCCCTGCGCTCCCACCGAGAGCACTCCACATCGTCCCTCGCGGGCGATGGCGTCCACTCCCCGTTTCCCGCAGTTTGACGCTCGTTCGATCAGTCGGGGCGCGCGACGCAACTCGGTTTGTACACTCGCTCCACGCCGACGCTCCCCGCACACGATCCAGGTCGACGCTCCACGTTGCGCACGCCGGCACGGCGTGATCACGTCGTGATGCGCGACCACCCACGATCGCCCCTTCCCTCACGATCCAGGAGACATCCTGATGCGACCCTCGCTTCCATCCCTCGGCATTGTCGCCGCCCTCGTCCTCTCCACCGCCGCGTGCGGCAAAGACGCGCAGACGGAAGATGCCGTGCAGACCAAGACGTCGGCTGGCGAAGCCTCGACGTCGATCTCCGGCGACTCTGCCGACAAGCGCGGCCAGGCCCTGGTGCGTATTGCCAACGCCGTCCCCGGCATGAACGGGCTCGTCGTGCGCTCAGACGATGCGCACGCGCTCCCCTCCGTCGATTACAAGAAGGTCACGGACTACACCCCGATCGATAACAACTGGGTGACGTTCGAAGTGGGCGGGCAGCCCTCGACCGCATATTCCCCGGTTGAGACCAACCGTGAGATGCTGACCGATGGACACCGCTACACCATGCTCGTCATGCACGACAAGGACGGTACCGGGTTCCAGTCGCGCATCGTGCGCGACGACATCTCCACCGACCAGACCAAGGCGCACCTCCGCGTGATTCACGCAGCGCCCGCCGTCGACGAGATCAACGTGATCGCCAAGGGGGGCGACAAGCTCTTCGACGGGATCAACTTCAAGTCCGAAGCCGGCTTCAAGGACGTCGATCCGTGGAGTGGAACGCTGGAGTTCCGCACCGAGGACGGCAACAAGCTCCTCGGGACGCTGGGCAACGTGAACCTCAAGGCGGGCGTCTCGTACACGATCGTGCTCGCCACCAACAAGCAGGGGAAGCTGGACTCCTTCTGGTTCGAGGACCAGCAGCTCGTCGGCCAGTAAGCACATTGCATACGAGGAGAAGCGTCGAGGGGCGGGCCGCGCTGCGGCCGGGCAGCACCTCGGCGCTTCTTCTTCTCTCCCTCCCTGGAGTTCCCATGGCACACTCCCAGACGTCCCCGCGATCGCAGTGTCCCGCGTGCTGTCACGAAGCGTTGCGCACGATGCGTCTCCATGAAGCGCCCACTGCGCATCCCGAAGAAAACTCCCACTGCCCATGGGTCGACGAGATCCTCACGATCTTCGTCGCGTCGTCGGGAGCGGAACGCGTGCAGACATCGCGAATGCTGTCGCAGCTCGCACCGTGCCAGCAGCCGGCTGAAACAGGATACTCGGCCCCCGTGGAAGGAACGCCGGTGGGTCGCCGGACGCCGATCGGCAAGCGTCACCTGCGCCTTCTTTCCTAGTGTAGGCGCGTGGCGTCCAGCGCCTGGTAGGGCTCGAGGTCATCTCCCGAATACTCCCCGGTTGCGACGACGCCTTGTGCAAGTCAGCGGGTGGCGACGGGGAGCGCAACGGGAACCAGAAAAACGAGCGTGCCGCGCTCGATGCGAGCACGGCACGACGGTGGAACCGGCGGGGGGGAGTGCGTCAGCGTGTCTTAAGGAGCGATGGAACCCATCAATCCTCGAGCACGATGACCGCTTCTCCCCGCGCAACCGTTCGAATGGCTTCGATCAGGCGGTCGGACGAGACCCCCTTCGACACGAACCCCCAGGCACCGGCACTCATTGCCCGCGAGACGAGCGCACCCCCCGGATACGCGGTGAGGATGACGACGCGCGAATCCGGCGTGCGCGAGACGAGCTCCTCCAGGATCTCCATCGAGTCGACACCGCCGGGAAGGTCGATGTCCAGGAGGACGATCGAGGGATGCACCTGTTCGACCTCGTCGCCGGCACGACGGAAATCCTCGACGCGATAGAAGCCGGCGAAGCCGGGCTCGATGGCGAGTCTTCGTTCGAGCGCGTCGATCAGCAGGACGTTGTCATCGATGCACATGACGGTAAACGCCCCCGACGCTTCCACGGCCGATCCTCCTGACGTGCTGTTCATGATACCTACCTCACCGAAGTAGCTCGCCGAACGCCGAGAGGTCGCGCACATCGATCCAGCGCGCTCCTTCCAGCTCACCGGGCGAATCGCCTGGCGTTCCGAGTGCGATCAGCTGCGCCTGCTCGCCATCGTTTCCGTCGCTGCGTCCCACGCCTGCCGAACTCTCCTCGCGGACGGCAGCGAGCGACGCTGGATCACCGACGATGAAGTCCGCAGGCCGTCCGGCCTCCGCACTCCATTCGCGGAGGCCGCGTTGTCGGGCGATCAGGCGCAGCACCGCGAGCTGCCGTGAGTCCGCGACGACAAATCGAATCGTGCGCTCGCCGCGATCGCCTTCCTGCGGCACCGACGACTGCACCGGCAGGTGCATAACGAACGTCGAGCCGTCGTCGGCGGTTTCCTCCACCGTGAGGTCGCCGCCGTACTGCTTCATGAGGCCGCGCGCCGTCGAGAGCCCGAGCCCAGTGGACAACTCGCGCGGGCGTGTGGTGAAGAACGGATCGAAGCACTGCTCTCGCGTCGCCTCGTCCATTCCCCGGCCGTTGTCGGACACCTCGATCTGCACCGTATCGCCGACCACGCTGGCAGCGATCCGCAGCACCGGGCGCTCCAGCTCTTCCATCGCGCGGCGGGCGTTCATGGCGAGATTCATCATGACCTGCGCCAGGGCGCTCGGCGGCACGCGGACGTTAGGGAGATCGGAGGGGACGTCCTGCTCGAGCGTTGTGTTCGCCGCGAGCGCGTCGGCCACGAGGGGACACACCTCCTCCCACCACGCGGCGAGGCGGGTGAACTGCACTTCGCTGCTCTCGCGCGGATCGCTCGAGAGGAGGCGGAGCCCTCCTGCGAGGCGCTGCAGGTGCAACACGCTCTGCCGAATGGCGGCGAGGTCGCTGCGCGCCGAGTCGGGAATCGACGGCGACACCGTGAGCACGTCGAGCCGCAGCAGGACCGGCATCACCACATTGCGCAAGTCGTGACCCAACCCGCTCGCCAGCGTCCCGACCATCGCCAGGCGCTGGAGGTTCTGCAGGTCGCGCTCATTCGGAGATGTGCTCCCAGCCCGTGCAGGCGCGCGCTGCGGCGATGACATTGGCAAATCCGGTGAGTCGGAGGATTGGATCCGGTACGCAGGCGAATACGACATGCTCGCCTTGTGAAGCATGTATCGGTCGTGCGGCACATCCAATCCCCCGCAAAGGCTATCTCTCACTACGCCGCGCGACCCTACGGAATGGGGCGACGCCCCTGAATGACGCGCACGAGGACCATGATGATGGCGATGACGAGCAGGATGTGAATGAGTCCGCCCATCGTATAGGACGACACCATTCCAAACAACCAGAGAAGGATCAGGATGACCGCGATCGTGCTGAGCATGGGACTCGCTCCGTGGAAGTCGTAGGGAAGAAGCGCTCCGGTGACGATTCCCACCGCCCCCGTTGGCGTATCAGGATAGAGGAGCCATCCCGCGCCGAACATCAACCCGGGGGAGAGTTTTCATCTCTCGCCTGAGGTATACGAACTTCTTTGCGTCAGGGGCGTCCCGAAATTCGCACGTTGGCGGCGCCTTCCCCTTCCCAGGAGAGGCCAGCGGTCGAGATCACTGCGCGGGCGTGAGCGAGCCAGCGATCCTCGCGCGTGTCTGCAGGGCTCATCTTTCCCCACGTGGTGCGCACCGTCACCACGAGCGAAGGCGACTCGCCGTCGCCCTCGAGCACGTCGGCACGAAGGGCAACGACCACCTGCTGCGCATCGCTCGACTCACGCCCCTCGCGCAGCGACTGAAAGAGCGCCAGCATGCCGTAGGTCAGCGCCTGCTCGGTCTCGGGGGAGATGGAGCCTTCGTTGCACTCGGCACGTAGCTCGATGCCGCGTCCGAGGACCGGGCCTCCAAAGCGATCGAGCAGGGCACACCATTCGGTGAGTGTTTTCTCACGCGCGGGTGCGAACGCGCTACCACCCGCGGTTCCGCGCAGTCGTCGCAACTGCCGTCCGAGCGAGCGCAGGTGCTCCACCACGTCGCGCATCGCCGCGGCATCGCCCGGCGAGAGCGTTGCGGCCAGGACATCGGTGCGGAGGGCGAGCGCGCTGGCGACGCCGCCGAGGTCGTGCGCCGCGGTCCCGAGGATCGTGCGCAGGAGAAGGGCGTCGGCTTCGAAGTCGTAGGGCATCACGGCGTAGTGGAGGACGCGGCCCCGCTATCGCGTGAGGGGACCGGCGAGGAGCTTGATCAATGCGGCAGGTTCGACCGGCTTCACGAGATGATGATCGAAGCCGGCGTCGTGCGAGCGCGAGCGGTCCTCGTCCTGCCCCCATCCGGTGAGGGCGACGATCACCATGTCGCTCCCGCCCGGCATCGCGCGCACGCGCCGGCAGACGTCGTGCCCGTTGAGTCCGGGGAGACCGATGTCGAGGAGGAGGATGTGCGGAGTGAAGGCGGCCACGGCATCGAGCGCCTCCAGGCCGTCGTGCGCCACGCGCGTGTCGTAGCCGGCGAGCGCGAGGATCATGCTCAGCGTCTCGGCGCCGTCGCGGTTGTCGTCGACGACGAGGATGCGACGTTTTGCACCTGACGACTCGACCTCGCTTGGGCGCTCGGTTGCCGGAGCCGCCGCGCGGTCGGCGCGCGGAAGGGTCACCACGAACTCGGAGCCCTTGCCCGCGCCTTCGCTGCGCGCCTCGATGCGTCCGCCGTGCATCTCGACCAGTCGTTGCACGAGCGAGAGCCCGATCCCGAGCCCGCCGCGCGAGCGCTCGATCGAGCGCTCCACCTGCAGGAACATGTCGAAGATGACCGGGAGCTGCTCCGCATCGATGCCGATTCCCCAGTCGCGCACCGACACCGAGACTTCTTCGCCCGTCGTCCGTACGGTGACGGCGATCGTTCCTCCCGGCTCGCTGTATTTCGCGGCGTTGTTGAGGAGGTTCATGAAGACCTGGGCGAGGCGCGTGAGATCGGCGTCGACGACGATCGGCGCATCGGGGATGTCCAGCTGCAACGTGTGCCGCATCTCGTCGATCACCGGGCGGCTGGTCTCCACGGCGCTGGCAAGCACCGTCGCGAGCGCGACCGGTTCGGTCCGGAGGGCAAGCTTCCCCTGACTGATCCGGCTCACGTCGAGGAGGTCGTCCACCAGGCGCACGAGCTGCGCCAGCTGTCGCTCCATCATCGTGCGCGACTTGTCGACGAGCGCGGCGTTACCGGAGGCGAGGCGCATCAACTGCAAGCCGTTCAGCAGGGGAGCGAGCGGATTGCGCAACTCGTGGGCGAGCGTGGCGAGGAACTCGGACTTGCGCCGGTCGGAGTCCTGCAATGCCTGGAGCGAGCGCTTGCGCTCGGTGACGTCGAGGACGCTGGCGATGGCGCCGCGCACCTCGCCCTGCTCGTCGTAGAGCGGCGCGGCCGACATGAGCGTGTGCAGGATCGTTCCATCGTCGAAGCGATCCTCGATCTCGACGTTGCGCACCTGCTCGCCCCGCGCCGCGCGCTGCACGGGCATCTCCTCGGGGCGCAGTTCCACGCCGTCCTGGAAGACGCGGAAGTGCTGCGGGCGATCGGCGTTAGGCGCCGACATCGAGAGATTCGACTTGCCGGTACGCAGCAGCAGGTGTGCGGCGGCATTCCCGGTGATGTGCGTGGCGTCCGGGTCGTGGGCGATGAAGACGCCGATCGGGAGCGTGTCGAGAAGGGTCGACATCTCCTCGACCTTCTGGCGCAGCGCCGCCTCGACGCGCTTCTGGTCAGTGATGTCGATCATCGCCGCGACCACTCCCGCCACCGTGGCCCCGTCCCGTTCGGGGGTGTACGCGCCGCGCATCACGCGCGCCCCGGCGTGCGCGAAGTGCGCCTCGACCTCGAATTCCACCGGAGTGCCGGCAAGCGCGGTCGCGACGTGCGTCGCGATCTTTCCGTAGGCTTCGTCGCCGAGCACGTCGCGAATATTGCGACCGACGACTGCATCGGGCGCGAGATTGAAGAAGCGCGTGTAGGCGGCGTTGGCGAACTTGAACCGCTGCGCCGCGTCGAAGTGCGCGATGAGGACGGGGGCGTTGTCGGTGACGAGGCGGAGGTGCTCCTCGCTGCGGCGCAGGACTGCGTTTGCCTCGTGACGCATGCGCGCCATGAGGAGGTTCGCGGCCACGCGGGCGCGCAGCTCGCGCGCGCTGAACGGCTTGACCAGGTAGTCGTCGGCGCCGGCCTCCACCCCTTCCACGCGGCTCTCGTCGCCCGCACGCGCCGAGATGAGGACGACGGGTATCGACGAGAGGCTCGGCTCACGCCGAATGGCGCGCAGCAGCCCGAAGCCGTCGAGCCGAGGCATCATCACGTCGCTGAGGACGAGATCGGGGCGCCACTCGCGCATGTACTCCAGCGCCGCCACGCCGTCGGGCGCGGTGCGCACGACATGCTTCTCGCTCAGGAGGCGGGCGATGTAGTGGCGCATGTCGTGGTTGTCGTCGACCACGAGGACGCGCGGGCGCGCGCCGGCATCGCTGGTCGCGACCGGCAGGTCGTGCTCGTCGCCCGCCGACCGCGGCACTCCGGCGGATGCCGACGCCGCGTCGGGGAGCCAGCGCAGCGCCTCGTCGATGTACGGCAGCGCGCCGGTGCCGGTGGCCACGCGCGACTCGGTGGCGATCACTGCCCCCGCGGGGAGGTGGTCGATGCCTAACGGGACTCGCACGACGAAGGTTGTCCCCTTCCCCTCCTCGCTCGCCGCCTCCACCGTCCCGCCGTGCAGGCGCGCGAGTTCCTGCACCAGCGCCAGGCCGATGCCGCTCCCTTCGTGCGTGCGCCCCCGCGCATTCTCGATCCGGTGGAAGCGCTCGAACAGGCGCGGGATCTCGCTCGCGGGAATTCCCACGCCGGTATCGCGCACCTCCAGCTCGGCCCACCCCTCCACCTCGCGCAGCGATATCTCGATTCCGCCCTCGAAGGTGAACTTGAAGGCATTCGAGAGGAGGTTGAGGACGATCTTCTCCCACATCTCACGGTCGACGTAGACCGGTGCCCCCAGCGGCGGAGCCGATACCGTCAGCCGCAACCCGGCCCGCTCGCAGGCCGAACGAAAGACACTCGCCAGTTCCGCGGTGAACGCGGCGAGGTCGGTGGCCTGGTAGGCGGCCTGGATGCGCCCCGCCTCGATGCGCGAGAAGTCGAGGAGGGTGTTCACGAGCCGCAGGAGACGCCCGCCGTTGCGGCTGACGAGGGAGAGCTCATCGTGTACCTGCGGCGTGAGCTCGCCCTCGCCCCGCTGCAGCAACTCCTCCACCGGTCCGAGCATCAGCGCGAGCGGCGTGCGGAACTCGTGGCTCACGTTGGAGAAGAACGCGGTCTTGGCGCGATCCAGGTCGGCCAGCGCCTCGGCGCGCCGACGCTCCTCCTCGTACGCGCGCGCGTTGCTCACGCTCGCGGCCACGTGTCCGGCGGCGAGATCGAGAAAGCCGTGATACTCGTCGTCGAGCGCGAGGCGTGGACTCGTCGCGGCAACCACGACGCCTGCCAGTTGCTGCTGCCCGCTTTTGGTCACCGGAAGCACGACGGCGTGCGACGGTGCATCGCCCCACGCACCCGACGGAATCGCCCCGACGCGCTCGCGCACATTGTCCACCACGATCGCGTGGCCGGTGGCCAGCACCGTGGCCAGCGGCCATGGTGCGCTCGCATCGTCGAGCGCGATGACCGCGGGGGCGGCGGTCGTCCCCGCAGGGAGCCCTGCCTCTCCCGCCAGGCGCGCAACGGCGCCGTCCACGAGATAGATCAGGACGAAGGGAACATCCGCCCCATTCTCGGCCAGCGTTGCAGCTGCAAGTTGGCACGCCTCATCCGCCGATCTCGGTTCCTCGGTGGTGCGCGCCGCGAGCTCGCGCAACGTGCGCAAGCGCCGTTCGCCGATCGTGCGCTCCGTGTCTTCGGTGACGACGCACAGCATCCCGCCAATCCCGCCGCCATCGTCGGGAATCGGGCTATACGAGAAGGTGTGATAGCTCTCCTCGGGAAAGCCCTTGCGCTCGAGGAAGAGGAGGAGGCGCTCGTCCCACGTCGCCTCGCCAGTGCGGATGACCGACTCCGCGCGCGGGCCGACCTCGTCCCAGATCTCCGGCCACACTTCGGCAGCCGGTCGCCCCAGTGCCCACGGGTGCCGGGGGCCGAGGGTCATCTTCGCGTAGGCGTCGTTGTAGAGGAAGATGAAGTCCGGCCCCCATCCCAGCCACATCGCATAGCGCGAGTCGAGCATGATGCGCAGCGCGATCTGCAGACTCTGCGGCCACTGCTCGCGCGGGCCGAGCAGCGAGCAGGACCAGTCGATGTTCTGCATGCGCTCGCGCATCATCGGCGCATCCTGGCCAGCCGGCAGGGCGTCGGTAGAGCTGTCGGCGTGCGGGGTGTCGTCGGCGGACCGGCTCATCGGGTGGTGCTAGCGTAGTTGAATACCGGCTGTGCCGATGTGCGCGACACCGCGGGCGCGTCGATCGGGACCGACGTGCCGACGGTCGTGCGGGCAGTGCTCAGCGATGACCGGAAGCCCCCCCGCCTCTGTGGCGGACGGACCGTGGCGACTCGGCAGGAATAGACGATAGCACCATTCGCGCGGCAAGGCAGCCTGAGGTGCAAGGTCCCCCGTCGGGGTCGCATGGCAGCTGGCCGATGGTGACACGCGTGCGTTTAACGATGGTCCGCTTGAGGAAGGGTCCTGCGAGAAATGGCGTTCGGGACGCAGTTGTGATTCCCTGCTTAGGTGATCCATGTCTCATCGAGCGTCCACGTTGCGTCGCGCCAGTGCCGCACAAGACCCCACCTGCCCGTGGAACGTCACCCATCGACAACACGCCGCGTACGCGCTATTGCGCGTTCCCTGCTCGTGATCGTGACCTGCGGTTACGCACCCGTTGCCCAGGCCCAGTACTTCGGGCGCAACAAGGTGCAGTACGACCACCTGGATTTTCGGGTGCTCGAGTCGGCGCACTTCCGATCGCACTTCTATCCCGCGGAGTCGCTCGCGGTCGCCGATGCGGCGCGCATGGCCGAGCGCTGGTACCAGCGGCACGCCTCGCTCCTCGATTTTCAGTTCAAGGACAACCCGCTGATCTTCTACGCCGACGCGCCCGATTTCCAGCAGTCCAACGTGATCGAGGGGTCCATCTCGCAGGGGACGGGCGGAGTGACCGAGGGGTTGCGCGAGCGGGTGATCATGCCGTTCACCGGGAGCTACTCCGACAACGATCACGTCCTGGGACACGAGCTCGTACACGTCTTCCAGTATCGCATCGCCGAGGCATCCAAAGGGGGACTGCAATCGGTCGGCAACATTCCGTTGTGGCTGATCGAGGGGATGGCGGAGTACCTGAGCGTCGGGCGCGATGATCCGAACACCGCGATGTGGTTGCGCGACGCGGTGCGGCGGAACGATCTCCCGTCACTGCAGCAGCTGACGGACGATCCCCGCTACTTCCCGTATCGTTACGGGCAGGCGTTGTGGGCATACATCGGCGGGCGGTGGGGGGACGTCGCCGTTCCGCGCCTCTATCGCGCAGCGCTGAAGTCGGGGTGGCAGCGCGGCGTGCAGGAAGCGCTCGGCGTTTCGGTCGATTCGCTCGGCGCGCAGTGGCATGCGGCAATCCGGGAGGCCTATGGCGCCGACATCGCGGCTCGTCAGGCGCCGAACACCATCGGGGAGGCGGTTGCACCTGCCGGCTCGCGCGGCGAGCAGAACATTTCCCCGGCCATCAGTCCCGACGGACGCTACATGGCGTACTTCTCGAGCCGGGGACTCTTTGGCGTCGACTTGTACCTGGCGGACGTGGCGACGGGGACGGTGATCCGGCAACTCACGTCGGTCACGCAGGATGCGCACTTCGACGCCTTGAGCTTCATCAGCTCGGCCGGCACCTGGTCGCCCGATGGGCGCCAGCTCGCCTTTGTGGTCTATGCCGACGGGGACAACGAGATCGACGTGATGGACGTCGCCTCGGGTGACATCACCCGCCGGATCCGAGTGAAGGGTGTCGGCGCGATGGCCGACCCGGCATGGAGCCCGGACGGACGCACGATCGCCTTCTCCGGATTGGTCGGTGGGGTGTCGGACCTGTATCTGTACGATCTGGAGACGTCACGTGCGCGCGCCGTCACGCACGACCGCGAGGCGCAGCTGCAACCGGCGTGGAGCCCCGACGGGCGCACGATCGCGTTCGTGACCGATGCGGGGAGCGAGACCGATGTCGGTGTTCTCAAGTTTGGGCCGATGCGTCTCGCGCTGCTCGACGTGGCGCAGGGAAAGGTTCGCCTGCTCGCGCGCCTCGGGCACGGCAAGTCGATCAATCCGCGCTTTGCCCCTGACGGTCGCGCCCTCTTCTTCATCGCTGACCAGGACGGCGTGAGCGACCTGTATCGGGAGTCGCTCGACGACGGGAGCGTCACGCGCCTGACCCATATCGCCACCGGCGTCTCCGGGATCACCGCGCTGTCGCCGGCCATGTCGGTGGCGACGCAGACGGGGACCGTGGCCTTCTCCGTCTTCGACGACCAGGGGTACGCGATCCGGATCCTCTCGTCGGGGGAGCAATCGGGTATCGCGGTGGCGAGCCGCGGGCCATACACCGGCCTCCTTCCCCCGGCGACCGCGCGCGAGACGCGCGTCGACGCGTCGCTCGACGATGCCGTCACCGGTCTCCCGCGCGGGACGACCTTCCAGCGCGCGTCGTACAACTCGTCGCTGCACCTGGACTACATCGGCGGTCCGGAGCTCGGCATTGCGGCTGGCGGTGGGTATGGGACCGGCGTGGCGGGCGGGATCGCCTTCTCCTTCTCCGACCAGTTGGGCAATCGTGCGCTTCAGGCGGTGGTGCAGGCGCAAGGCGACGTCCGCGACGTCGGCGCCCAGCTGCTCTACCTCAATCGCGAGCATCGCTGGAACTGGGGGGCGCAAGCGTATCACGTCCCGGTCGCCGGCGGTTACGCGCAGTACGCAAACGAGACGTTCAACATCAACGGGCAGGACGTCCCGGGGATCATCTACACCAGCACCATCCAGCGCACGTACTTCGACAACCTCAAGCTGATCACGCAATACCCGCTCTCCTCCACTCGGCGCCTCGAGTTCTCGGTCGGCGGGCAGCGTGTCGGCTTCGGGACGCAGGTCGAATCGCTCTATGTCGTCGGGTCAACGGCCGTGCGGCGCGTGCGCGACGACCTGCCGTCGCAGTCGGCGCTCACCTTCGGCACCGCAAGTGCCGCCTTCGTCGGTGACTACTCGTTCTCCGCCTTCACGTCACCGGTGGCCGGAGGGCGCTATCGCTTCGAGGTGGAACCGAACCTCGGGTCGATCAACTACACCACGGCGCTCGCGGACTACCGGCGCTATCTCTTTGCCCGCCCCTTCACGCTTGCATTCCGCGGGCTGCACTACGGGCGCTACGGCTCGGGGAGCGACGATCCGCGCATGCAACCGCTGTTTGTGGGGCAGCCGTCGCTCGTGCGCGGCTACGACGCGACGAGCTTCGATGTCTCCGAGTGCCAGGCGGGGAGCGGCACGAACTCGTGTCCGGTCTTCGACCGGTTGGCGGGGAGCCGAGTGGCGGTCGCCAACGTGGAGCTGCGCATTCCGGTGTTTGGCACCGAGCAGTTTGGGTTGATCCCGTTCCGCTGGCTCCCGCTCGAGCTGTCGCCCTTCGCCGACGCCGGGCTCGCCTGGAGCCAGGGCGACAACGTGAACCTGCGCTTCGACCGCACGACGCAGGAGCGCGTCCCGGTCGTGAGCACGGGGATTTCCGCGCGCATGAACCTCTTCGGCTACGCGATCGGCGAGGTGTACTGGGCGCACCCCTTCCAGCGACCGGGAAAGAACTGGGTCTTCGGTTTCCAGTTGCGCCCGGGATGGTAGCGCATGTGCCCCGCAGGGCGCTCGTCCTTCGGGCGCTCTCCCAGCGCGTCAGCGCGGGGCGCGATAGAGGTCGGCATCGCGGTCGCGGCGCCCGCGCAGGCGGGCGCTCGTGACCTGAGCGGCAATCATGCTGTAGGTAATGCCATTCCCGCCGAAGCCGGCCACCACGTGGCACCGCGGAAAGCCCGGGAGGCGGTCGATGATCGGCAGTCCGGTGCTCGACTCTCCGAATGCGCCTCCCCAGGCATGAGTCAGCTGCAACTCGACGCCAGGCAGGAGCGCCTCCACCTTCGCCGCGATCGTCGCGCCCTTGCGCGGCAGGAGCGCCGGGTCCGCATGGCGCGTCGCAGAGTCCTCGTCCTCTCCCCCCGCGATGATCGCACCGGCGGGGGTGGTGCGAAGGTACAGGTACGGGTCCGACGCTTCCCAGACGACGGTGTCGGAGAGCCAGGGCGGGAGCGGTGTGCGGGAGTGCGCGGCGAATGCCCACGTCGACTTGACCTCGTGTCCCGCCAGCGGCAACGCGCGCGGGAGTTCGTACCCGGTGCAGAACACCGCGTCGCCTACGTGCACGGTCGCCCCGTCTCCGGTAAACAGAAGGACACCGTTGCGGCTGGCGGAGAGGTCGCGCACGTCGGCCGGTGCGAAGATGCGAGCACTGTGGCGCACCGCGCGACGGAGGAGCGCCGCCGCCAGCTGCGCCGGGTTGGCGACCGCGTTCGACGGACTCACAATGCCCCCCGTGCGCTCGATGTCATAGCGACGGCAGAGCGCCTCGCGATCCAGGAAGCGCCCGGGGACCCGGGCGCGGGCACGAACGTCGGCCTCCTGTTCCAGCGCGCGCGCGCCGTACACGTCGCCGCTCAGATACAGGCTCCGCCGCGGCTCGAAGCCGCATCGGATGTTCTCGGCCGCGACCAACCTCGCGAGTGCGCGCACGCCGGCGAGCGAGCGACGCCACGCGCGACGCGCACGCGACGGACCGATGCGACGCGAGAGTTCGGTGAGCGAGAGGTCGATCTCGAACTGCAGTAGCGCGGTGCTGGCGAGCGTGCTCCCGAGCACCGGCGCTCGCCGGTCGAGCACGACGACCGACGCCCCCTCGCGCGCCAGCGTGTACGCCATGAGCGCGCCGCTGATGCCGGCCCCGACGACGGCGACGTCTCCCGCGACATCGCCGCGCAACGCACGAGTGCGCACCGTCCGCTGCGCCGAATCTTCCCATAGCGAATGACCAGTGCGCAGGTCGCGGCGTTGCGTCACGCGCGCGGAAGAGTGGGGCATGGTGTGGCGACGTCGGGTTGGAGGGCGATGTGCTGGCGTCCGGATAGCTCGCATCACCTCACGCGTTGCGCCATCCGCCAAAAGTCCAACGAGAGAACCCCCCTCGCGCCTGATTTCCCCGGCTCGCGCGTCGCTCGAACTTCCAAACATTCCAGTACGAGACCATCACCGCCGTCCAGGAGAGTCGTCGATGCAAGCCAAGACGCGCGAAGAGTCGATAGAGAAGGTTGCCGAGATCATCAAGGACATTACCATCACCATGCTGGTGACGCTCGATGCCGACGGGCATCCGCGAAGCCGGCCGATGAGTACGCAGCGCACCCCGTTCGACGGAACGCTCTGGTTCTTCACCTCGCACGATTCCGATGCGGCGCACGACATCGAGCGTGATGCGCGCGTCAACCTCGCCTATGCGTCGACGGGATCCGAGAGCTATCTCTCACTGGTTGGCACGGCGCAAGTCGTCGACGACCGCGCGCAGGCACGCGAGCTGTGGAACCCGATCCTGCGCGCCTGGTTCGACAGCCCCGACGATCCCGACCTGCGCCTCATTCGCGTCGACGTCGAGCACGCGGAATACTGGGACACGCCGGGCGGCAAGGTCGCGTCGCTCTTCGCGCTGGTGAAGGGCGCGCTGACGGGTGACGGCGGCAGCATGCAGAGCGACGTCGGCAGCGTTTCGCTGTAGAATCGTAGGACGCCACGACACCTCCCACCCCCCAACGGTCACGTGGACGTCCTCATCGCCGTAGTCGCCACGGCCTTCGTGGTGCTCCTCCTCCTCAACCTGACAAGCGGCGAAAAGAAGATCGGCAAGCGCATCACGCCGCTCTACGCAGTCACCGATCCGCAGTTCCTTCGATCCATGGGGAACCTCCTCGGTCCGTCGTTGCAGGAAGGAAATCGCATCGACGGGCTGCGGAACGGGCGCGAGATCTTTCCGGCGATGCTCGACGCGATCCGTCAGGCGCGCCGGACGATCACCTTCGAGACGTACATCTACTGGTCCGGGGAGATCGGTCGCGCGTTCGCCGAGGCGCTCGCCGAGCGATCGCGCGCAGGCGTCAAGGTCCACGTGCTGCTCGACTGGATCGGGACGGCGAAGATGGACGCCGAGCTGTTGCAGCTGCTGGCGGAGTCTGGCGTGCAGGTGCGCAAGTACCATCCGCTGCGCTGGTACACGCTTGGACGCATCAACAACCGCACGCACCGCAAGCTTCTCGTCGTCGATGGGCAGGTCGGGTTCACCGGCGGCGTGGGGATCGCCGACAAGTGGATGGGCGACGCCGAGGACGAAGATCACTGGCGCGATTCGCACTATCGGCTGGAGGGACCCGCCGTCGCGCAGATGCAGTCGGCCTTCCTCGACAACTGGATGAAGACCGAAGGGGAGGTACTGCACGGTGAAGAATACTTCCCTCCGCTTTCGGCGGTTGGAGATTGCCGCGCCCAGGTCTTTCGCAGTGCACCGAACGAGGGGAGCGAGAGCGTACGGCTCATGTATCTCCTCTCGATCGCCAGCGCCCGGCGGAATGTCCGCATCGCGGCGTCGTACTTCGTCCCCGACGATCTCTCCGTCGAGACGATCGTCGCGGCGCGCAAGCGCGGCGTGCACGTCGAGATCATCGTCCCGGGCGACAAGATCGACACCGAGATCACGCGCAAGGCGTCGCGCTCGCGCTGGGGACCGCTCCTCGCGGAAGGGGTCGAGATCTACGAGTACCGTCCCACGATGTACCACTGCAAGGTGATGATCGTCGACGACGTGTGGGTCTCGGTCGGGTCCACCAACTTCGACAACCGCTCCTTTCGCCTCAACGACGAGGCGAACCTCAATGTCTACGATCGCGACTTTGCCAGCGGGCAGATCGAGGACTTCGACGCCGACCGTGCCCGTGCCGAGCGCATCACGCTCGAGATGTGGCGGCGCCGCCCGTTAGGCGAGCGGGTCATCGAGCACCTTGCCGGGCTACTCCGCTCCCAACTGTGAGATCGCGGGGCGCAGGCGCTGGCGCCTGGTGAAGAAGTCCGGCCACGGATCCTTCCCTGCGGCCTGCTCGATGGCGCCGTCGATGCCGAAGGCGTTGGCGGCGCGGATGTCCTCGAGTGCGCGCCACGACACCGGTACGGCTACCGGCGCTCCCTCGCGCGCACGCGTGGACCAGGGGACGATCGCCGTCGCGCCGCGCTCGTTGCGCAGGTAATCGACGAAGATGCGACCGACGCGCGCCGCCTTCGACATCGTCGCCACGTAGCGCTTCGGGTCGCGCTCGGCGAGGCGGAGCGCGACACGATGGGCGAAGTCCTTCGCGGCCGGCCATTCCACGTCGCCGGCGAGCGGAACGATCACGTGGATCCCCTTCCCCCCGCTCACCATCGGGACGCTCTCGAGTCCAAGCTCGCGCAGCAGCTCGCGCACCTCGGTCGCGGCTTCGCGCACGTCGCCGAAGGCGAGACCGGTATCGGGGTCGAGGTCGAACACCAATCGGTCGGGGCGCTCGACGTCGGCGATGGGAGCGCCCCATGCGTGCCATTCCAGGACGTTCATCTGCGTCCCGGCGATCACGCCCGCCACATCGTGCACCACGAAGTACGGCTGCTCGTCGCCGTCCTTCTCGGCGACGCGCACCGAGTCCATCGCCTCGGGAAATCCACCGCTGTCGTGCTTCTGGAAGAAGCACGAGCTCGCACCGCCCTGCGGGCAGCGCAGAAGGCTGAGCGGTCGGTCGACGATGTGCGGGAGCATGCGTTCGGCGACTGCATCGTAGTAGCCCGCGAGGTCGCCCTTGGTGACTCCCTGTTCCGTGAAGACGATGCGTTCGGGGTGCGTGAGACGAACGCCGAGGAGCTCGGCGGCCAGCATCCCGCGAATCGAGAGTTCGGTGCGGTCGACGGGCACGAGCGTCCCCTCCTGCTCGGTTCGTAGCGACTTGAACGACGGGTGCCGCAGCACGCCATCGTTGGTCAGTTCGGTGAACGCCACCTCGGCGACGAGTTCGGGCTTCACCCAGTGTACGCCGCGGGCGACGGTCGCGGGAATCCCCTCGACCGCGAAGGGGCGCGTGGTGCGGGCATCGAGCGCGCGCTGCAGTTCGGCGGCGCTCTCGTGCGAGAAGCCGGTCCCCACGCGCCCTCTATAGCGGAGCCCTTCGTCGCTGCGCTCGGCGAGGACCAACGACGCAAATGCGCGCCGGCGAGCCGAGGCGCGCCATCCAACGATCACGAATTCTCCGCGGCGCGTGCACTTGACCTTGAGCCAGTTGTCCGAGCGGACGCCGCGATACGACGCATTGCCCCGCTTGGCGATCACCCCTTCGTGTCCAGCACGGCAGATCGCGTCGAGCACCTGCGTCCCGCGACCGTCGATGTGCTCGGCGAACTGCACGGCGTCGTGCTTCCCGCCAGCCGCAAGGAGGGCGGAAAGCCGCGCCTTGCGCTCGACGAGTGGGAGCGCCGTCACGTCGACTCCGTCCTGCTCGAGGAGGTCGAACGCGAAGTAGACCAATGCGCCGCCATCGGAGAGGGCCCCGCCGAGCGAGGAGAAGTCGGTTCTTCCCGCGGCGTCGAGGGCGCATACTTCCCCATCGAGCAGCGCGGAGCCGGCGGTGAGCGCCGCGAGCGGCTCGACGAGGCGAGAGAATCGCTGCGTCCAGTCCTGTCCGCTGCGCGTGTAGAGACGCACGCGCGACCCGGCGATCGCCGCGAGGCAGCGATATCCGTCGTACTTCATTTCGTAGATCCACCCGTCCCCCGCCGGAACCTGCGCGACCAGTGTCGCCAGCTGCGGCGTACGGAAGCGCGGGAGTCGCGGCGCACTCACGCTATCCCGCGCGCTTGCGGGTGGCCCGCGTCGTCTCGCGGCGGCGCGGCGCCGCCTTCACCTTCGTCGTGCGTGCCGCGCGTCGCGTGCTTGCACTCGACGCTTTGCCTTTGGGCTTCGCGCCACGCTTTTCGCCCGAGTTGGCTTCGAGACTCCGCTTGAGCGCCGCCATCAGGTCGATGACGTTGTCGCCTTCGGGGCGCGCCTTGTCCTCCTCGGGCGTCACCGACACGCGTTTCCCCTTGGAGGCGGCCTTCTCCTCCACGAGGGTGCGCAACGCTGCCTGGTAGTGATCCTTGAAGGCGGTGGCTTCGAACGGCGCCGACTTCTTCTCCATGAGGGCGACCGCAACGTCGAGCAGCTCCGGGTCGGCCTTCTTCGCCGGGATCGACGCGAAGAACGGGTCGGACTTCCGAATCTCGTCTTCGTAGTGGAGCGTCTCGAGGAGCATCCCCGTCCCGGTCGGCTTGAGTGCGACCAGGTACTCCTTCCCGCGCAGCGCGAGCTGACCGAGTCCGACTTTCCCCGTTTGGCGAAGGGCGTCGCGCACGACCCGGAATGCGTCTTCCGCGAGTTCGTCGGCAGGTGCAACGAAGTACGCCTTGTCGAAGTAGATCGGATCGATGTCGCACGCCCCCACGAACTGCGTGAGCTCCAGCGTTCGGCGCGTCTCGAGCTTGACCGCGTCGATCTCGGCGTCGGTGAGGAGGACGTAGTCGCCCTTGCGCACCTCGAACCCCTTCATGATGTCGTCGCGATCCACCGGACCCACCCCCGGCACCACCTTCTCGTACTTCACCGGTTTCCCGCTCGGCTTGTGGATCTGGCGGAACGAGACCTTCGCGTTCGGCTTGGTCGCGCTGTAGAGTTCGACGGCGATCGTCACGAGGGAGAGGCGCAGCTGTCCTTTCCAGATGGGGCGTGTGGCGGGCATGTCACTCCGGTGAGCAGGACTGGCCGTGGGGCGGGGCGTCGTGCATCGGAATTATGTGACGTGCGTCTCGGCGCACACATCGCCCGCAGGCGTGATCTTCCCGTACCGCGACGGGGTAGCGTGGGACGGCGCAACGCCATGCGCGGCGGCGCGAGATGCGGGTTGCATGTCGAGGTTTGGTGCGCCATGCTCCGTGAGAGGTAGGCGCCCCCATGCCCGGCGGCGAATAGCCGGACTCGCCGGTCGGCTGCAACATGAAGCAGTCGCGCGTCCAGCCCACCTCCCCAGTCGTCGACATGCCAGAAGAACGAAAGTCGCGGGTCATGCGCGACACCATGGAACGCGCAATCCGCCGCGGCGGCCTGCACCTTCCACGTCCCATCTTTTCGGGTGAGCTAATCACCAGCAGCAGCGACGACGCGGCGCCGGCCGAACGACAGGGGATGGATTCGAACGGCGTCACCGCCGTTGCCGTCACGGTGCTCGCCGTTCTCGCCGTGTTGTATACCCTGTACCTGGCGCGCACGGTGGTTCTTCCGGTCGTGGTGGCGATCCTTGCCAGTTTCGTGCTGCGGGGACCGGTGCGCCGCCTCCGCCGCCGCGGCATTCGCGAGCCGGTCGGCGCGGCGCTCGTCGTGTTCGGCCTCGTCGTCGTGGTGGCGACGTCCCTGTATCTGCTCGCCGCTCCCGCCGCGAGCTGGTTCAACCGTGCGCCAGGCGCGCTCGACGATGTCGAGCGCAAGGTACGCGCGCTTACGCGCTCCATCACCAAGGTTGCCGCGACGGCCGAGAAGGTCGAGGAGCTTGCCGCCGGCACCACCGGCTCAGCGCCGAAGGGCTCGATGGTCGTGGCAACGGCGCGCCCCGGCCTCGTATCACGCGTATTCGGCAGCGTGGCGAACCTCGCGGTAGCGGGACTGAGCGTCACCTTCCTCACCTTCTTCCTCCTGGCCTCGGGGGACCTCTTCATGCGCAAGCTCATGAAAGTCCTCCCGTACAATGCGCATCATCGAGGCGTCCCGAAACAGATCAGCGACGAGGTCGAAGTCGCCGTGTCGGGCTACCTGCGCACCTCGATCATGATCCACGTGGGACTTGGCTTCTCCGTGTGGCTGGTGCTCATGCTTCTCCACATGCCGAATGCAGGTCTGTTCGCGACGCTCGCCGCCATGTTGAACTTCATCCCCTACCTCGGCCCGCTCATGGTAGTCGGCGTGTTCACGGTGGCGTCGATCACCGTCTTCGACACGATCTCTCACGCCCTCCTCGTACCGGCCTCGTTCCTCTTTCTCAACATGATCGAGAGCAACCTGGTCACGCCGACACTGCTCGGGCGACAGTTTCCCCTCAACACGCCCGCGCTCTTCATCGGCGTGATGCTCTGGGGATTCGTCTGGGGAGTGCCGGGCGCTATCCTCGCCGTGCCGATCATGGTCACACTCAAGATCCTCACCGATCGCGTGCCGGCGCTGCGCCCATTTGGAGAATTCCTCGGGCAGTAGTCCCGCGGCGAGCGTCTAGAACAGCCGCAGGAGTTGGTCCAGTTCGACCGGCTTTGCCGCGTGCGCATCGAAGCCCGCCTCGCGCCCGCGTCGCTGGTCCTCCTCTCCGGCGTAGCCACTGAGCGCGATCAGTCGCGCCTCGCGCGTCGCGGGATCGGCGCGCAGCGCACGCGCCACGTCGTAGCCACTCACGCCGTTCGGGAGCCCGAGGTCGCACACCACGACGTCGGGCATGATGCGGCGCGCGGTGTCCAGTCCCTCCTCCCCGGTCGCCGCGGTGTGCGTGACGTATCCGCGCATCTCGAGCAGCAGTGCCAGGGTCTCCGCCGCGTCCCGGTTGTCCTCGATCACCAGCACGGTGCGGGGCGTCTGCTGCGCGGGCGCCGGCTCACGCGCGGTGTTGCGGCTGGCGGACGGCGCGTCGACCAGCGGGAGGGTCGCCAGGAACTCCGCGCCGGGCCCGGGCTCGTTGTTGCTGGCGGTGACGCTTCCGCCGTGCAGCTCCATGAGGAGTTTCACGAGGGCGAGCCCCAGGCCGAGTCCCCCCTGCTCGCGCCCCAGTGTCTGCGCGCCCTGCCGGAACGCGACGAACAGGTGCGGCAGGAGCGACGGTTCGATCCCGACACCTTCGTCGCGCACGCGCAGGCGCGCCTCGCGCCCGGTGCGTTCGAGTGTCACGACGACGCGTCCGGCCGGGAGCGAATACTTGAGCGCGTTGGAGACCAGGTTGTCGATCACCTGCGCCAGCCGCACCTCGTCCCCCTCGACCCACAGCGGATCCGATCCCCGGTGCAGCTCGATCGACGGTCGCGTCCCCCGCAGCCGCGTGTTGGTGTCGTCCACCACGCGTGCTGCCAGTGCCCGCAAGTCGATCGTGCGGCGGTCGAGCGTGATCTTGCCGTGCGTGATGCGCGAGATGTCGAGCAGGCCGTCGAGGAGCGACGACATGTGCTGCGCGCTGCGCGACACGATCGCGTGCATGCGTGCCACCCGCTCCTGGTCGTCGGGCATCGTCTGCAGGACCTCGCTCGCGTTGAGCACCGCCGCGAGCGGATTCCGCAGCTCGTGCCCGAGCATCGCGATGAAGGTGTCCTTCTCGGTGCTCTGTCGCAGGAGCTCGCGCTCGTACTGCCGCTGGTGGGTGACATCGGCGGCGGTCGCCACGCGCAGGGTGTCGCCGGTGGCCGCGGTCCCGATTTCGATCGCCCGGAATATGAAGATCTTGCGCTCCCCCGACTTTGTGTGCACGTCGAGCTCGAACTCGTGCTCGCGCCGCCCGTCGGTCCACGAGTCGCGGCTGAGGGCGGCCATCTCTCCGGCGCGTTCGCGAAACGCAAGTTCGCGCCAGGCGTCGACGGTCGGCACGTCGGCCATTGTGTATCCCGTCGCGAGCGTCCACGCGGCGTTGAGGGCGAGGACGTTCCCACGTTCGTCGAAGAGCATGATGGGAACGGGCGATCGTTGCAGCACCTCGCGGAACCGCTGCTCCGACACGCGCAGCTCGAACTCCGCCGTCTTGCGCGCCGAAATGTCCTCCATCGCAACGACCGCATACGACGGGAGTCCCGAGGGCTGCGGCACCACCTGCGCCGAGTGATTCACCCAGATGAGCGAACCATCCTTGCGCACGATCTGTTGCTCGGCGCGGAACTGCGGCTCGCCCTCGCGCAGCCGCCGAAGCTGCAGCGCATCGGTTGATGGCGCGCTCGGGGCACTGAAGTCGTGCGCCGTGCCAACGAGCTCCAAGGCATCGAAGCCGGTGATATCGCAGAACCACTGGTTGACCCGAAGCCAGGTTCCGTCGAGCGAGCGATCGGCGATCCCGAGCGGCGCCTGGTCCACCGTCTGGCGCAGTCGCTCTTCGAGATCCAATCCGCGCAGGTGCTCCCCCATCACGCGGCCGATCGGTTCGATGCCGCGCAAGGCGCCACGGTCGGCGTGCAGCATGCGTGTCGAATACGCGCAAAACACGCCGGTCGCGGCGGCGCCACTCACGATCGGGATCGCCACGCCGGTGCGCAGCCCAAGCGCACGCAGCGCGTTGACTTGCGGGAGGCGTTCGATCGTCTGGAGCGACGACAGCCACTCGGCCTCCTGCGACTCCATCACGCGACTTGGCAATCCGCGCGCCGAATCGTCGGCCGGAAGCTCGGCCAGCACCCGTTCCGTGGTGAACTCCCCCTGTCCGAAGACTGCGAGTCGTGCGAGCGGGCTCCCGTCGGCTGCACGATGCCAGTATTCGCCGACCTCCATCCCCAGTTCGTCCACCGCCGACAGAAAGAGGCGGCGCGCCGCATCGAGCGCACTGTCGCTTACTGCCAGCATCCGTGTGGCAGCGTAGCCGAATGAGAGACGCGAGCGCGCAGCGTCGCGCAGCACCGCCCCCCCAATCACTTCGGCGACACTCTGCAGGAAGAGCACCTCATCCATCGTGAACGAACGGCGCGTGCGCGAGTGGACGCCGAGCACCCCGTATGGCTCGGTCGTCGAACCGATCACGCACGAAATCCCGCTGACGATGCCGTGATCGAACAGCAGCGCGGGGCCGTGGAAGCGGCGTTCCGTCGCGAGATCCTCGACAACCACCGGCTCGCGCGAGTTGATGGTGTATCCGGCCTGCGAGTCGAGTCCGGCTGCAATCCCGGCGTAGCCGACGAGTCCTTCGTTCCACCCGACACCGGCGCGCAAGCGAAAGACATCCCCATCCGGCTGCAATTCCAGGATCTTGCAGAAGTCTGAACTGAGCACCTGCTGCACGTCGCGCACGACGCGATCGAGAAACGCCTGCAAATCGGTCGATTCGAGCGCCCGCGTGCCGAGCCGCGCGATCAACGCCTGCTGCGTCTCGCGCACGAGGAGTCGTTCCGAGGTCGTCCGAAGGTCGGTGATGTCGGTGAACGTCACCACGACCCCCTCGATCCGCCGCGACTCGGTGCGATACGGAAGGATCTGTCGGGACACCCAGCGACTTGTGCCGTCTCGCAGCACCGTGGAACTCGGCGCCAGCGTCTCCAGCACGTCGTGCGTCGCTTCGACGAGCCCGCCCTGCAGCAGGTCGCGCGCGATGTCGCCAATGAAGCGTCCGACGTGGGCGTGGTCGATGTTGAGGAGCGTCTCCGCAGCCGGCGTGAAGCGCTTCACCAGCAGATGGTCGTCGAGGAAGAGCGTGGCGATCTTGGTGCTCGAGAAGAAGTTCGACAGGTCGTCGTGCGCCACCTCGAGCTGGTCCACCTTGTCGCGCAGTTGTGCGTTGACCGTCATCAACTCCTCGTTCAACGACCGCAACTCCTCGGTCGTGGCCTCGAGTTCCTCGTTGGTCGACTGCAACTCCTCGTTGACCGACGTCGACTCTTCGTTGGCCGACCGCAGCTCCTCGTTTGCGGACTCCAGCTCTTCGACGGTGTTGCGCAGGTCTTCCTGGGTGGCGATGAGCTCTCGCTCGAGCTGGCGAATGACGCCATCTTCGCTCGTCGACATCGACGCCTCGGACGCAGGGCTCGAGGCGCTCACCGTCGTGAAGCTCAGCGTCACTGCCCCCTCGGCGATGTCGAACGCGGGATTGGCGGTGATGAGGATCTCCGGTCGCCCCGGGACGGGGCTCGCGACCGCCTCCACCCGAACGCCGTCGCGACGGCACTTGTACATCGCAGCGCGCGTGCGCGTCGAGAGATCCTCGTCGACCAGGTCACCGAGTGCGAGGACGGGCTCACCTTCAGGAAAGCGCAGGAACGGGCGGAGCTCGCCGTGCATGAAAAGGATCTCCCCCGTCTCCGCGACAATAACGCTTGGCGGCACCATCGCCCGCAGGAGCGCGTTGCGCGCCGTGCGCCCCGCGGCGTCCGCGCGCGACGTATTCGTCGTGTGCGCTGGAGCAGTAGAAGACGTTTCGTCGATTCCCGCGCCCGCCAGCGGGCGCGGGCGCGCCGAGCCGCGCACCGGCGCCACGACGCGCGAGACGCCAACCTTGCGAAACAGCCGCCACTTTTTCGAGAGCGTCGCGAAGAGCGCGCGATGCGCACCCAGCGACTCGGACGAGCCGAGAAAGGCGACGGCGTCCGGCAGGAGCGCGAAGTGCAGGTTGCGAATGACCTGCTCCTGCACCGGCTGGCGAAGGTAGATCAGCAGGTTCCGACAACTCACGAGATGCATGCGCGAGAACGGCGGATCGCGCGTGATGTCGTGCGCTGCGAACGACACGGCGTCGCGCAGCCGCTGCGCCACCTTGTAGTGGCGCCCATCGACCTGGCGGAAGTAGCGGGTGAGCAGCTCGTCGGGAACCGACTCCAGACTCGTCGGGGAATACGCACCGGCTCGCGCGAACGCGAGCGCATCGGCGTCCACATCGGTCGCGAAGACGTGGACGTTGAGCGCCTTGCGCGCGCGCGCGACGCCTTCGAGCATCTCGATCGCGATCGAATACGCCTCTTCCCCGGTGGCGCACCCACTCACCCACGCCCGCAGCGTATCGCCGCTGGTAGAGCGCTCGACCATCGGGTCTATCACCATCGTCCGCAGCGCGGCGAATGCTTCCTCGTCGCGGAAGAACTCCGTGACGCTGATGAGGAGGTCCCGCAGTACCGCTTGCTGCTCGGCGGGGTAGCTCTGCACATGATCGACATACGTCTCGAGATCGTCGAAGCCCGCGAGGAGCATGCGACGGAGGACGCGCCGCTCGACCGTCGATCGCTTGTACGAGCGGAGCGGAAAGCCTGCCTGCACCTCGAGAATCGTGCCGAGACGCGCAAAGTGTGGGGCGTCCGCTTCGTACGCAGACGACTGGCCTCGACGCGACTCCCCTGCATGCGTGCCGAGTGACGCCTCCGACGCCTCGGTCTCGGTAGCCTCGTCGTCCGGCACGTCGCTGCCTAACGCCGACGCCGGAAGGTTTCGGAATCGCGCGAGGACTTCGGGCATCTCTTCGATGGGCAGCACCGCATCCACGAAGCCCGTGTCGATCGCTGCTTGCGGCATCCCTCGTTGCGACGCTGTCGAAGGGTCCTGTGCGATCGCCAGACCGCCGGCGCGACGCAGCTCGCGTACGCCCGCACTCCCATCGCTCCCCGCCCCCGAGAGCACGATCCCCACCGCACGCCCAGGGAATTCGCGCGCGAGCGATGTGAACAGGTGGTCTACCGGAAGGCGGACGCCGCGCACCAGCCGCGGCGCCGTGAGTTCGATGCGCCAGTCGCGCACGGCGAGCGAGGTGTCGGGCGGGATGACGTAGACGGTGTCGCGCGCCAACACTTCGCCGTCCACGGCATCGCGGACGCGCATCTCCGTTCGCGACGCGACCAGCTCGCCGAGGAGCGACGGGTGCGTGGGATCGAGGTGCTGCACCAGAATTACCGCGAGTCCGGCGTCGCTCGGCAGGGCCACCAACAGTTCGCGGAACGCTTCGAGCCCGCCAGCCGACGCTCCAACGCCGACGACGAGCTCGGGACGCGCCCCGTCGGGGGCCTCGCTCCTGCTCGACTCCTCGCTCATGTGCAGATGGCTCCTTGGCAGTGCTCGAGGAAGCTACGAGGCCAGTCGAGGGCGAAGAATTGTCCGGCAGGGAGAGTCCGAAACAGCCCCTTCCGGGCGAGGACCGACTGTTCCGACTTGATTTCGGCGGGCCCCTCGTAGGAGAGAGGGATAATCCTCACTTGCGACGAATTTCGCGGATCGCGAATGCGTGAGATACTATCCCCGCGCCGGTAAACCAAACGCGAAGCAGCAGCGAGCGTGCGGGAAGCGGCGGCCGCGAAGTCGACTGCGCAGCTCCATGGGGGGGGTCAGCGGGTCGAGCGGAAATACACGGGACGCGACGCCGCGAGGTGGCGCATGAGAGGTGCATGGCGAGCAATGCTCGTCATGCACCTCGCGCGTTTCCGGTCACGGACCGCCGGATCCGCGTCTCTTGCGCGGCTGCAGCGGAAGCGGGGTGGCGGTCACGCACGATCGATTCCCCCCGGCGTCCTTACCCTCCGGCGCGCCTAACGTCCGCTACTTCGCCCGCGCGACCCGCCACACCGTGTTGCCGACGTCGTCGGCGACGAGCAGCGCCCCTCCGCGGTCGAACGCGAGTCCCACCGGGCGCCCGTTCGCCTCGCCGTTGCCGCGAAGGAAGCCGATCAGGACTTCGTACGACGGACCCGCGGGCGTTTCGCCCGAGAACGGGACGAAGATCACCCGGTAGCCGCTGAACGGATCGCGATTCCACGACCCGTGCTGCGCGACGAACATGCCGCGTGCGTACGACGCCCCCAGCGTGTTGCCCTGGGCGTTCAGCAATCCGAGCGACGCCGTGTGCGGGCCTAACGCGTAGTCCGGCACAGTCGCCGTGGCGACCAGATCCGGTCGAGGCGGCTTGACCCGTGTGTCGACGTGCGTGCCGAAGTAGCTGTACGGCCATCCGTAGAAGGCGCCTTCGCGTACGGCTGTCATGTAGTCGGGGACGAGATCGGGGCCCAGCTCGTCGCGCTCGTTCACCGCTACCCACAGGCGATCGCCCTGCCAGGCCATCCCCACCGGGTTACGCAAGCCCGACGCGTAGATGCGGTGACTCCCGTCCGACGGATTCAGCTCCCACACCGCCGCACGTCCTTCCTCGACCGCCATTCCATTCTCCGCGGCGTTGCTGTTGGAGCCCACGCCGACATACAAGCGTGACCCATCCGGCGATGCGATGAGGCTCTTGGTCCAGTGGTGATTGCGTCGCCCCGCCGGAAGATCGACGACCTTGGCCGGAACAGCGGTGATGACCGTGTCGCCAGCGGCGAACGGCACGCGCACGACCGCATCGGTATTGGCGACGTAGAGCGTGTGTCCCACGAGCGCCATGCCAAAGGGAGAGGTGAGCCGGTCGAGCAGGATGAAGCGCCGCTCCGCCACGCCATCGCCGTCCGCATCGCGCAGAAGCGTGATGCGGTCGGGCGAGGGGACCGCGCCGCCTGCCCGCTTCATGAAGTGGCGAAAGAACCACCCGCGAATCCCCGTCGCGTCCTCGGGGCGCGGTGGCGCGTTGGTTTCGGCGACCAGTACGTCACCGTTAGGCAGGGCGTGGAGCCAGCGGGGATGGACGAGCCCTTGGGCGAACGGGGTTGCCACCAACCCTGCCGCGGCGACCGGCGCGTCGCCGGCGCGCCATCCTTTCGCGGTGACGACGTGCACCGATGGGATCAACGACGTCGAGGGTGCGGGGAGCTTGGGTGTCGCTCCCGTCCCCTCGGCGACCGTCAGCTGCGCCGAACGTCCACACGCCGATAGCAGGAGTACCAGCGCGCACCGCCAGCGTTGAGTCATGGGGAACGCTCGTCGCTGTGGCCACCGTCGACTTCGCTCGCGTCCTCGCTCGCCCTGGCGCGTTCCGCCAGGCGCCGATAGCGCTCACGGATCTTGTCGAGATCCTCCTCCTCCAACTCCTCGAGGTCGAGCAGCGAATTCTGCACACCGTCCATCGCGCTGATGATCCCGTCGAGCTTCACGTGCATCGCCTCGGAGTCGCGATTCTGCGTATTCTGGATGAGGAAGACCATCAGGAAGGTCACGATGGTCGTCCCGGTGTTGATGACGAGCTGCCAGGTATCGCTGAAGTGGAACAGCGGCCCGGACACGACCCACGCGATGATGGTACCGAAGGCCAGCAGAAAGGCGACCGGGCGTCCGGTGAAGCGCGCCGTCGACTTGGCGAAGCGGGTGAACCATGCTTTCTGCCGTTTGGGCGACGGATCGGCATCCGGCGCTTCGGGATCCCGCGTTTCGGCGTGCGGCGACTTGGGAGCGCGGGTCCGGCGAGGCGGACGACGCGCAGGAGTGGCGGTTGCCATGCGAGGGAGAGGCGAAAGGGAGGCGGGCGTCACCGCAGCACGGTCGAGGAACTCCCGACCCTGCGCGATGACGCCCGCAGGTGCAATGCAATCCGTGTCGGCCGGCGCGGCGCGCGCCCGCCGGGATCAGTGCATCACGGCGTGACGCGCGGGGCCGGACGCTCCGAGTTCGCGTAGTCGCCCTTGGCTTCCGCGACCTTCGAAATGTCGTCGGCACCGGTGGATTCGAGGATGTCGTGCGCGCGACCGGACCACTCCGAGTTGTCCGTGTGCACCGAAAGGAGGATCTTGCCGCTCTTCACCAGCCCCTCGTAGCGCTTCGCTTCGAACTCGGGGATCCCCATTCCGATGAGTGCGCCGGAAAGACCGCCGACGACGCCACCCACACCCACGCCACTCACGGCTGCGACGATCGGCCCTGCGGCGACAAACGGTCCGACACCGGGAATGAAGAGGGCGCCGATCCCGAGGAGCCAGCCGAACGTTCCGCCGATCACCGCGCCAGTCGCGGCACCCGCGGCAGCCCCCTCGGGCGCCTTGGTGTTCTTCTCGTGCGCGAAATCCTTCGTCCCCACGTTGTCGGGGAGCAGGACCGAAATGTCTTCATTGCGAAAGCCGTGTTCGCGCAGCAAGTCCACGGCGTTACTAGCCTGTTGGCGGGTCTGGTAGATCCCGACGAGCGCGTGCTGAGCCATGCGTTCCTCCGTTTGGTATTCGGGTGCATGGTGCAACCGATACACGAACGTACGCCATCGCGCTGCGCGGACCATTCACCCCACGGGCACATTCACACGGCCGCGTGGGGAGAGCGCTCCGTCGCTCGATAGAGTGAGCAGGAGACTCGACTGGCCGAACGCGGTCGCCGCGTCAGCGCTTGCGCTCGAGGTCCGCGATGAGTGCCTCCATCTCGCCGATCTCCTTCCGCTGCGTTTCGATGATGCCGTCGGCGAGGGCGCGCACGCGCGGGTCGCTGATGTGCGCGCGCTCGCTCGTGAGGATGGCGATCGAGTGATGCGGGATCATCGCCTTCATCCAGGACACGTCGTCTACCGTGGACTGGCTCCGCACCAGCCAGAGTGCGAGCGCGAAGGCGACCACGCTCCCGCCGACTATCGCGAGGTTCGTCCGGCGATCCTCGTACATCCCCCGCATGAACGCGAGCATGACGATCGCCATCGCGCTCCCCATCACGATCGCCATCCAGAAGCGTGTCTGGCTCCAGAACACGTGGTCGAGTTGGTACGTGTTGAGATACATGAGGCCGAGCATCACGGCCGTCGACGTGGCGATCATCACGCCGAAGCGTGCGTACTTGTGCATTCCCATTCGTTCTCCTCGCGACGTGAACCGACTCATACCCGCGACACCGCCTCGGGTTGTCTAGTGACATGTTGCATCCGTCGCTCGCCCGCCGTGCCCCGAGCCCTCGCGGTGGGCCCGCAGATTCGTGCGGTCCCGTCAGGATCAGGGGTGCACGACAGAGTGTGACGCACGACACCCGCCCGGCTCGCGTGGCCCGACGCTGAAGTTCTCGCGCCATGCTGTCGACAATCACTTCGTGAGGGGTGGTGCGGCCGAGTCTGTCTCGCGCCCCCCCAACGCTCCCTGCATGTGGACCACGCTCCACGCCCGCAGGCGCGAGAAAGGCAAAGCCGGCGAAAGCCGGCGACGCAAAGCCTCGAGGCTGCAGCACCACCACGGTGCCATGCCGGTCGGGCTGCCGAACGCTTCGTGGATGGTGACAGGTGCAGGTGCAGCGCTGGAACGCGGCGCGGATCCACCGATCCGCTGCCGGGAGCTTGGTCACGTGCGTACTCGCGGGTCTGATGGTCGGCTGTGTCGACGTCACTCCGCCCGTGGCCGTGCATGCACTCGCCGAGTCGCAAGGCGCCGCTCCCCCGCTCTGCCCGATCCCCTCCATTCGTGGCCGCGACGCCGGAAGCTCAGGCGTCTACGCCCCCATGGAACTCACCGTCGTCATCGGGGATACCGTTCGCCTGTCACGTCTGTGGACGGCGAACCACTCCGCCGCAGCCAGCGCCAGCTGGCAAGTCACCGACAGCGCCGTGGCTCGCATGGAGGGAGACCTGGTGATTCCGCTGGACTCCGGTCGTACGCGCGTGACCGCGACAGTCGCGGGACGCGCGGTCTGCATCGGACTCGCCACGCTCCTCACCGGCGTACATCCGTCCGCGCTCGAACTCGCGACCGATCCCGGAACGCTCACCCTGACCGACGGCGCGCGCCTCGACGCCACGGTTCGCTACACCAACGGGCTGGGGCTCCGCGTGCGAGACGCCGTCAGCTGGAAGAGTCTCGATCCCTCGGTCGCCAGCGCCGCCGACGGCGGGTGGATCACCCCGCGCGCCGAGGGGACGGCTCGGCTCGTGGCCTCGATGGGGCGACTGGCCGATACCACGACGCTCCGCGTCACCAATCAGCGTTTCGAATCGCTCGTGCCGGCGCGCGCCGAGGACTTCGTCTCGTCGATCGGCGTCAACGTACATCTCAGCTACTTCGACCGCGTCTACGGAAGCGGCTTTCGCACCATCATCGTCCCGCGCCTCCAGGAGCTGGGCGTGCGCCACCTGCGCGACGGCGGCACTTCGCTCCCTAACGAGGACTGGATGCGCGAAGTCTACGGGCGCTGGCGCGAGCTCGCCTCAGCGACGGGAGCGAAGTTCACCGTCATCGTCTCGCCGCGTCGCACCGCCACCGGCCCGGGGAGCGACTATGGCGACGTCTCGCACGTGCGCGACCTGCGCGACCGCATCGGCGTGGACAACATCGACGCGTGGGAAGGGCTCAACGAGCACGACATCTCCGGACGCAGCACCTTCGCGCAGGAAGACCGCCAGCTGCAGCGCGCGCTGTACTCGCTCGTGAAGGGCGATCCCCAGATGTCGTCGAAGCACCGCGTCCTCGGTCCCTCGATGGCGTTCGCCTCCGCTGCCGCGCAGGTCGGCGACCTGAGTGCGTGGATGGATGCGGGGACGATTCACCCCTACGATGGTGGCAAGGTCCCGGGGAGCAACTTCGCCGATCACGCGAGTGGCGTCCGCGCGATCGCCGGCACTCGCCCGCTTGTCGCCACCGAGATGGGCTACCACACATCGCCAGTCTCCACCAACCCATGGCACTGGGCGGTGAGCGAAGGGGTGCAGGCCAAGTACATCCTTCGGGAGTTCCTCGAGCTCTTCAATGCCGGCGTGCAGCGCACCTTCGCCTACGAACTCATCGACGAAGGGACCGACCCTGCCGAGATGGAGTTTCACTTCGGATTGCTGCGGAACGACGGGAGCCGCAAGCCGTCGTTCACCGCGCTTCGCAACCTCATCGCGCTCCTCGGCGATCGCAGCGCGCCTGTGTTCGCTACACACGCCCTGCGGGTGAGCCTCTCGGGCGATACTGCGAGTGTGCACCGGCTGCTTGTGGAGAAGGCGGACGGACGCCGATACCTCCTCCTGTGGCAGAACACGCGCAGCTACGACGAGGTCACGCGAAGCGATCTGTCCGCAGCGGCGCGCACGGTCGATGTGGACTTCCCCAGCGCGTTCTCCAGGATCACCGTGTTCACGCCGCTGATCGGCACGGCTCCGACCGCCTCGTACAGCACCGTCCGCTCGGTACGCCTGAGCGTGCCCGACCACCCGGTACTGCTCGAATTGGTGAACTGAATCTCTCCCGGTCGAGTGGGAGGAATCGAGCCCTGCGGGTGCTGAACAATTGTCGTCAGGCGCGGTAGGATTCAGCGAGCCGTGAAGGTGTCACGGCGTTCCCATCCTGATCCTGACTCCGCATGCACGTGACGACCGGTCGCTCGAGCGCCGTGACCGCCTCGCTCGACTCGGACGCCATCCTCGAACGCGCCCGCACCGGCACGCGACTCATGA